>NZ_JBMGPW010000001.1:0-526392 GCF_049060325.1 Vescimonas sanitatis | reverse complement strand
TGGAGTAAGGGCCCAGAAAGACGATCTGGTTGATAGGCCGGAGGTGGAAGCGCGGTAACGTGTGCAGCTGACCGGTACTAATAGCCCGAGGGCTTGACCTACAATTTGCAGGCAATCTTAGCCTTCTCCGTTCACTTCTTCATTGTTCGGTTTTGAAGGTGCAAACGATATGCACCTTTAGCTCAGTTGGTAGAGCACCTGACTCTTAATCAGGGTGTCCAGGGTTCGAGTCCCTGAAGGTGTACCATGGTTTCAACGGCTCCGGCCGATGAAATAGAAGAAAAATGCGGCCCGTTGGTCAAGTGGTTAAGACAGAGGCCTCTCACGCCTTTAACATCGGTTCGAATCCGGTACGGGTCACCACTTTTTCTCCAATTTAATAGGTCGTGCTGTGAGAGCAGCTGCGATCAGCGCAGTTGGTGCTGATTAGGGCGAGGGTCCACCCGTTCCCATCCCGAACACGGAAGTTAAGCTCGCTTCTGCTGACAATACTTGGCTGGAGACGGCCCGGAAAGATAGGTAGCGCCAACACAAAAGCCTGTGACATTTGTCACAGGCTTTTGGCATATATGGAAGTACGGTTCGGTATGCCTGCGGCATCTTTCCGTGACATAGAGTATTTGCCTGATTGACGTCTGCTGCAGTAGATGGTATATTGGTGGTGAACTTATACGGAGGAAATACACATGGAGCAGAAACAGCTAAAAATGTGGCTGCCCTCATTTTTGACTTGGCGGGCCGAGCGTGTATTGCAGAAACAAGCAGAGATGGGTTATCTGCTTATAGCTGTAGAAAATTTTGGAAGCTTCTATACATTCTCCTTTGAGAGTGCGCCGCCATTGCCGCGGCGGTTCTATGTATTCCGACAGGACGATATCGGAAAGTGGGGCGCACACGGAAGATCTCCGAAAGAAATCGCCGAGGAGGAGATCAGCCCCTATTGTGCAGAGATCTTCGAATGCAGCGACAGTTACTCCTTTGTGGCGGAATTACGGCAGGATGTACCGGATGACGTAATAAGCAAAACCGTTGAAAGACGGATGCGGAACACAGCAAAGTATCATGTGGAGCTTTTTGCAATTTGGCTATTGCTGCCAGTGATATGCCTCATTGTATTGACCGTAACGAATACGCCATGGGAGTGGGGAAATAGGTCGGCAGGGGCGATGCTTATGGGCGCGCTGCTGATGTATCATGCTGCCGCTGCGATAATTAGCTATACACATCGATAGCAAAAGCACCCTTTCGGGTGCTTTTGTTATATCTTCGAAGAAATTATTTGCTCCAGTGCTTCAGCTGCGGCAGCGTCTGGCTGAAGTAGGTTCTGGCCTGTTCAGGAGGGAATTGCTCATTGGACATATGGGTGACGAGAAACTCCAGGAGCTGCTCCATGCTGTCATAGGTGAACTTGCTGTCGGTATAGCACCACTTACAGTAGTCCTCGTTGAAGCTGCCGTCCAGATCCCGGCTGATGACCTCATCACTGTCCAAGGGCATACCACAGCACTGACAGATCAGCTTGCGAGGGTCACCCAGCAGATGATTGATGGAGGTATCAAACAGTGCGGACAACTGCTTTAATGTTTCCGGGTTGGGGACGGACTCGCCGTTTTCCCAGCGGGAGACAGCCTGTCGTGTGACGGCCAGCTTTTCAGCCAGCTGATCCTGTGTCATATTGTGCCTTTGCCGTAATTCCTTCAAGACATCCTTTGCTTCCATTGCTATACCTCCCGTATGTACTGCCGCCAGTATAACAGGAAGGTGGATCGTTGACAAGCAATTATCTATTGCGTGGGGAATAAACTGTATTTAGATATTCTGTAAAGTATAAATGCATTACAGAATGACTTTACTTCACAAAAGAAGAAAAGGGTACCACGGCGGGCGGAATGGCGGCATCGGACAGGCGTTTTTCCATCCAGACCACGTCGTACCAGGTGTCAAACTTGTATCCGCAGCGGTGGAAGGTGCCCACGATTTCGTAGCCGCGCCGGGTATGGAAATCAATGCTGGCGCGAGTCAGGTGGGGGTCGCCGTCCGAAACAGGTGCGGCGATGCAGGCGTACAGCACCTGTACATTCTGAGCGCGGGAGGCGTCCTCCAGCGCGTGGTACAGCCGGGTGCCCAAACCACCGCGACGGCAGTCCTGCCGCAGATAGATGCTGGTTTCCGCCGCCCAGGCGTAGGCTGCGCGGCTGCCCAACTGTCCGGTGTAGGCATAGCCCACGATCTCGCCATCGCGTTCTATGACCAGGTAAGGATGCGTGTGCAGTGTGTTTTTAATACGCTGGCGGAAGTCATCCAGCGTGGGCACTTCATACTCAAATGTGATGGCGGTTTCGATGACATAGGGCGCATAGATATCCAGCAGCGCCGGGGCGTCATCAGAGACTGCGGGGCGGATATGTATCATATGCAACACCTTCTTTCGCTTTGTTGCGTTTGATTATACTATGGGAACGGTACCGGTGCAATAGATAAAAAACGCTAAAAAAATGTAGGAGTTTTACAAAAAAATTCTTCCCAAAATCCGACAGATATGGTATACTACTCTCGATTTAATATTTGAGAACGGACCGTGGTCTGTTCTCATTTTCCAAGTGGAAAATGAGAACTTCTGCAAACACACGAACGAAGGGAAGTGAGGGAACTTGAGCGAGCTGCTGCGTATGGAGCATATCAGCAAGCGGTTTGGTGATTTTTACGCCAACAAGGATATCAGCCTGACCGTCAACCGCGGCGAGGTACTGACCCTGCTGGGTGAGAACGGTGCCGGTAAGTCCACGTTGATGAACATTCTCATCGGCCTTTATCAGCCCACGGAGGGAAAGATATTCCTCAATGGCAAAGAGGTGCGGATCGAGTCCCCCAGCCAGGCAGTCAAGCTGGGAATCGGCATGGTGCACCAGCACTTTATGCTGGTGGAGGCAATGACTGTCTTTGAAAATATCATCCTGGGTGACAAGCACGCCAAGGGCCTGTTTATCGACCGGGCGGCTCGCCGCAAGGAGATCGAGGAGCTGTCTGCCAAGTACGGCCTGGACGTGCAGCTGGACAAGCTTATCACCGAGATATCCGTGGGCGAGCAGCAACGCACCGAGATACTGAAGGCGCTGTACCACGGTGCGGAGCTGCTGATCCTGGACGAACCCTCTGCCGCACTGACCGATATCGAGGTCGAGGGGTTGTTTGCCATTATGCAGAAGCTCATCGGCGAAGGGAAGAGTATTATCTTCATCAGCCACAAAATGCGCGAGGTCCTGCATATCTCTGACCGCATCACCGTCCTGCGTCTGGGCGAGGTGGTGGGCACCGTGGCCCGCGCTGATACCGATGGTCAGAAACTGGCCAATATGATGATCGGTAAGGAACTGACCGAGTCACAGTACGAGAAGGTGGATGCCTCCGGCGCTGAGGTCGTGGCGTCTCTGGACCATGTGGACTATGACAAGGAACATAAGCACAGCGGTGTCAACGATATGACACTGCAGATCCGCAGCGGTGAGATCGTAGGAATCGCCGGCGTGGACGGCAATGGTCAGACCCAGCTGGCGCAGTTGATCACCGGCGTTATTGTGCCCCAAGGCGGCAAGATATACCTGAAGGATAGGAGCGTAGCGGTCTTTGACCCCCATTCTTTCATTACAGACGGCGTTTCCCACGTTCCTGAGGACCGCAACGCGCAGGGCCTGGTGGGCGATATGTCCATTGCGGAGAATTTGGTGCTCAAGGAGACTGATTCTCCCAAGTTCAGCCAGGGTAAGGGCCTGCGGCTGAACAAACGTGCCATTCACGACTATGCCGAGGAGATGGTGCAGAAGTACGACGTGCGCTGCACCTCTGTGGGGCAGACGGTCCGCAGCCTGTCCGGTGGCAACCAGCAGAAGGTCATCCTGGCCCGTGAGCTGGAGTCCCAGCCGTCCCTGCTGGTGATGGCGCATCCCACCCGCGGCCTGGATATCGGCGCGGCCAGCTTTGTTCACGAGCAGATGATCGCTGCCCGTGAGCGCGGTGTAGGGATCCTGCTGATCAGCGCAGACTTCGATGAGATATTGGAGATGTCCGACCGCATCCTGGTCTGCTTTGAGGGGCAGATCATGGGCGAATTCTCCGGAAAAAACCCGCCCATCGAGGAGATCAGCCTCGCCATGACGGGAAAGTAAGGGGAGGAGCTGCGATATGGAAAAGTTAAAACGTTCTCTGGGCAGCTTCGTTGTCCCGCTGCTGTCCATTATCCTGGCCTTTGTGATCGGCGGTATCATCATGGCGGCCTTGGGTGCCAATCCCTTTGACGCGGTGAAATACCTCTTCCAGGGAGCTTTCGGCTCCAAGGCCAATATTGGCACTACACTTACCAAGGCCACACCTCTGATGTTCACCTCTCTGTGTGCCTGCTTCGCGTACAAGTGCGGTGTGTTCAACCTGGGCGGTGAAGGCCAGTTTCTCATGGGTTCCATCGCCGCATTCGTTACGGCGTATTTCTCCGGTGTTACCGGCTTTGCCGGTGTGCTGCTGGCACTGCTGGCCGGTACGCTGGCCGGCGGTATCTGGGGCATGATCCCCGGCCTGCTGAAGATCGGCCGCGGCCAGAATGAGATGATCATCTCCATCATGCTCAACTATGTAGCTACCTTGTTTATGGGCGTGCTGTACACCAGCTGGATCCGCGACGCCAGCGTACCACAGACCCCTGCGGTGGATGACCTGGTGAAGCTGCCCCGTGTAATCACCGGAATGCGCTTTACCTGGGGCTTTGTCATCGCCGTGGTGGTGGGCCTGGTGCTGTATTACGTGCTGTTCTGGACCAGCGGCGGCTTCAAGCTGCGGGCGGTGGGCTATAACATGACCGCCAGCCGCTTTAATGGTATCCATGTGAAGCGCTGCATGCTGACCAGCTTCATTATCTCCGGGGCCATTGCCGGCCTGGGCGGCGGCGCAGAGCTGCTGGGTACCCAGTTCCGGCTGATCAACGGCTTCGGGGCGGGCTACGGTTTTGACGGTGTGGCTATGGCACTGATCGGCCAGCTGCACCCCATCGCGACGATGGTGGTGGCATTGTTCTTTGCTGTGCTGCGTGTGGGTTCCACCACTATGCAGGCGGCCACCGGTGTTCCCACCAGCGTTTCCGATATCATCCAGGCGTTGGTCATCGTGTTCTCCGTGGCCGGTATGGCGCTGACCAAGCTGCCTGAATTCCAGGCGTGGAAGGATCGCGTGTTCTCCAAGAGAAAGGCGGGTGACAAGTAATGGATTGGATCTCCAGCTTACTGTTGGCAACGGTTCGGCTTGCCATCCCTCTGTTGCTTATCTCACTGGCCGAGTTGTACGGCCAGCGGGCCGGCATGGTGAATATCGGCCTGGAGGGCCTGGCTGCCATCGGCGCGCTGGTGGGCTTTCTGATGTGCTACATCACCGGTTCCAACTGGATCGGTCTGCTGTGCGGTGCGTTGGCGGGCCTGTTGGTCAATATGATCTACGCCTTTTCCACCGTCACCCTCTGCGCGGACCATACGGTCTATGGCATGGCCATCAACATATTCGCTCCGGCGCTGGCGTCGTTTATCTACCGCATCGTGTTCGGTACCGGTTCAGACCTGAAGCAGATCATTACCATGCCCAGCATTGCTATTCCCGGCCTGAAGGACATCCCGGTCATCGGGCCACTGCTGTTTGATCAGAGTCCCATGGTCTATCTGACGCTGCTGTTGGTGGTGTTCACCTCCATTTTCTTCAACCGTACCCGTGCGGGATTGAGCTATAAATCCGTGGGCGAGCATCCGCAGGCGGCCGCTACGCTGGGCATCAATGTCATCGGCGTGAAGTATCTGGCCTGCATGATCTGCGGTGCGCTGGCCGGACTGGGCGGTGCGTACCTGACCACCTGCTATTCCAGCACCTATACCGACGGTATCGTGGCCGGCCGCGGCTTCATCGCCCTGGCTGCCGTGATCTTTGGTCGCTGGAGTGCCGGCGGCATCCTGCTGGCCTGCCTGTTCTTCGGCTTCTGCGATGCGCTGCAGATCCGGCTTCAGGTCTCCGGCATCGCCATCCCGTACCAGTTCTTCCAGATGATCCCCTATGTGGCCACCGTGGTCGTCCTCTCCGTCATCGGTACGAAGCAGGCGGGACCCAAGGCCAATGGACAGCCCTATCGCCGCGAACAGCGGTGACATGACGGTAATGATGTCCGCAAGGACGTTGTTATAGAACAAAGAGCAAGTCACAAAAAACAAGGAGGAAAACCATGAAAAAGTTTCTTGCACTGCTGCTGGCGCTCGCTATGACGCTGGCCCTCGTCGCCTGCGGCGAGAAGAAGGACGACACCAAGACGGACGGCGCCGGTGATGGCGAGAAGACCTACAAGGTCGCCATGATCTGCGACTCCAGCATCAACGACGGCGGTTGGGGCGCTGCCTGCTACAACGCCATGGTCAAGGCTGCTGAGGACAAGGGCTGGACCTACGACGTCACCGACTCCATCTCCCAGGATCAGTATTACGAGACCATCGTTGCCTTCTGCAACCTGGGCTACGACATGATCTATGCTCCCGGCAACCAGTACACCGATGCGGTCCTGCAGGCTGCTGAGGAGTATCCCGACATCGCCTTCGCTCTGCTGAACGGCGCTGAGTCCACCCCCGAAAAGGCCGCTAACGGCAATGTCGCGTCTCTGCTGCCCAACGCTGAGCAGATCGGCTGGATCGCCGGCGCTCTGGCCGGTCTGATGACCGAGTCCGGCAAACTGGGCTTCATCGGCGGTATGGAGCTGGATACCACCAAGGGCAAGATCGCGGGCTTCGAGGCTGCTGCCAAGTATGTTGGCGGGCAGGAGGGCAAGACCGTTGAGCTGCTGGCTGTCCCCTATGCCAACTCCTTCTCCGATGCCCCCAAGGGCAAGGAGTTCGCCACTGAGCTGATCTCCCAGGGTGCTGACGTGTTCTTCGGCGATGCTTCTGCCGTTGACTCCGGTGCCCGTGAGGCCATCGACGCCGCCAATGAGAAGGCTGGCGCCATCAAGATCTACGACATCGGCCAGCCTGCCGATATCCTGGGTCAGAACCCCTGCATCATTTGCTCCCAGGTCACCGATAACGCCGCTATGATCGGTGTCTGCATGGAGGCTGTTGTGGCCGGTACCTTCGGCGGCAACACCATCTTCGGTACGCTGGAGAACGGTGCCCTGTCCGCCGGTGCCATCAATACCGAGCTGGTTCCCGCTGAGAAGGTGGAGAAGTATAACGCCTATCTGCAGCAGATGATGGACGGCACCTTCATGAAGTAAGCTGTCATTCCTTTGATATCCCCCGGCCAGCGGCCGGGGGATATCTTTTCTGCATATAAAAAAAGACACGGTATATGGATCCTCCATCCATTTCCGTGTCTTTTTCCTGTTGTAAGCTTTGGGGTTTGGACTTTTGCGTGTAACGGGGTTCAGCACGCACCAGGTGCCCCGCTGCATAGCGTCACGCCGGTGCTTCTCTTTTTTCGAGAGTTTTTCATAAGGGATAAACTTTTCCATAGTGTGCTCCTTTCAAACGGTTTCCGCCATCATACCAGACCTTGTACCGTTTGTCAAAGGGAGCGCGCTTATTTCACTCTGCCAATATCTCCTCCGCTACTGTCCGGCGCGTAACGCACCGGTCCATGGCCTGTTTTTCAATGTAGCGGTGGGCCTCCTGCTCCGTCATGCCTTGCTTGTCGATCAGTGCCCATTTAGCCCGGTTCACCAGCCGTATCTCCGCCATGCGTTCCTCGATGGTGGCAGTCTTTTCCTCCATACGTCGCAGGCGCTCCCGTGTGCCGCACAGCAGCTGCATGGATTGCAGCAGCAGCGGTGGCGTGGTGGGCTTTTGCAGCAGCAGGATGCCTTGAGGCGCCAGCCGTGCCGCCAGATCCGGATAGTGTTCCGCCTTCACCAGGAGCAGCACACCGGCGCTGGATTTGTCGATGATGTGCAGCGCCAGCTTCGTGCCGAATTCATCCGGCAGCGGCGTACTGATGACCACGATGTCAAAAGGCCTCTCCAGCAGGGCGCGCCGTGCCTCAGACACGCTGCCTGCGGCACACACCGGGTCGTACCGATCCTCCGGCAGCATTTCACGCAGGGACATATGGAACTTGGCTGCGGCAGCGACCACCAGCACGCTGTACGTCCGGCGGCTGTCCTCCATATGCGTCCCTCCTCTCCAAAGCAGACCGGCTCAGTGGGTGTACTGCTGTATGATCGTCTTGGGTAAGTGCTCTGCGATAAATGCGCTGGATGCAGCCAACGATCTGGCGTCCTCCAGAGTCTCCGGCAGCGTGTGGAAGCGTGCCTTTACGTCGTTAGCCGCCGTGTAGAAATTCACATCCGCGGCTTCCGGCAGCACCAGCTGCCGCGTTACACCGTCCAGGCCGGCGCGGATCAGCAGCGTAAAGGCCAGATACGGGCTGCACAGCGGATCGGGAGAGCGCAGCTCCGCGCGGCGGTACTCGCCCTGCGCGGCAGGGATGCGTATCAGCTGACTGCGGTTTTCGCTGGACCAGGAGATATATCGCGGTGCTTTGCTGCTGCCAAAGCGGTGATACGACTCCTCCCGCGTGTTCAGGAACACCGTCATCTCGGCAATATGGGCCAGAATACCGGCGATGATCTGCGGCATTACCTCTGCGCCGTCGCGGCTCTTGGCGGAGATGTTGATGTGCATCCCGTTGCCCGGCTGTCCCATCAGCGGCTTGGGAGAGAAGTCGGCTGCCAGGCCGTTTCGCACCGCCACGGAATTGACGACAGCCTTAAAGGTCACGGCGTTATCCGCCGCCGTCAAGGGATCGGAATAGCGAAAGTCGATCTCGTTTTGCCCGGGGCCCTGCTCATGGTGAGAGCACTCCGGTCGTATCCCCATCTGCTCCAGCGTCAGGCAGATCTCCCGCCGCACATTCTCGCCCTTGTCCTCCGGTGCGATGTCCATGTATCCTGCGTTGTCGTAGGGAATGTGGGTCGCTTCACCGTTTTCGTCCCGGCGGAAGAGATAGAACTCCATCTCCGTGCCGAAGGAGAAACGGATGCCCAGTGCTTCCGCGTCCGCCACCGCCTGACGCAGCAGCGCGCGGCAGTCGGCCTCGAAGGCGGCGCCATCGGGCCGCAGCACGTGGCAGAACATCCGCGCCACTCGGCCGTGATCCGGCCGCCAGGGCAGCATACAGAGGGTGCTGCTGTCCGGATGCAGGAACAGGTCCGAGTGGACCTCGTCGCCGAAGCCGGGCACAGCGGAGGCATCGAAAGCGATGCCGTAGCTGAAGGCCCGGTCCAGCTCATCCGGCAAAATAGATATATTTTTCTGGCTGCCGAAAATATCGCAGAAGGCCAGACGCAGGAATTTTACATCCTCCTCCGCCGTAAACTGCCTGATCTCATCCACTGTGTACTCCATCGTGCTCCTGCCTTTCTCAGTTGGCTACATACATCTGCTGATAGGGGTTTTTGCTGTCCGGTGTGATAACGGTATAGTTGTCGCGGAGCATCGCCTCCGCGTCACGGTCAAACAGACGGCAGTACTCCCGCACATAGGGTGTGATCTCCTCCATATCTTCCGCCGTGGCGTTGTGCAGCGTGACCTGATCCGGAAACCGTATGCTGCTCACATCGCCGCGGAAAACCATTTTTCCGCCGTGCATTCCTGTGCAGGGGAAGAAGTGTACTATCGGCCGGCCGTCGGTGTGCAGGCCCAGCACCAAAATCAGCCCGCCGGCCTGGTATTCGCCCAGAAAGCTGCCGGCCCGCCCGCCGATGACGATCACCGGCTTATACTGCTTATAGGCTTTCATGTGTATCCCGGCGCGGTAGCCCGCATTGTCCCGGATAAATATCTCACCGCCCCGCATGGCGTACCCCGCAGCGTCGCCGGTGCTGCCGTGGATCACGATGCGTCCGGCACTCATGGTGTCGCCCACCGCGTCCTGTGCATTGCCGTTTACGGTAATAGAACCGCCGCCCAGATAGGCGCCCAGCGCATTGCCGGGGATGCCGTCGATCTCCAGCCGTTTGCTGCTCATACCGGCGGCGATGAACCGCTGGCCCTGGCAGGCACAGATACGGCATTCCTTCCCGGCGTGGCGTATCGTTTCGTTCAGTTGAGAGAAGGACAGACCACTTGCCTCTATGAAGTCCATATTGTACCACTCCTTTCGAGTGTTTTCCATTATTTTTCCTATAAATATCGCTTTTTCGACAGACCTTATTCACCGGCGTGGGCAATTCCCAGAATTTCCAGTTCTTTTTCGTTCAGGTGAATACCCCGCAGCATGACCCGGTTGCCCCGCAGCGCCTCGATGGAGTTGATGCCCATACCGCCCATCATCTCCTTGATTTCATGCTTCCAGGCGGTTACCAGGTTTACCAGCCGCGCCGCGGCCTCCTCGGGGTCCAGACGCTTTACCAGCTCCGGCCGCTGTGTGGCGATACCCCAGCAGCACCGGCCTGTCTGACAGGAACGGCACAGGTGACACCCCATGGCCAGCAGTGCCGCGGTGGCAATGTAACAGGCATCCGCGCCCAGAGCAATGGCCTTGACCACGTCGGCAGCGGAGCGTATGCTGCCTCCGGCGATCAGGGATACGCTGCTGCGTATGCCCTCGTCCCGCAGCCGCTGGTCCACCGCTGCCAGCGCCAGCTCAATGGGAATACCCACATTGTCCCGTATTCGGGTGGGCGCCGCGCCGGTGCCGCCCCGAAAGCCGTCGATGGCGATGATATCCGCACCGCTGCGGGCGATGCCGCTGGCGATGGCGGCGATGTTGTGTACCGCCGCCACCTTGACGATGATCGGCTTTTTGTACGCCGTGGCTTCCTTTAGAGAGTACACCAGCTGCCGTAGGTCCTCAATGGAGTAAATGTCGTGGTGCGGAGCAGGGGAGATGGCATCCGCGCCCTCTGGTATCATCCGTGTTTTGGACACGTCGCCCACGATCTTTGCGCCGGGCAGATGTCCGCCGATACCGGGTTTGGCACCCTGGCCCATTTTGATCTCGATGGCCGCGCCGGTGTTCAGGTATGTCTCATCGACGCCGAAGCGGCCGGAGGCCACCTGTACGATAGTGTTGGCGCCGTAGGGATAGAAATCCCGGTGCAGTCCGCCCTCGCCGGTGTTGTAGCAGATGCCCAACTCCCGGGCAGCCTTGGCCAGCGCCGCATGGGCGTTGTAGCTGATGGAGCCATAGCTCATAGCCGAAAACAGAATGGGCACCGACAGCTCCAGCTGCGGCGGTACCTCGGTGCACAGGCTGCCGTCCCCATTCCGCCGGACGGTCTCCGGCTTCTTGCCCAGGAATACCCGCGTCTCCATGGGCTCCCGCAGGGGGTCGATGGGTGGGTTCGTCACCTGTGAGGCGTTGATGAGGATGCGGTCCCAGTACACCGGCAGGGGCTGGGGGTTGCCCATGGAGCTCAGCAGCACGCCGCCGGTGGACGCTTGCTTGTATATCTCCTTGATGGTGGCGCAGGACCAGTTTGCGTTTTCACGCAGGCAGTTGTCGCTTTTTACGATCTTAATGGCGTGAGTGGGACAGAAGGACACACAGCGCTGACAGTTGACACACTTGCTCTCGTCGCTGACCATGACCTTCCCATCCGCGTTATAGGTGTGCACGCCGTTGGCGCACTGGGATTCGCAGATGCGGCAGCGGGTGCACCGTGCGTCGTTTCGTACCACTTCAAATTCTGGTATGATGTAGTCAAGAGCCATCAATAGGCACCTTCTTTCACATTCACGATAAACGGCTCGCCGCCCATAGGCGCATACAGGTTCTCCGCATCCGGGGCCATGACCCGTATAGCGGCCTCCTCGCTGGCGATAAATACCTTGTCGTCCTTTTCCGCCGTTACCATGGAGCGCAGCTTCAGCCGATCGTTCAGCGCCATCAGTCCGCCGTTGAACCCCAGAATGATGGAGAATGGTCCGGTGATGAGCAGGCTGGGGTATATGGTCCGCAGATAGGTCAGCTGCCGTGCCGCGGCCGGCTCTCTGGTGCGTATGGTACTCCAGAAGGGCGCCGCGATCACCGACGCCATTTCCTCCAGTGTCAGCCCCTGACGCCGCAGCAGATAGTCGGCAATATAGGTGATGACCTCCGTATCCGTCTGCAGATTGCATTTGTAGCCATACATCTCAATACAGCGCCGATTGGCGTCGTAGGAGGATATCTCTCCATTGTGGACGATGGACCAGTCCAGCAGGGAAAAGGGGTGCGCGCCGCCCCACCAGCCGGGGGTATTGGTGGGATAGCGCCCATGGGCCGTCCAGCTGTATCCCTCATATTCCTCCAGGCGGTAGAAGCGTCCCACATCCTCGGGATATCCTACGGCCTTGAAGGTCCCCATGTTCTTTCCACTGGAGAACACGTATGCGCCCTTCAGCTTGGTGTTGATATCCATCACCGTCCGTGCCACAAATTCCTTTTCGTCTAATTGTAGCCGTGCCAGTACCGAATTAAGGGGCCGCACAAAGTACCGCCAGATGTGGGGAATGTCCGTTATCTCCGGGATGATGCGGATGGGGATCAGCTCCGCGTCTACGAGCTCAAATCCCTCCTTCAGCATAGCCTCGCACTCCCGCCGGGTGGTGTTATCATCAAAAAAGATGTGGAAGGCGTATTCCTCCCGGTGCTCCGGGTAGATGCCGTAGGCGGCGAAGCCGCCTCCCAGACCGTTGGACCGATCATGCATGGGGACCATGCTCCTGATGATGTCCTCACCGGTCATGCGCCGCCCCTCCCGGGAAATGACCGCCGAAATGGCGCACCCGGATGGGATGCGTACCTGTCCCTCCAGCTTCATAGTTTCTCACCCTTTCTTTATGTGCTTCCGTAGGTTCCAGCCGTTCCATGGAGTGATCCGCTGAAAAGCCGCCCCGGAAAGCAAAAAACGCCCATCCGGCAGGGACAAATGTCCTGCTCGGATGAACGCCTTTGCTCATCATGGTTCGGCATTATAGCATCAGATGTGCATAAAGTCAATGAATAAAACGCCAAAAATTGTGTAAAAAGCTGATTGACAAATCCGTCACAACCGCCTATAATTTCGCACATCAAAGGCAAAGGCGTCTTGAAGCTGCGGGCTTCCTGACGCCTTTTTCTATTTTCCAAATCTACAAAAGATCGGGGTGGAACACATGAAAACCGTATCGGACATTTTCGGCACACTGGTATTTGACGACCGACAGATGAAAGCACGCCTTCCCCATGACATCTATATTTCCCTGAAGAAGACCATTGACGAGGGCGGAAGCCTGGACAACCAGGTAGCGAATGTGGTGGCGGATGCCATGAAGGATTGGGCCATCGAGCACGGCGCGACCCACTTTACCCATTGGTTCCAGCCGCTGACCGGCATTACTGCCGAGAAGCACGACAGCTTTATTACCCCCTCGCCGGATGGCGGCGTTATCATGGAGTTCTCTGGTAAGGAATTGATCCAGGGTGAGCCGGATGCCTCCAGCTTCCCCTCCGGCGGCCTGCGTGCTACCTTCGAGGCCCGGGGCTACACTGCCTGGGATCCTACCTCTTACGCTTTTATCAAGGACAAGGCACTGTGTATCCCCACGGCGTTCTGTTCCTACGGTGGCGAGGCGCTGGATAAAAAAACCCCGCTGCTGCGCTCCATGCAGGCCCTGAACAAGCAGGCCATGCGTGTCCTGAAGCTGTTTGGCAGCACGGATGTCAAATGTGTTCGCACCTCTGTCGGCCCCGAGCAGGAGTATTTCCTGGTGGACCGCGCCATGTACCGCAAGCGCAAGGACCTGATTTTCTGCGGCCGTACGCTGTTCGGTGCCAGACCCCCCAAGGGTCAGGAGATGGACGACCATTACTTCGGCGCTATCAAGCCTCGTGTGGCGGAGTATATGGCCGATTTGAATGAGGAACTCTGGAAGCTGGGTATTCTGGCCAAGACGGAGCACAATGAGGTGGCCCCGGCCCAGCATGAGCTGGCGCCCATCTACACCACCACAAATATCGCCACCGATCACAACCAGCTGACCATGGAGATCATGCAGAAGGTGGCTGCCCGCCACGGGCTGGTCTGTCTGCTGCATGAAAAGCCCTTTGACGGCGTCAACGGCTCCGGCAAGCACAACAACTGGTCTATGGCCACGGATACCGGCGTGAACCTGCTGACTCCCGGTGAGACACCCCACGAAAACGCCCAGTTCCTGCTGTTCCTGTGTGCCGTTATTCAGGCGGTGGATGACTATCAGGACCTGCTGCGCATCTCTGTGGCCACCGCCGGCAATGATCACCGTCTGGGCGCCAACGAGGCGCCGCCCGCGGTGGTATCCATCTTTCTGGGCGATGAGCTGACGGCTATTCTGGATGCCATCGAGAAGGATGAGCCGTACAGCGGCACGGAAAAGACCGTGATGAAGCTGGGAGCCCATGTGCTGCCCAAGTTCCTGCGTGATACCACCGACCGGAACCGGACGTCGCCCTTTGCATTCACCGGCAATAAGTTCGAGTTCCGTATGCTTGGCTCCGCCAACTCCATTGCCTGCTGCAACATTATGCTCAACGCCGCCGTGGCGGAGTCTCTGCGTCAGTACGCGGACAAGCTGGAGAAGGCCAAGGACTTTGACGCAGCACTGCATAGTCTGATCCGGCAGACCATCAAGGACCACAAGCGCATCATTTTCAACGGCAACGGCTATGACGATGCCTGGATCAAGGAGGCTACCGAGGTCCGCGGCCTGTTGAACCTGCGTACCACGCCGGACGCTATGCCCTATCTGCTGCACGAGAAGAACGTAAAAATGCTCACGTCCCTGAAGGTCATGTCCGAGGCGGAGATACGCTCCCGCTATGAGATCACGCTGGACAACTACCGCAAGATCGTCAATATCGAGGCCGAAACGATGGTGGATATGGCCCGCCGTCAGATCCTGCCTGCCGTGGAGAAGTTCTCCTCTAAGCTGGCGCAGGATATCGCCGTAAAGAAGTCCATCGCGCCGGTGGTGTCCGGCATTTATGAGACGACGCTTGTCACGCGCCTGTCCGATCTGGTAGAGGACATCGACGCTGCCGTGGAGGACCTGGCTGCCGCGCTGGCCACTTTCCATAAGATCGATGATGTGACCGAGAGCGCCAACATGGTCCGCGACGTGCTGCTGCCCAAGATGGCGGCGCTGCGCGCCCCCTGTGACGAGGCCGAGCAGCGCACGGCCGAGGGCTGCTGGCCGTTCCCCACCTACGGCGATCTGCTGTTTGGCGTGGAGTAACTTTGCTTCCGATCCCACCGGGCTCCGCCAGGCCCTGTGGTTCCGTACCCTTGCAAACGGGGTACTTTCTCTCCTGAAAAGTGGAATGCCGTGTGCCTATTGGGCACGCGGCATTTCACTTTTCCGATCATGAAAAAATAACTTGACTTGAAGCCGGGTTTATGTATTAGAGAATAGAGCGGGCAAAACAAAGAACAAGAAGCTTTTATCATGGATAAAAAGGTTTTAAAGCAACCGCAGGTCTTAAAACGCTTAAAATAAAAAATCTCACATCAGATTTTAGGTAGCCCGCCGCAAAAAGTCAAGAATAAATTACAATAAACTTGTAAAGTTGTATGAACGCACAAAATTAGCCGTGCTATTTGCGGCTTGTTTTGTGCGTTTTTCTGCATTTTGGCATGACAACAGCGCCGGTGGCCTCCGAGGGCTCCGGCGTTCAGCTTTATTGTGCGGCAGATCAGCAGGCGCTCATGTAGCTCCGCAGGAGGGTGGCCGCTGTCTGCCACCCCAGCACCTCCCGTGGATAGTTGTTCATCCACTCCTCTGCCCGGCGTATCTCTGAGATAGGCACCTCATCAAAGTTGGTGCCCTTGGGGAAAAACCGCCTTATTATCCTGTTCATGTTCTCGTTGCTGCCACGCTCATGTGGTGCGTGCGGGTGGCAGTAGTAAACGGTGGTACGCTTTCCTTTCCGGCGGCAGGCCTTTTCCATACCATCGTAGTCTTGAAACTCACAGCCATTGTCCACCGTGATGCTCTGAAACATGGGGTAGAAGTCCTTGCCCAGGCGGCGCTCCAGACCATTGAGCGCCCGGACCACGCTGGCGGCGGTATGGTCCGGCACCGGGAGGATGATGCCCGCCCTGGTGAGCCGTTCCGTGAGCACCACCAGCGCCCGGCTGGAGCCCACGGTGCCCATCACGCTGTCCATCTCCCAGTGGCCAAAAGTAGTGCGGGAGTTGATGATGGGGTTACGCTTATCAATGCGGGGGCCTTTGGCAGCTCTGGCGGCGTTCCGTTGTTCACCGTATTTCTCACCATAGTGGCGGCGGCCTTTTTCGTGCAGGTGCTCCGGGTTGAGGACCAGGAACACATCACCCCGGTAGATGTAATTGTAGAGCGTGGCCTCACAGACCGTGGTGTCAAACTGGGGCGGCTTTGCCTTGAGCTCTGCCAACAAAGCGGCGGGAGAATAGTGCTCCTCCACAATTTTCTGCTCCACATAGTTTGCAAAGTCAATGTCATTGCCAATCTTGAGGTCCGGCCCCTTGGCCCGGAGGTTTTCCTGGTATTTGCGCTCCGCCATCTCCGGGCAGTAGCACCAGATAAACTCATAGTCAGAGGTCATCTGCTGGGTCCATCCCCGTTTGATTTCATTGTAGATGGTCTTTTTGCACACGCCCAGCGCCTCAGCGATCTTGGCCTTGCTGTCACCCACCTTGAGCATCTTTTCAATGACCAGGCGGTCCTCCCATTGCAGTTGATGAAAGCCCTTGTAATTCATGTGATACCCTCCTCAGAATATAAAAAAGCGGCGGGGTGATGAACACCCCGCCAGAAAAGGCTTTACTGTCCGTATCGGGTCAGCAATTCGGTTGTTTCTCCGTCAGGGAGAATGTCAGCCAATGTGCAGTTGAGAGCCAGGCACAGCTTGAGCAGCGTGGCCAGCTTGGCACCACTCAGGTCTTTTGCACCCTGCTCATAATACTGGAGCATCCGGCCATTGATGCCAGCGGCAGTGGCAAGCTGGGACTGTGACATCTGCGCCTCCAGGCGCTTGGTTTGCAGTTTAGAATGGGTCATAGAGCAGCACCTCCGTTTAATGTACTCTGATTATACACCAAAAGGTGTATGAAGTCAAGAACAAAAAAGCGGCCCACGAAAAGTGAGCCGCTGTGTCAGTCTTTGCAGTTTTTGAGCCGTTCGGCCAGCTCTGCCAGCACCGCAACATCACGGTCCGCCAGGCCGGTGACATCCACCGTGGTGAGCCGTTCCAGCCCCAGCAGGTAGTCCGTGGACACGCCAAACACCTTGGCCAGGTCCACCAGGCACGCCGGTGATGGCATAGAGAGCCCCTGCTCCCAAGAGTTCACGCCGTTTCTGGTGATGCCCAGCCGCCGGGAAAGTTCCGCCTGGCTCCAGCCCCTTGCCTCACGCAGGGCTTTGATTTTCTCAGCGATCAACTGCACCGCCTCCTCTCATAAATAATTATAGTTTGCACATTTGGTATGTCATTATCAATAAAGGCTCCAATACTTGACACGCAGACAGGGTGCAAACTATAATGGAGAAAAGTCAAGAATAAACAGAAAAGGACGGTGAGCTGGGTGTATATTCGCTATACAACGGAAAGTAGCCGCAGGTGGTCAGTCACGCCGGATGAGGAGGCTTTCTTGGCAGCTCTGGAGGCGGCACTGCGTCAGGGGCATAAAAGCGTAGCATTGACCATCAGCCGCATGGCCAATGGCGCTCTCTCCGTGAGCAGCCCCAGAGCGTACTTGGGAAAAGTCAAATTGCAGGGCCGCAAGACCTGGATGCAGTATACAGTCCGCAATGATGCGGAAAGCATTGAGGGTGCGCCACTGGAGGAGTACATCCACCATCTCAATTTTTGGGTCAGATCAGCATAGGAGGTTTTGACATGTTCGGAAAGAAAAAGGCACCGCTGCCGGAGGGCATCCGGCTCATGCACTATGAGGGCCTGCCCGGCTTTGCCCAGGATGCGCCCTGCTTTATGGAGCAGACGGCGGAGGCGCTGGTGTTCCGCCGGGTGGAGGGCCCCAGCGTGACCCTGCCGCTGGCCAAGGTTGACAGCTTGGACATCATGGATGAGCGCAATTTTGCGGCCAAGTACAGAGGCACCAGTCCAAACACTTCCCGCACCAATGCGGTCAAGTGGTATGCAGTTTTCACCTATGGGGACAAACATGTGGCCGTTTGGTTTTTGGGCGGCAAGGAAAGCAAAGAGCTCTATGCCCTTAAAAAGCAGATAGACAGCACAGGCCAGGACATCACCCTATAAAGCAAAAAAGCCGGAGAGGTTTGACCCTCTCCGGCTTTCGTCTTATTCAGCAGTTTCTTGTTCTGCGGCAAGCTCCTCCGGCGGCGTGCCGGAGGTCTTGCTCAAGATTAGGTTTTTCAATTTCACAAATACATCTTTGGCATAGAGCACATAGGCCGTGAGCAGCGCCAGGTTGGAGGCGGTCATCAAGTTCACGGTCTGCCCATCCACCTCAATGGCGATGATGTCCGGGTTGAGGTAGCCCGCCATATAAAAGGCAATAAAACAGGCCGCCACGATGATGCCCTTGATGATGCCGTTGCGGAGTTTTACCTTGTCAAAACTGCCGTCAAAGAGGGCGTTGAGGCTGCCCAGCACGATGTTGACGGCCACCAGGAGCACCAGGCCAACGGCCAGATGGATGATGGAAGTAGTCATAAATTTCCTCCTTTACCCCACCAGCGTGAGGTCCTTGATGTTGACAGCCGCCGTGACCACTCCGTTGATGCCGATGACCACACGGGAGCCGTCAATCTGAATGACGGTGTAGGCGGTGGTGTAGACATAGGAGGCCAGACTGCCGCCGTTGTAGGTCTTGGCTCCCTTGGCCACCTTGACCCTGGAGCCCTTGACGATGGCCGGGACCACTTCCTTGACATCAGCGGCATCCACCCAGCCATAGACGGTGGAGGAGCTGCCGGTGGTCTTGATGAGGTGGTAGGGGTGCTTGCCGGACTTGGCCACAGCGGTGACCTTGGCCTCACCGGGCTTGCAGCTCTTGCCGTTGACGGCCATGGAGCTGATATAGTGCTTGGTGCCCGTAAAGGTCACCACGGAGCCCACAGCAAGCCCAGGAGTGGGCTTTTCATCCTTGCCGGGCGTGGGTGCCTCCCCGCCGCCGGAGGGCGCAGAGGTGGCCCTGGAGGCGTACTTGGGCACGCCAAAGCCCCGGATGTAGCGGCCATTGATGGCCAGCTTGCGGTAGCCAACGGCATCACTCATGTTGCCCTCAATGACCTTAATGGTCTTGCCATCGCAGGACACCACAATACCAACATGGTCCGCAGAGCCGGTGTTGTCCGTGGTGGCGTAGTTGCTGCCGTCCTGCCAGTCATAGAAAATGTAGTCACCAGGGCTGGGTACATAGGCATCATTCTCCACCCAGGAGCCCAGCTTTTTGAAAAGGTCAATGTGGCGCTCACATCCGCACTCCGTGGGGATGATGTCCGTGAGGCCGCAGGCGATGGCCACAGCGGATGCAAAGGTGGAGCACCAGGCATCCGTGTATTTCACCGCATAGCCCCTGGCCAGGGGCTTGTGGGAGTTGTAGAGGTCAATGATTTTGCGGTGGGAGCCGTTGGCCTCTTTGCAGCCCAGATAGCTCACCGCAGTGTCCACAACTTTCTGCCGGAGTTCTTTTTCAGTCATTGAGCATGTCCTCCTTTACTCAATCTTTCAGCACGATCTCAGTGGCCCGGAGGGCCGCATCAGCACCGTACTTGTCCGCAAACTTGTTGAGAAAACGCTGGGCGTATTTCGCCCGGTTTTCATTCTTGCTTTTCCAGTAGTAAAAGCCGCCCCAGGCACCATCTGTCACAAAAGAGGTGCCGGTGAGCGCCGCAATGGCTGTGACATCATGGTCCGTGAGCGTCCCCACTATCGTGGTGATGCAGAGGAGGACGGAAATGCAGATGTGCAGCACCAGCATTTTCTTTGAAAACTCCATGCGCCCTCCTCTCCAGCTCAGGCCTGAGAGGCGGGGCGCTTATCGTCCCGGACCTCAAGCTCATGGATGGTATTGACCAGCGCCGTCACGGTGCCATTGCCGCCCAGAGCATGGTACTCCTTATACATGGCATTGACATTCTCAAGGCCGTGCAGAGTTATCCAGCCACGCTCCTCATAGTGATAATAGGATTGCACGATGCGGTCACGGAGGAGGGCCTGGACCCCCAGCTCTACCGCCTTTTGCCGTGCGTCTGCCTGCTTGTATTTCTTGTAGAGGTAGCCAACGGCGGGGACGGCTACCACAGTGATGATGGTGGAGATGATAGACCAGTAGCTCCTCAGCGTTTCCAGCATCCTTTTTGTCCTCCTGTTGTTCAAAAATGAGAGGGGCACACCACACGGGTGTGCCCCTCCTGCTGGGCTGGGGCTTTAGACCTCAACCTCCAGGTCTGCCAGGATTTCCTCCACCTGCTTACGCAGCAGAGCGGGCACCTGGTCAATGGTCTTGCGGCCCTTGATGATGAGGGTAGCATACACAACAGCCATGTCTTGCACCTCCTTTCTCAACAGAAATAAAGCAAGCCGCAGGCGGAGCTCACGCATCGGTGCTCTCCTCCAGCAGCTTGGCAACAGCGTCACGCAGGTTGGCGGGGACATCATCCAGGGTCTTGAGGCCCTTGCGGATGAGGGCGGCATATACCTTAGCCATTCTCTCCACCTCCTGCCAGCATCTCATAGACCTCCGTGAGGGCCACCTGGGTGTTGGTCAGGTCCTCCTCCGTTGCTTGGAGCCGGGTCTTGAGCTCTTTGTTTTCCTTGGTCAGTTCCTCCAGGGAACGCTTGCGCTCATGCTTTGCCTTGAGGCTTGTGTTGTCATAGTAAACAGCCATTATTCAAAAGCACCTCCGATGTTAGAAATATAGCCGCCGGTGTCGCTGGCCCCACGCTCAACAGAGAGCTTGAAGTTGAACGCAAAGCCGTTGGCGGCGGTCTTATTGGTAAACACATGGTTTGCGCCATTCTTGACATCCGCCGTGGCATCCTCCCAGACGGGGGTGGTGTCCTTGGCGTTGTTGGTGACCAGCACCTCCATGACCGCATCCGCAGGCAGGGTGCCCACGATGTTCATAACCATCACAGAAATGGCATCATCCGCCGCCAGCGGCGCTGCCAGCGTGACAGTGGCCTTGGTCACCTTTTTGGCAAAGGTCACCGTGTAGGCGGCGCTGTCAGCCTTGCCGTCAGAGGCCACCACCTTGAGGGTGTGGGAGCCGTTGAGGATTTTCTGCCAGTTGGCAGCCGTGACAGCTTGGAATGTGTTGACCTGGCCCAGGGTTGCGGTGTAGGTGCGCTTGAGCACATTGTCCAGGTACTCCTTGACCGTCACAGTGTCCCCGTCCACATCATTGACCGTGTACTGGAAGTTAAAGCCCGCCGTCTTGGTGCCCAGGTTGGAGCCATTGGCCGTGGAGCTGGTGATGGTGGGCGCAGTGTTGACGGACACAGTGCCGTCATCGCTCACAGAGAGGGTGGAGGGGAGAGTGAAAGCGGGGCGGGACCCGTAGGTGAGGGTGCAGTAGTGGCCGTTGACATTGCCATCGGTGCTCAAGTAAACGGCGTAGTAGGTGCTGACCGTGTACGGGGAGCGGGTCCACTGAACAACGGCGGAGCCGTTCATGTAGGCGATCTGGAGAGAGCTGGCGATTTCCAGCGCCGTGCCCTCCACATTAAACCAGCTTGCCGATCTGTTCAGCTCAGTGGCAGACAGCAGGAAAATGGCCCGCTGGAGCGTGCCAACGGTGTTGTTGCCGTTGCCGGGGGTGTACTTGATTTTTGTGGTGCCGATGACCCCACGGATGTCTGCATCAAGCAGGTTTTTGTAGGTGCTGTTGAGCCAACTATCAATGGCGCTGGAGGCGTAGGCATTGACATTGGAGCTGTGCCACTGGCGGGTGTCATAGCAGTCCTTGCGGACCACCAGCGTGCGGCCCATGCCGTTGAGGGAGTTCTCATAGTTGTGCTTGGCAACATAGAAGCTCACCAGCTTGCCATTTTCCTTGAGCTGGATGATACTGCCCACAGCTTTGTTGCCCAGGGTGGTTGTGGCCATAGATCAGATTTCCTCCTTTAGAATATTTTGCACACGGTCCCGCACCTGTTGGCGCAGGGCCCAAGTGTTGCCATGTGCGGCGTGGGCATCCCACGCCTGCCAGGATTGCAGGATTTGCTCACGGGTCACCAGGCCCGCTGGGTATTCCTTTTCCCAGTGGCGGAGCTTGGCACGCATCCGCTTGATGCTGCTGTGCCGCAGCTTGCGGATGACCTTGCCGCTCTCCGTCAGGTAGGTGTGAAAGCCCAAAAAGTCAATGCCGTTGCGGATGGGAAAGATTTGGGTTTTCTCATTCAGTTCCAGCCCCAGGTTATCCATGTAGGCCCGTATTTCCCGGAGGCAGAATTGCAGGTATTCCTTGTCCGGGTGAATGAGGAAAAAGTCATCCATGTAGCGGCCATAGTATTGGATGCGGAGCTGTTCCTTGACGAAGTGGTCAAAGTCATCCAAGAACAGGAGGGCAAAGAGCTGTGATGTCTGATACCCCAGCGGCAGGCCGTCAGAGCAGTCAATATAGATGCAAAGCAGGTCATAAACAACAGGCTCAAGGTCCAGCTTTTTGAGCTTTTCCTTGAGCTTGTCATGGTTGATGCTTGCAAAGAAATGGCGGACATCACACTTGAGCACCCAGCCCTCAGCGGTGTGGTGCTTATTCCAGTAGTCCGTGAAAAATCCTTTGAGCCGGTCCAGGCCGAAGTGCAGGCCCTTGTTCTTTTGGGATGCGTAGTTGTCCAGGATGAAACTGCGGGTGATGCGGTCATAGAGGAGATTGTCCACTATGGCGTGCTGGACCACCTTGTCCACAAAAGCGGGTGCCTGCACCAGCCTTTTCTTGGGCTCATAGACATAGAACACACGAAACACACCGGGTCTGTAAATCTTGGTTTTTAGGATATAGACCAGGTTGACGATGTTCTCAAGCAGGCGCACCTCATAGTGTGCGGTGGCGGCTCTGGAGCGTTTGCCCCGCCGGGCGGCCAGGTATGCCGCATAGATCACTGCAAAGGTGCATATTTCAGAAAATTTCATACAAACGGATGGCCCCCTATCAGTGTTCGGCTGGCCAGCCTCTCCTCATGCGCTGTGTAGGTGCCGCATGATAGGACCAGTAGCCCCGCCACTTTTCTGGAAAGCAGCGGGGCATCAGCGCAATGTGTTTGCCTTGGCATCACCAAGGCTGGGTATGACCTCCTTTGATGTGATGGACGGCACGGTTTTGGGCTTTGGGCTTACTCAGTCAGGCCTTACCATCAGAGCGGGGCGGGACCCGTTGGTGTTGGTGCAGTTGTTGTTGTTGACATTGCCATTGGTGTTCAAGTAAACGGCGTTGTTGGTGTTGTTCGTGTTCGGGGAGCACAGTGAAAAATAGGTCATACCCAAATATAACAGCTCTCGGCTGGTATATCCTTTCAGGGGTTGCGTGCCAGGGCCTCAGCAATTTGCTGGGCCATCTGGCCCATTTTGGCAAGTTCCTGGTTGGCCTTTGCCTCACGCAGAGCGGCGGCACGGTTGCTGTCATTGCGTTTCCAGTTGAAAGCCTTTTGACGGACCGGGCGCACCAGCTCTGCCCAGTAGTGGCACTGGTCACCAGAGATGTACTTGCGCTTATAGCTCAGGTTGATGTACTGGTTGAGAGTGTCGCAGAGGACGATGACCTCATCAAGGTCCTTGAGGCGTTCCTCATACTCAGTTTCAAAATAACGGCCATCAGCGGAGTTGCATTTCTGGAGGATGGCGCTGGCCATGCGCTGCATGTCAGCGCACATGTGGAAAGTCTGGCTTTTGGGAAAGTGAGGCTTGCCGTCATCCTTGATTTTCTCAAAGAGCTCCTTTTCCACCATCTGGCCGTTTTCCATCACATAGGCCTTGACCTTGGTGTATTGGGGCTCTTTGACCTTGACCCGCTGGATGGTGTAGTCCAGCAGATCAGTGGCAAGCGGTATGATGTCATAGTTGGGCACTTAAAACTCAATCCTCCCTTGGCTTTCATTCCACACACCAGTGACCACCACGCCGGAGAGGCTGGTGAAAGCCACGCTCCAGGAGTTGCCGGTTACATTGGTGTCATATTTCAGCTCCAGCGTGCGGACACGGGTGGCCAGGCCGGAGAGGTCCGTGGTGTTGGTCTGGACCTGTCCCTCCAGTGTGGTCACTCTGGAGCTCAAAGGAGAAACCAGGGCCTTGACCTTTGCCCAGAGGCGTGCTGTCTGGAGGTCATCAAGGTAGGGCCTTTTTGCCATGTCATTGGCCTCCTTTACTTGCAGATATTATCCAGCTCTGTGTTGGAAATGGCCACAAGGTCCTCCGCAAGCATGTAGGCGGACAAGTCCATCGTACCGGCCAGCACATCCCATGTGGTGCCGTTCCAGGCCACATTGTCACCAGCGTTGACCCCGTGGGCCGCATCGGCATTGACAATGTTCCACACATCGCCTTTCTTGTTGCCGGTGGTGGGCAGGTCTGCATAGGTGTCCTTGGAGCCCTTATATTCAAGGGCGCTGGACATCTTGGCATCCACCTCATCCTTGGTGTAGGCATCTGCAATGCCGTAGCCTGCCAAAGAGGTGGCCGGGCTCTGCTTGCCTGCCGCCAGGTCATAGGCGGCTTTGACGGCGCTGGGCGTGGCGGCCTTGGTGGTGCTGGTGTCATCGGTGGCGCTGGAGAGCTGCACCACGCCTTTCTGGTTGGTGGTGCCGTTCTTGACGGAGATTTTGCCGCCGCTGACATCCACATTGGTGCCAACAGTCACGCCTCCCTTGACGGAGGCGCTGGCATCCGGCAGGGTGTAGTTGTTTGCGTTGGCCTCCACGCCGCCCAGCTTGGCCTTTTCCTCGTTGGTGTAGTCATTGGCACTCAGGCCCTTGCCCTCCACCTTGTCCACCTTAGTGGTGTCAGAGGGGTGCACATGGTCACCACGGGCAAAAGCGGTTTCCGTACCAGCGGCAGCGGTGCCGTCCATCTTGGGCACGGTGCTGGATGCGGCAGCGCCCTCCGGCACATCCTTGGCAGTGATGAAACCGCTGTCATTGGTCAGATCAGAGGTCTTGCTGGGCAGCTTGATGTTGGCAATGGCCGTGGCCACATAGGTCTTGACCTTACCCCACAGGTAAAGTACACCATTTTCATCAAGCGCTTTCTTGCTGTTTGCCATTTTGGCTGTCCTCCTTATATGAGTAGTTTTTCAAGCTCCAGGTTTGTGATGGGCAGGATGTCTGCGTCACTGCCAGGAGCGCCCTGGGGGCCTTGGCGGCCCCTCAAATTGACAGGCTTGGGGTTTTCTTTGTTGCCGTCATTGGTCCAGCTCAGGGTGCACTCATCGCCCTCCACAGAGGGGTAAAAAGTGGTGCCGTCAATTCCTTGCTTGCCGGTGTTGACATACTGCACAGAGCCAAAGCTGGCGTGCATCATGCCGCCGGTGGAGAGCTTGACCGCAATGACCCTGGGCGTGGTTTCAAAGTTTACTGCATAGGTCACATTAGATCACCCCGTCCTTGAATATCTCCCCCACATTGACCCGCATGGGCTCACTGGCAATGGCGTTGTCCAGATTGTCCCGTAGGCGGAGTTGCACCCAGACAGGCTCAAGCTCCGAAAAGAGGAGCGTGTCCTCCTGGGAAAGCGGCAGCGTGATGATGCCGTTTTCTTTGTCATAGGTGACAGCAGTGAGGTCCTTTTCCAGCACAGTTTGCCTGTTCTGCTGAAAAGTGATATACAGGGCAGATATAGTGATTGCCTCCGGCAGCTCAAAGGTCAGCACAGGGTTTGTGCCTCTCCGCATCTTGTTCACCTCCGCATCTTAAAACTCAATTCGGCCAAGTTCCTCATTCCATACGCCGGTGACCACTACATCCGTCAGCGTAACAAAGGTGACCTCAAAGCTGCTGCCGGTGACATTGGTGCCATATTTCAGCTCCAGCGTCTTGAGGCGGCTATCCAGCCCCGTGAGGTCCACACGGATGCTGGCGTGCGCTGTGTCGGAGTTGTTATGCTCATTCACAGCGCCCCCCACCAAAGCGTTGACCTCCGGCTTGGTGTAGACATCGCCCTGCTGCACAGCATTGAGCGCCAGCGCCCGGATGTCGGAGTGGCTGGTGCCGTTGGTGTTGTGCTCTGCCAGGGCGCTCTCCATCTCCGCCCGGCTCACTGTGTCCAGGGCCGGGGTGATGGTGAAACTGACAACGGAGGCATCCGCTACCACGATGTGCATAATCATGGTGAGCTTGCCGGACACGCCGCCATCCGTGGACACCTTTTCTGTGTCGGGGGTGTTGCAGATGGCAATGAGCGTGCCGTCATCGTCAAAGAGGCCCATCTCACGGATAGTGAAACCACCCACGCTGTCATCAATGGTGATTTTCACATCAATCATGTTGGCGTTGGTGGTGCTGACTGCGGCGCTGGCCACATCGCCCTCCCACTTTTTGCCCCGGAGGGCGGTCTGGGCCACGGTGGGCTCATAATACTCACCGCCGCCGTCACCGGCAGCAGCGGTCTTGATGTTGACCTTGCCGCCGTTCAAGATACACTTGGCGATCAGCGCAGCGCCCGCCGTGGTGATAACGGTGCCATAGTTTTTGGTTTCATTGGGCATAGTGCTTTTTCCTCCTATTCTTGTGGGTAAATCTCCACAGTGTTGTGATACTCCAGAGCGCCCACAGCAATGGACTTGCCGGTGCTTTCCATTTCATGGACCATCATGGGCCAGATGTTGACCTCATCCTCATACTCGGTGTAAACGCCGCAGGTGATGGTGCCGTATGACTGCAAAAAAGATGTCATCAGCACCCGCATGTTGGCCGGGCGCACCATGAGGAGCATGTCCAGGATTTCCGCCGCCAGGGCATCCGCATCCGGCAGGACGGTGTAGTCAAGCTGGATGTTGATGGTGTAGTCCACAATGCTCTCCTCATGCCCCAGCTCACCGCAGAGGCCGGTGAGCCAGTTCTTGAGCCAGGGCAGAGTGTAGGGCAGCTCCAAGTTCCACAGGGCCTTGATGCGTGCCTTGCGGACCTCCAGCGTGTCCGTGTCTTTGGGGCGGATATTCAGCTCACGCTCCCACACGGCCACGCCGCTGGCCGTTGCCGTGTCCAGGAATTGGTTGGCAAGGACCAGGGCCAGAGCGTCCCACGCAATGGAGATTTCCGGCTCATTGGCGGCATTGATGGCTTGAAACTCAAGCACCTCACGGAGCACCGGGGGGAGGTAGTCAAGGAGCTTTCTATCCATTGATGTCCCCCCTCACCGGGATGCTGTCCGCACCCAGCACAAGGTTTTCCTCCTTGCCATTGATCTGCGTGTCAGCAATGTCCGTTATCATATCGGAGCACTCGGAGAGGATGCGGCTTTCAATCTGAGAGATGCGGATGGTCAAGTGGTCCGAAGTGGCCCAGGTGCCTGCCAGCTCTGCAAAATAGTCGTCAATGACGGCCTCCACATAGCTTTTGATGGCCTCCCAGTTCCAGCCGGAGGCATAGGTCAGATTGAGCGTGATGCTCACCGGCACCGGCTCCACGCCGGTCACATGGACCACATGGCCAATGGGGGCAAGTCCCAGACCCTCCCCGGCGTTCTCGGTGGGGTCCACCGCCGTCTGCACCTCATCAATGAGGGTTTCAGAGGGGGCGGTGTTATTGGATGCCAGCAGCACCAGCTTGACGGTGCCGCCCACCGTCAGCTTTTTGTTGAGCGCCGCCGTGTAGACGGCGGTGAGCCAGGCCGCCACGGGCTCACTGAGCCCCGCAATGGCGCTGGTGTACCAGGCTGTGACAGTAGCATCCGGGATGAGCGTGGACGGCGCAATGTCCCCGTTCCAGACCGGGTGCACCTTGACGGCGGAGATGCCGGGCATGGCTTTCACCTTTTCGATGTAGTCAGCCTGGTTGCCGCCAAAGGCCTGGGACTTGAAGCTGTCAAGGACACGCTGGCGGAAAACCTCCGTGTCCTCCTCATCATCTCCGGGGATTAGCAGCTCCACCAGCTCTGCATGGGTCAGCCCGTCCACATACTCAATGGGGATGAGCTGGCCGGTGTAGCCGTTGGCATGGGCCCCTGCTGTTTCGCAGGTGACCCGGTGGCTCAGGCCGGTGGCGGTGTCCTCGGAGGTGTCCATGCGGGCCGTCACCACAAAGTTTAGGTCCTCGCAGGAGAAACGGGTGCCCACCGGCACCTCAATGTTAAACTCCGCCCGGAACACTGCGGCGCTGGGCAGGTAGGGGCTCATGTTACGGTCAGCGGCCCGCTTGATGAGATATTCACGGGGCGCTGTTGCCAGGTATGTGGCGGTGAAAACGAAGTCCAGCCCAATGTAGAGCTGGGCCAGCTCCGCCATGGACGGAGCCACACCGTTCATCACCATGGAGCCCTCCCGCTTGTCGATGCCGGAGGACACCCTGGCCAAGGCGCTGGCCAGCAGCGCCTCATAGGTCTTGGTTTCAAACATGGTTAAATCTCAACCTCCTTTGTGGCCTCCAGCTCTCCATAAATGGTGTAGACGGTAAAGCGGACCAGCACGGACTTTCTGCCGGTTTCAAAGGTCCAGTCATCCACGCCGGTGATGCGGTCATCCTGCATCAGGGCATCCGTGATGCGCCTTTTCATCTCACTCATGGCGTAGTCCATAGGTTGGCCGATCAGGTCAACCAGCTCGGAGCCATAATTGCGGGAATAGATGGGGTAGGCGTAGCGCTCCACATTGAGGATGAGATAGACCGCTTGGCGCAGGGCCTCCCGCTTGTCGGTCATGCCAGCCACCCGCTGCCCCTCAATGTCCAGCTTGTGAGTATAGCTGGGCTGCTCCTCCAGCTCAAAGCCGATGAGGTCAAGGTTTTCTCCAGTTGTCGGTAGCGTTCCCATCAAGGTGCCTCCCATCTGTCCAGGACAATGTATTTTTGCCCGCCATCACAGGAGATGAGGATGACCTTTTCCCCTGCCTTGAGGGCCAGGTGCACCTTAAAGGTTTTCCTGCCCTTGTAGGCGTGCTGGTGGGCGGCAAAAGCAGCCTCTCCGCTGCCGCCGCTTTGGCTTTCCGTCTGGTGGTCCACCGTCATGTCCACATTGAAGTCCCGGACATTGTTGGTGAGGATGAGCTGGGCCTCCGTCAAGGTCTTTTTCTGGTCCACCTGGATTTTCAGCGGGGAGGCGGATGTCACAGTGCCAAAGCTCACGGCCATGGGGCCGTCCGCTTTGACCGCCTCCACCGCCGCCTGTTTCACAGCACGGACCAGCTCATTGATGTCAAGCGACAAATGTACCACCTCGCATTTTGAGCTCCATGAGGTGCTGCCCATCGTTGAATGTGTGCCTGACCTGTTCGGCCATGAGGTAGTTGGACACATTGATGTCACCCAGGCCCAGCATGATCACCAGCAGCGTGCCCGCCCTCACACGGATGTCACCAAGGACATCCTGGAGCTTGAGGGTGCGGGTCTTGGTGTTGTAGAGGTCCAGGAGAGCGTCCGCCATCGCCTTGGCGTTGGCCTTGCTGTCCAGTTTCTCATAATATTGCAGGACACCCCATTGATTGATGTGGGAGCCATCCTGGGCAATATAGATTTCCCGCTTGCCGGTTTCCTTGTTCTCATAGGAGAGCTTGATTTTGTCATAGGTCTGGGTGGCAATGGAGCTCTTATAGTCGTAGTCACCGGCGGTGTCCTCATCCACAAGCATGTTGAGTTTCATGTTGCCCAGGCTCTTGAGGGTCAACTTTCCAACATTGTCATAGAGCACATACATCTGCCCGGTGGCCTTTAGGGTTTCGTCCAGGGCGTTTTGGATGATGTCAAACAGGGTTTGATTGTCCTCCACACGGCTGGCGATCTTGTAGCCCGTGTCCTCAAGCTCTCCCACATTGAGCTGGAAGTCCTCCGCCACCATTTTGATGACCTCAGAGGCCGTCTTGTTGGTGTAGACATAGGTATCTTTATTCTTGAGGTAATAAAGCTGGTCATACACCACGCACTTGATGACATTGGGGTTGTTGCCCTTGCGGGATTTCTCAAAGACAAAGCCATAAAAGACGGGGGTGCCGTCCACGGAAAAACGGCAGGGGTCCCCCTCTTGAAAGCTCAGGCCTGGGGTCTTTACCACCTCAAAGGTGAGCTTGCCCGGCTGGCCTTTGCGTTCCCACTCAATGGTGACACCCTCCACCGTGGGTGGGTACATGATATTGCTACCATGTTGTATCAGCAGCTCATAGCTCATGGGATGGTGAGCACCTGCCCAGGATAGATGAGGTTGGGGTTGCTGATTTTGTCCGTGTTGGCCCCGTAGATTTTGGTGTACTGGGCCCCAGCGCCATAATACTTGGCGGAGATGGCCCAGAGGGTGTCACCCTTTTTCACGGTGTAGGTCTTAGCGGAGGGGGCCGTGCTGGCATCCCGCTCCTTTTCCACGGTCACGGTCTGCTTGCCCGTGTCGGTGCTGGGCTGTTCGACCTTGGCCGTTTTCGTGCCGTAGGAGCGCCATTGCTTGAGGTTGATGTCCACGCTGACATCCAGGCCCTCCTTGGCATCCTCCGTGATGTTGTAGTCCTCCACGCTCACAGTCATGTTGGTGTCGAACAGCCGCTGTCCATCCGGGGAGCGCCGCACCAAAATAAACTGGGTGGTGCCCTTGGAGGTCTTGAGCCGTTCCAACACGCCCATGTAGTAGGACGGGGACCGGCTGCCGGTGAGCATTGAGAGCGTCACCGGCAGCACGATCTCACTCAGCCCAGGGGTGCGGAGGAAATTGATTTCACCCTCATTGAGCAGCGTGAGCGTCTTATTTTTGCCCTTGATTTTTACGGTCAGCTTGGCGGGAGTGGGCCACTCCACGCCGCCCAGGTAACAGGAATAACTCATGCGTGCACCCCCTCAGCAGCGGTGACCAGCGCCTCAGTAAAGCCCTCGGTGAGCTGGCTGATAACGCCGTCCAGATCAGCACTGCCGTCAATTCTGTTGGTCATGCCGGTCATGTCAATCTTGACCTCTGCGGTGGTGAAACGGTTGATTGCATCCCTTTCTGCGATGTCCCGCAGGTATTCAAGCTGTTCCTCTGTCACGGCCAGAGCATCAGCGGTCTTGCCGGTATTGTCAGCGGTCAGCCCGGTGTTGTCAGCAATGCTGCTCAGGTCAAAACCGCTGCCAAGGTCCGTGCCGCCGGTGCCGCCTCCGCCGAAGTCAAAGAAACTGCTCACCTTATCAGCCACACCGTCACCCCACGATGCACCGGCCTTGAAAGCATCAGAGGCCCAGCCATCCGTGAATGTGTCAAAGGTGTTGTAGCCTTTGGTGAAAGCGTCCCCAATGTTCTGGTACTCCTCAACACTGCCATAGGCCTCCGCCGATTTTGCGGCGTATTCATCCGCCTTTGCGGAAATGCCGGAGTAGTCAAACTCGACAAAGGGCAGCTTGTTCAAAGCCGCACAGATGCCCTCTACAACGGTGAGAGCGGTAGACAGCAGGCCGTAAAACCAGCCTTGCACATTGGAGATGACATTGTGGAAAGCGGTGCCGATGTTGGAGCAGCAGGCACCCAGAGCGTTCCAGATGCCAATGGCCACATTGGCCACCACAAGCATGGCGTTCCACACGGCTTGAATGGCCACATTGATGCCGCCGGTGATAACTCCAAAGCCCGTGGCCGCCACGCCGGTGGTCTTAGCAATCCAGTTGCACAGGGCGATGATGCCCGCCACAAGGGCGATGACCCCCACCACTATCCAGGTGATGGGGCAGGCCAGCAGGGCCGCATTGAGGCCGTACTGTGCCGCCGTAGCGGCAAAGGTTGCCCCAGTGCTCATCATCTCTGCCGCCGCTTTCACGCCAGCAGAGAGCGCCACAGCGCCATTGATGGCCTGAGTGATGAGCGCCACGGCGTTGTAGGCCACAAGTGCAGCCACAAGGCCCCAGGCAATAGGCTCAATCACAGACCAGTTATCAACCACAGCAGAGCCGATGTTGACGAACACATCAAGGATGCCGGAGGCAAGGGCCGTGATGGTGGCCAAGGCGTTCAAGGCTCCGTCCACCACCGTGCTGAATTGCTCACTGTTGGCCAGCTTGTTGAGCTTGTTGAGAACGGGGTCCAATGTCTGGAGCGCCCGGTTTTGCATGTTGGTCCAGATTTGCGCCCAGGTCATGGGCATACTCTCAAACTTGGCGTTGGTTTCATCTGCCACAGAGAAAAGGGCGTTTTTGACCACCTCGGCGGTGACCTGGCCCTCCTGGGCATATTGCTTGATGGAGCCCTCTGCAATACCCATGTACTGCTCAATGGCTCTGGCGATGCCGGGCGCATTTTCAAGGATGGAGTTTAGCTCCTCGCCTCTCAGAGCGCCTGCCGCCATTGCCTGGGTGAGCTGGAGCATGGCCGCCGCCTGCCCTTGGGCGGATGCGCCGCCAATGGTAAACTGGCGGTTGACCTGCTCCATAAAAGCAATGAGCTCATCATTGGAGCTGAAAGCGGCTCCAGCGTTTGCGCCCATGCTGGCAATAGCAGATGCCGTGTCAAGGTAGGCAGCTCTGGAGCGCTGGGCAGAGGCCATGATTTTGGCCTCCAGCTCATCCACGCTGCCGCCGTCATCCACAAGGAAAGACAAGCGGGCGGTGGTGCTGGTCATCTGGTCAGAGAGGCCGATGAGCTTATTGAGCCCGGCACCGGCGGCCAGTGTGGCCACCAGGGTCTTGACCTTGCCCAGCATACCATCTGCCAGGGAGCCGCCGGTGCGGAGGCCTCGGTTGAGGTTTTCCTCCTGCTCTGCGGCTCTGCGGTAGCCGTCCGCCATCTCCTGGATTTCGGCATTTGCTCCCACAAGCTGGGAGCGTGCTTGTGCAATCTGGGCGGCATCAACAGCTCTGCCAGAGGCACGCTGGACCTGCTCAAAGGCGTTGAGCGTAGTGTCAAGTGCGGAGGTTATCCTCTTGAGCACGGCGCTCATCCCGTCATTGAGGACCATTTGCGATCTGATAGTTGCCATAGTTTCACCACCTTGGGAAAAGCTCCCGCCCTGTATCGCTCAGGGCGGGAGCCTTATTTGCGTTTTGCTTTGTTCTTGAGTTCCGCCTCTTTTTTCCGCTCCGCCGCACAGCGGGCATCAATAGAGGCGATGACAAAAGCACGCTCCTTGACGGGCAGGCTCAAAAACTTGGACGGCTCCCAGCCAAACTTTTGCAGACAGAAGTGTGCATAGCTGGCCTCTGGGTCACCGTCCTCTATTAGTTTTTTGCCTCATCAACCAGCTCATTCTCAGTCTTGAAACCGTTGAGCTGGAAAACTTCCGTCACATAGTCATCAAACTCACCGCCGATGAGCAGCTTGCCCAGCAGCTCCTCCGGCTTGGCAACACCCCAGTCATTCTGGAGCTCTGCGTTGCTCAGGTCCGGGAACACCGTGCAGCGGGCGCACACCTTGGCCTGAAAAGCGTAGCTATCAAGCTGCTGGGTGTACTGGCCCTTTTTGCCGGGCACCGGCACCTGCCGGACGCAGGAGTTGCGGATGCGGGCGTATTCATCAGCGGAGATGCAGCAGATTTCCCACAACATGGGCTTGCCATCCTCCCCCTTGAAACGGGGGGAGGCGGCAAACTTGTAGTTTTCGATCTGCTCAACATTGGCGTGCATAAATGCGGACAGGTTACTCATGGATGATTTCCTCCTTTAGTTGGCCGCCCTTACATATAGGACGGGTTGGTGTGCTTTTCGGGGCGGGTGAAGCTGTCGCAGTAGCCCTCAAGGGTCTGCTCCACAAAGTCACCCTCTGCGTTGAACATGGACAGCAGCACATCACCGTCCAGCACGCAGTTGTTGTAAATCTTGGTGCTCCGGCCAACGGAGGTGGCGGGGTCATCGTTGGAGGTCTGGATGTCAAAGGTAGGCATCACACCCGTCTTGATGAAGTCCTCAACCACCTGGTCAAAGATTTCCGTGCACTTATAGACCGTCATGGAGAAAGCCAGGGCAATGGTTTGGGCCTTGTGGCCGATCACGGGATTGCCCAGACGGTAGACTTCCTTGGTGTTGACGGAGGCCTTGCCCTCAAACTCCTTGGCCATCAGCATGGAGTAGCGGGTGCCGTTCAGCGTCACAAAGCACTCAGCAAAGTTGGCGCTCACGGCATCCTGGGTGTTCATAGAGATTTTGTCAGCCATGTGTCACAATCCTCCTTTACTGAATGATAACGCTCATGTAGAGCTGGGCCATGGCGTTGATGATGTTGAGGCCGTTGATGGTCAGCAGCACTGCCTTTTTCTTGTCACCCTGCTCACAGGTCACCGTGTCGGGGTCAAAGTTCTCAACAGCACGGATTTTCTCAAGCTCCTGGATGAGCTTGACCACATCGCCCCACAGGGAGGCACGGCCAGAGGCATCATTGGGCACGGTGCCAACATAGCGGGTGTTGAACAGCACCGCCGTGTCATTGGCGATCTGGTCACACACACGGATGGTCTGGTTGGACTGGAAAACCTCTCCCTTGGTGTCGGAGAGGGTCAGCAGGGTGTTGATGTCCTCCAGCACACGGGTGACCCCGTTGACATTGTGGAACATAAACTTGCCCGCCTTGAGAGCCGCCTCAAGCGCTGCCTGGGTGTATTCGGTGTCCAGAATGAGCTCACCGTCATACTTGGCATTGGTGAGGGACTTGTTGACGGCCACGCCAGCATGTGCGCCGGTAGTCCAGTAGACCACCGCCTGGGTGTCCACATTGGCAATGGTGGCGTGGGTGGCGGTGTTCCACACGCCAATCACGCCCTCATAGTCAGCGCTGGGTTTCCAGGCCACAAGCTGGAATTTGGCACCCACCTCATCCCTCATGCGCTGGGTGTACTTGACATACAGATTGACCACGGTGCTCTCCGTGGCCGGGCAGCACAGGGTGTTGAAAGCATAGGCCTCCAGCTTATCCAGGAAAGCCTGGTGGTCCTCGCCGGTGACTGCCGCATCATCAGCGCCGCCGGTCAGCTTGGTGCCCGCAGTGGCCGCCAGCGTGGCGCTGGTCTTGAAAACCACATAGTCATTGGCCACCAGATCAGTGACCGCCTTGACCGTCTGGGTGTCAACACACTGGCCGTCCAGGTAGGTGCTCACATCCCATGCGCTGGTGTCATCGACATTGGAGGCGATGACAATAGAGAGGTCATTGCCACGCACACCGGGGTACTTGGCATCCGCATAGGTGCAGCTTGCCTTTTCGCCGTTGCCCAGCCGCCAGCAGTAGACGGTGGTGGCGTGCTGGAAAATCTCACGCAGGGCCAGCAGTTTGGGGTGGTCATACCCATAGCCGAAGATGGCCTTGCTGTTCTTCTGAAACTCACCAGAGGTGACGGGGAAAACCTCACCCTCCGGGCCCCAGCTCAGAACAAAGGGCGCTGCCGCATAGCCTCTGTCAGACAGAGTGGCGGATGCCTTTGCCACGCTGGAGAAATTGATGTAGCTGCCGGGCAGGACCTTGTTCTGGGTCAGCCAGTTACCTCCGCCAAGAGCCATTTATCTCACCTTGCCTTTCATAAACTTTTCAATCAGCGCATCCACCTCATTCAAGGTGTAGGTCTTGCCATCCTCCAGCAGTGCGCCGATCAGGTCCCGCCGGTGGACATATCTCTGAGAGGCCACCAACTGCGCCTTGGTAAAGGCGGCGGCATTGGCCTCCGTGGTCTGGGTTTTTGCCATTGGCTTATCCCTCCTCATTGATTTTGAGAGTTTCCATGTTCTCCTGCTCCAGCGGGACACGGACGAAGTGGTCATAGCTCAAAAGTACATGCAAGACATCCTCCGCCAGTGTCCACTCACAGCCGGTGGCGTGGATGATGTCCCCCTCCGGGGTTGTGATGCTCCCCAGGACAAAGGACAGCCGGTGTGCCATGCCATAACACTCCGCATCCCCGGCCTTGGGGTAGTAAATCACATCCACCATGGGTGTCCGCTTGTACCTCTGGCCCACCTCTTTGGCGTGACCGGCACCAGGCATGATGACATTAAAATCTCCGGGCTTGAGCCCTTGCTTGACATTCCCGCCATGCACCTGGGCGGCAGGAAAAGCGGCATGGAGCGCAAGGCTCACGCCGTCATAGATGCTGTTGAAATTGATTTCAGCCATTGAATACCTCCCGCAGCAGGGCCTCCAGTTTTCTCTCAATCACGCTCGGTGCAAGCCTCTCAAGGTCCTGCTCGGACAGGGTGAGGAAATACTGGCCCGGCACCCAGCCGTCACCGCCCCGTGTTCGGTGGCCAAACTCAACATAGCTGGCATATTCCACAGGGTTGATGACCTCAATGGTGTAGGCGTTGCCGGACTTTCTGACTGGCAGTGCCTCAGCGTAGGCTTTCGCATCGTTGCTGCCGCCTCTGCTGGCAGCATCCGCTTGGGTTTTGGATGTCCAGCCCCGGCGCAGGGTGCCGCCCTTTTTGCCACTGGATTTTGGGTACTGCCCCACAGGTGTGCGGGGGATGACCAGCGCCAGCAGGCGGGCGGCCAACTCCTTTGACACCTCCGTGCAGAAACGGTCCATGTCCATGCTCTGGAGCGTGGCCAGACTGTCACGGAGGCGCTGGAGCTGCTTATAATCGCAGTTTCCCCAGTTCATCAGGCCCACTCCTTGAAAAGCTCCAGCGGCACCTCTTGGTGGCAGCTATACACTGCGCTCTTGCCGCTCCGTTCATAGTCACGGGTCATGCCGTTCTGGGTCACTGTGATTTTAGACCCCTCCGGGATGTCCACGGAGGGGTCAATGTAGAGCACCACGCTTTGGGCCACCTGGGTGGCCTCCTCGTTGGGCTCTGTACTCACCACAGATTTGTGGGAAATGCGGCAGCGGATGCCTGCCGCCAGGATGCGCTCCTGGGGCTCCGTGCGGCCATTGGCGGGATTGAGCACCCCGTCCAGCACGGTGATGGTTGCCTTGCCCACCCAGAGGCTCTGCACGGCCTTTTTGTGGGCGGGGCTCCCCACTACCATCTCATCCTCCGAAAAGCCGCCAGCGTACTCTCAGGCGGGCGCATGAGCCCTGCAAGCAGGGCATCAAAGCGGGCCTCAGCGCTGCTGGCTCCATCACTGGCTCCAGCAAAGGTGATGGCCACATCACCCTCCGTGATGCTCTTGGCCGGGGCGGAGAAGTCAAAGCCCTCCAGCCCGTCCAGACCACCGGCGGCTTTCTTATCATAGAGGAATTGCCCGGCCACCATATCCACATGGACATAGAAAAGGCCATCCGGCAGCACCCTTTGATTGATGTCTGCCAGGATGTCCTTTTCACACTTGTCTATGAGGAAATTGAGGCCGGTTTCGTCATTGTCCGTGACGGTGTAGCCCAGCATGGCCAGCCGGGACACCACGGCCTCATACACGGTCATGGTTTAGCCTCTGGACTTGATGCGGGCGATGGGGATAACCTTGTGGTTGATGTAGGAGCGCTGGCTCTCAGTGGCCTCACCAGAGTGGACCAGAGCCCAGTTTGCGCCATCGGACAGCTCCGCATCCGTGGGGGAGAGGGTGGTCTGGCTGGTCTTTTCGTAGGAGATGCCCTTGGGGGCAAACACCTTGCGCTGGCGGGTGTAGAGGGTGTCCTGGCCACCGTTCTTGGCGGGGTCACGGGACATCTCATAGGGCACCTTAGCACCCAGGTCCTCAAAGTTGATGGAGCCCTCACCCAGGACATAGCTGGTGTATTCCTCACCGGCAGGGACATCCACCTCATAATAGGTGGCAATGTTGTCCACGCTGGGGGAGGCCACAGCGTTGTACTTGGTGCCGCTCTTGGTGTAGTAGGTCTTGCCGGGCACCAGGGCGGTGTCAGAGGTCAGCTTGTAGGTGGCGGCAACAGCCTCAACAGGCATCCCGTCATCCACAATGACCAGCTTGCCGTTCCAGGTGTAGAGGGTCAGGTCACGGGTCACGCCGTCCTTATCGGTGTACTTGAGGGCGGTGAGCAGGTTGAGGTTTTCCAGGTTGGTGGCCGGAACAGAGTGCATGAAAATCATGGCAAACTTTTTCTTGTGGTCACCGCAGGCCTGGGCAGTGGCGCTGTTGAGGGTGGAGGCCTCCAGGTTGCCGTTGACAGAGTAGGTGTGCTTGGTGACAAACTCACCGCTCTTGCCGCCGGTCATGGAGAAAACGCCCTTGAGGACCGCCAGGATGGTGTCCTGGTCAATGTCCTGCCAGTAGTCCGCCACCTGCTGGGCCACATTGTTCATAAAGTCCACGCCGCCGGTGATGTCAAAGGAGAAGTCCTTTTCCACCCACGCCTTGGCACGGCCAATGACCACCACACCCTGCTCAAAGGTCTTGGTGGAGGTGGCGGTGATGTCAGTCTGGCCGTCATAGTTCACGGCCTCACCGTCCAGCAGGCCACGCACGGCCACACGGGCATAGCCGGTGCCGTTCTGGGTGCCCAGCACCGCACGGATGTCCGGGTTGCCCACCAGGACCTTGGACTTGCGGATTTCGTTGAGGCGGGTGCGGGGGATGCGGTCCATGATGTACTTGAAAGCCTCAGGGTTGAAAGATTTTGCGTCAAACTTAGCGTTAGGCATAATTCAATACTTCCTTTCTTGAAATGATTGTGTTGTTGGGGTTACTCCAGCTTTGCGTCAGGGTTTTTGGCCATGTACTCGGTCAGCTCGGAGTAGGACATCTCAGACAGCTTTTTGGTGCTGCCGGGCTTGCCCCCGTCCCCGTTCTCGCCGGGTTTCCAGCCGCTATACTTGGGCGCATCTCCAAACATAAAGTCAGTAGCAGCGTCCTTTTTCATCGCCTCGACCTTGGCCCCCAGGGTGACGGTTTCGCCGTTCTCCTTAGAGGTGACCTTGCCATCCACCACCTTGGCATCCTTGAGGAAGTCCGCCAGCATCGCACGGACGGCGATGTTGTTCTTGGACCCAGCAGCGGTGAGCTCCGCATCCACCGCAGCAGTCAGCTTGACCGTGGCCAGCTCCTTATCATAGGCGGCTTTCTGGTCCTTGTTCTGCTGGGTGAGCGTGTCGATCTGCTTTTGCAGTTCAGCATTGTCACCGGCGGACTTTTTCAGCTCGGAGAGCTGAGTGTCACGGGTCTTGATACCCTCACGGAGCTGCTTGACCTCGGTTTCCAGCTCTGTGACCTTGGCAGTCTTTGTGTTGAAGTCGGTGCGGGCCACAAAGCCCTTGCCGATCTCCTGAGAAACTGCCGTGTCAATTTCGGGGGTGTACGCATCCCCCAATACGGTTTTCAGCCATTCCAACATGATTGTTACCTCCTTGCATGTCTGCTGTCCTTTTTATCCGGCCAGTCCCGGTGTTGCAGTGCCCATCTTGTAGTCCGCTGGGCCAGCGGTATTTGGGTATGAAAAAAGCACCGTGCATTTTCAGCACGATGCTTTTAACATCAAAAAGGGGCTACTCCTCGGAGCTCTCCAGATCAGCGTGGTAGGGGCACTTGAGGCACCGCTCACGCTGCTCCTCACTCCATGTGATGCCATTGGGCAGAATAGAGGGCTTTGCCTCATGGTCTGCCACAAGGACAATTTCCAGGCAAGTGGTCCCATCAACCTGCCCACCCGTAACAGGGCAAAAAACTGTGTTCATCTGAATACCTCCGCAATGGCCTTGGTTGTCGGGTCAAAGTCTTTTTCGGAAAATGCCGTCTTGACTTTCATGGTATCAGCATCAATATATGCCGCACCGTCAAGAGAATAGCAGTTGATGCTCACGCCATCCCAGCGCTTGCGCCGCACGGTGCACTTGGCGGCTCTTACATAGCCCTTGGCATCGTCCAGCGTGCAGCCGTGGCGTGCGGCGTGGGCATCATTGAAAGTGAGGATGCCCGCATCAATAATTTCCGGCGGCACACGAACGGTGCCAATCACGCCGGTGGCTTTTACGGCCTTATAGGCTTTGTAGTCAGCCTTGGAGGCCTCCGGCACACGGCCCTTGTAGGAATAGAGCCCAGCCAGGTCTTTGTATTCGGCAGCACGGTCATATTTCAAGGCTTGGAAGTCCTTGAAATAGCGGGGTGCATCCGCACCCAGGCGCTCCTTGTACTTTTCAAACTGGGCTCTGTCAGCGGTTTCATTATAGCTGATTTTCTGCATCTTATCAACAGTTCCTTGACCATGGAGAGCATCCTGCTGGGCTTTCCATTGGTCATAGGTCATGTTGCCGGGCACCTTGAAGCGCTCACCCGTCACAGCGTCACGGGCATAGCGTTCACCCATGCCGTCCATGTCCTCAAAGTAGGGGCAAGTGCAGCACCGGCACCACGGATGAAACGGTGGAGCGGTGAGCCCCACCTGGTACTCTGACATCTTGAAAACCTTGCCGTCCATGTCGGCACACAAGCTGCATGTGTCCTTGTCAAAGGAGGCCACGATTTTGTAGCGCTCCACATCCAGGGCCTTGTAGCAGTCCTTTTGCCCGGCGCTGGAGAAATAGGCGCTTTCCGTCATCACCAGGCGGCCAGCCTTTGCCCTGGACACATCAAACTGCTTGGAGATGGCAGAAATGGCACGGTCCGGGGCCTCGCCCCGGATGACCATTTGCGTGAGCTGGGTGTTGACGCTGTTCACAAGGCTCTGCTTGTTTGTCCAGCACCGATCACGGAAAGTCTGGTTGTCCGTGGTCCAGGGGCGGGAGAGCACCTTGGTGATAGTTTCCTCATTGATGGCCTGCATGGTCCAGCCCACGCCCAGCCCCTTTTGCAGTTCAAAGGCCGTGTGATAGTAGCTGCCCTCATACATCTTGCGGGCGGCGGCATCCACATAGTCCAGTTGGTTGGAGTATAGGACCTCTGCCCGCTGCTGGAGCTGGAGCTTTAGAGCCTCCAGCCGGGAGATGTGTACCCTGGCGCTGGCGTTCTCAAGCTGTTTCATCCAGGCACCATCAATGGCATTTTGCTCACCATAGGCGATGTACTCAGCCACGGTCCAGTGAAACTCCTTGAGCTCCTTGGAATTGAGCAGCCGCTTGGCCTCTGCCAGGTCAATCTCATTGTTGGTGGCAAAGCGCTGATACCAGCGGGCCATCTGCCGCTCGATCTCAGCTTGGGCGGCGGCAAACTGCTTTTCAAGGTTTTCCACATAGGAGTAGGACTGGTCCAGCAGCGCATCCTCCATGTTTTTCATGCGCTGGGCCCAGTAGGCGGCGTTAGTCTGTCTTGCCATCGCCACCACCCTCATTGTTTACCGGCGGCTGGTTGCGGTTGGCCAGAAAAGCGGCCTGGTAGGGGTCAGCCTGCATGGCCTCCTCTTTCTCATCCTTGATGCGCTGGAGCTCCTGCTCCGGGTCAGTGACCCAGGGGTGCATCTTGACGATGGTTTCATCAGAGAGGATGCCCACGGAGTTCTTGCAGTTGTTGATGGCCTCCGTTTCGTTGATGAGCACATCCCGGTCAAAGATGACTGTGACATCCTCGCCCTCAAAGCTCCTGCCGCCGGTGTTGGCCAGGTGCTTGTTGATAAACCAAAGCAGCTCCTCCATGCTGGCCTGAAACTCCATTTCAATGCCATTGGCATCCAGGTCAATGTCAGAGTACATGCTCTGAATGTTCATTTGGTTTGGGTCACCGCTCATGCGGTCATCCTTGGCATCATAGCCTCTGGCGTTCTCAATGATGGCATCCTTGAGCAGGGACAACAGGGTCTTGTAGTTTTCAGCGTTGACGGATATTTCCAAAGTGTCCACGCCGCCCTCAGCCCCCTCATAGGACCGCACCTTGATGGCACCATAGGTGGCCAGGTTGCGGCGGAATGTGCCCAGGTCCTCACCGTCATAGTTCTTGATGACCAGGATGGTGGTGTGGATGTCCTCCTCCATCTGGTTGGCAAAGTTGCTCAGGATGTTGTTGTAGGCATCCTGGAGGCACTTGACCTTGGAGAGGAGTGGGATTTCATGGTGGGAGCTCTTAAAGCACACCAACGGGATGCGCTCCCAGTTGTAGCCCTCCACCTTGCCGGTTTCATCGTCCTGCCGGGTGATGATATAGGGGCCGGAGTAGGCAAAGCTGTCCGGCTCCAGCACGCCGTCATCCGTGCGGATGAAACAATCCACACCGCCGCCGTGCATGACCTCTACCTTGACCACATTCTTGGCGTGTTCGGCCTCATCGTATTCCTGCACCACATAGACATGAACAGCAGCGTCCAGGATGGTGTGGTCAGCGTCCGCCCAGAATGGCAGGACCTCATCAGCGGGAAAGCGCCGGAAAGCCAGTTCCCCGTTTTCGTAGTATGGATAGAGCCAGGACTTTCCACCAATCCATGCGCCCTCACCAACATTGTGCATGGTACGCAGAAAACGGGCCCCGAACAGAGCCCCCAGGGCCTTGGCATACTCCTTGTTTTCGGTGTCAAAGGACAGCGGACGGCCAAAGGAGTAGTTGGTCTTTTGGTCCACCATCTTGGAATAGAGGTTGTTGACCAGCCGGTTGTTGGGCAAGTTCTTGAGCACAATGGGCTTGCCGTCCTCATCCAGCGCCAGGCGTTCCCGGTGGGTCACATCCTGGTAGCCGTCATAGTAGGCCTCACCCTCAAGCTGCTTTTTGCGCTCCGGGCTGGTGAGCCATGCGGTGATTTCAAGCTCCAGAAAGCGCTTGTCCGTCATGCCCCGTTTGAAATTGGTGGCCACACGGCCATTGCAATCATCCCTCAGATTGAGTGTCACCATTGGTTTCTCACCTCACAAACATTTTGCCTGTTTCCAAGCATCATAAAGTTTCGGCCCTTGTATAGCCATCCAGTCCGTCATTTCCTCATTAGAGGCCCAGCCCGACGGTGAGAGGCTATTGATGCTCAGGCCGCTCTCATAAAGAAAAGCGTGGACCAGTTCATGCCTCATGCACTTACGCATGTAGTCATCCAGGCATTTCTTGCTGCCGGGCTCTTTTCGCTCTGCCGCCGTATATTTACGGGCCACGCATAACTTGATGCTGGTGTCACAGTAGCCATCACAATCTGCTGCCTCAAGCTCAGGGTCTTGGGCCCTTGTCCGATATTCCACAGCATATTGCACACCCAACACAGAAACTCGCACAGTAAAACCTCACTTAAAGCTAATCAGATCAGGCGCATAGACACGGTGCACGAAGTAGCGCACATCGTCCATGCTATGGTCATTTTCTTTGATGGGACGGTCCATCTGGGCTTTTTCATCCCAGCGATACATCCCAAACTCACGGATGCAGTCCGTGCAGCAGTCACAGAAAAAGATGTCACCGCTCTGGAGCCGGGTGGCCACATTGCGGATGCCGTCCAGCACGGAGTTGGAGGCCTTTTCTACACGGTAGCGGTCATGGCGGCGGATGACCTCAATGAAAGAGGCCGCCGATGGGTCCACAATGATGGCGGACACATGCAGGCCATCAGCCAGGCGCTCCAGCTCCGTGTAGTGCTCCTCATCGGTGCGCTGGCGGCCCTCCTTGCGGCTGTCATAGTAATACTCCCTCATCCTGTACCACTTGCCACCAGCCTTGCCCCAGAGGCCAATGCTGGTGGGGTTGATGGTGCCGTAGTCGCAGGACATCACATACTTTTCATAGGGCCTGGGGACACTGGGCACAACATGAAAGTCCTTGTTGAACATCGTGTAAATAAGCCCCTCCGCCACCACCCACAGGCCCCGGATAAAGCGATCATAGAAAACGCCAGAGTAAAGGCTCTCATACCTTGCCTTGACTGAGGCGGAGAGGCTGAGGTTGTCATCCATGGTGAAATGGAGGTGCAGCATTTTCCGCCTGCTGGCCTCCAGCACCCACTTGGTATAAAACCAATGGCTGGGGCCCTCCGGGTTGCAGTTAAACCACAGCTTGGCCCCCTCAACAGAGCAGCGGGCCGTGGCCTGGTTGACAAAGCTCTCCGGCATCAGGGCCACCTCATCCAGCAGGATGCCTGCCAGTGTGATGCCCTGGATGAGTGCGGCGCTGCTTTCGTCCTTGCCGCCGAACAGGTAAAAGCTGTTACTCTTGCCGTTGGCGCTCACCACGATCTTGTTTTCAGTGCGGTGCTCCTTGAAAGAGAAAACGCCCGCCAGCCAGACGGGCAGATTGCTTGTCACATTGCGGCGCAGGCTCTCAATGGTCTTGCCGCAGATGGCAAAATTGCAGCCGTCAAAGCGGGTCATGGCCCACATGATAAAGCCCACCGTCATGGCCACTGTCTTGCCGGAGCGGATGGAGCCGTCACAGATGATGCCGTCATAGACCTCAAAGCCGGGCCTATTCCACCAGGTCATGGCCAGGTTTTGCCGGGTGCTCAATCTCTGGTATTTCATCCGTGCCTATCTCCTCTCTGGTGCTTTGGTCAATGACCTCAAAGATGTTATTCTCTGGGGCCTCGCTGCCACCTTTCTTGCTGTCGAACATGCCCAGGTGCTTGGCCAGCAGCTCCAGGGCCTTGACCTTATCGTGCACCTTGACCTCCGTGCCATATTGCCCCTCCTTGATGGAGGCAATGGCCTTGCGCTTTTCCTCCGGCAACTCAGAGGTGGGGGTGATGCGGACAATGCCATTTTGGTTGACGGTGGCGAAGTCAGCACCGTTGGCAAAGGCGATTGCAGCCAGCTCCTCAAGCACTTTTTCCTGGGTGATTTCCACCCGCTTTTGACGCTTGGCCTGCTGCTTTTGGATTTCGGCAGAAACTTGAGTTTTATTGAGTAGTTCCACGGCTATCCGGGAGGCGCTTTTTTCGCTATATCCGGCACGCTTGGCAGCCGCCGTGGCATTGAGGTCCACAAGGTATTCCTGCACAAATCGCTTTTGCTTTTCAGTCAGCTTTGCCATCTCACCACCCCATCACATAGTAAAAGCCGCCCTCATCGGACGGCTCTAAAAAATCGTTAGAATGAAACAGCGGCAAGGGTCTGGGTTTCATCATCCGTCACCTTGCCGCTGCTCAACCAAGGAGGTATTGCATCATCTTGAGGCACTACCCGCAGGATATAGTGTACCACAGAAACACCGAACAGAACGAACAAGTTACAGTTGGACCTCTGTGCCGTCATCTGTTTCCGGCTCCGTGGCCTTGATGTACCTGTTGCACATCATCCGCACGCCGTCAGCAGTGTTACTCCCGCCGATACATGCGGCCACCTGCTGCCACGGCAGTCCATTCACAAAGCGATATGTGAAAACCTGCCGGAGGAGGCTGTCCTCAATGGTGGTGATGTACCTCTCCAAACGGTTGCGCTCATAGATGCACTGCTGGAGTTTGGCCTCAATGATGCCCTTGAGGTCCACGATCTCCGCCGCATAGCGGCCAACACGGTCCCCCACGCCAGAGCTCCTGGGCATCCCGGACAGATCTGACGAACAGGACACCGCCCTGGCCTCCAGCTCAAGGAGGCGCTTTTTGTCCATCTCGATCTCCCGGTTGAGGTAGTAAAGCTGGGACAGTTCTTTCAAAGTCACAAATCAGCACCATCCTCTCCACGCCACACGGGTTTGCAGTTGCCCTCACCAAAAGCACACTTGACGGCGCACACCTTGCAGGCATCGCCGCCAGCCATGACAAAATGCAGGTCCGCAACGGCTTGGCGCAGCTTGGAATTAAGCGCCTCAGCGTCCCGCTTGGCCTTATCGGCACGGGCATAGGCCTCCGCCACCTTGGCGGTGCACTCCTCAGAGGAAACGCACTGTTTCCTCATCTGCTCCAGCGTCAGCCGGTCAGCCTCATGCTGGATGGTCAACCGGGCATTTTCCCGGATGAGCTCATCACAATAAACCTGGTCACCATTCAAAATCACAGTAGGGTTGCTCATTTTGCGCTCTCCTTTACTCGCTTAATTCTGGCCTTGAGTGCGGACATGACGGCCTCATGGGTGTCCTGGCGATCTCGCACCGTAGCCATGACATCCTCATCCTGGCAGCCCTGCACCACAAGATAGTGGACGAAAACCTTGTCATAGGGGGAGCCCTGCCGGTATAGGCGGCAGTTGCCCTGGTCATTCAGCTCAAAGGACCAGTTGAGGCCGTACCACACCACATGCTGGCCGCCTGCCTGGAGGTTGAGGCCGTAGGCACAGGAGGCCGGATGCACCAGCAGCACATCAACCTCTCCGTTATTCCAGGCCTCCTCATCCTCCACGGTTTTGTAGACCCGCACCCGGAGGTCCTTGCGGTGCTTTTTCAGCGCCTCCAGGATGCGGTCCCGGTCATGCTGATAGCCGTAGAAAGTCAGGCAGTGCTCTCCGTTCAACTGCTCCAGCAGCTCCAGATAGGCCTCCAGCTTGCAGTCATGGACCGGCACAATGTGGCCATCATTGCTATACACAGCGCCGTTGCACATTTGCAGGAGCTTTCCAACAAGGACAGCGGCGGAGGCGGCGGTGATGACATCCTCATCCACCTCCAGCAGCAGGTCACGCTCAAACTGGTCATAGGCCCGGCGGGCTTTGGCATCCAGCAGCACCGGCACCTCATGCTGGATGAAGTCCGGCAGCTCCAGGTAGTCCTCCGCTTTCATGGAGATGCAGATGTCAGAAATGGCATCCAACACAGCGCTCTCCGCACCGTCTTTGGCCTTGTAGGAAAAAATCTGTGTGCGGCTCCGCTGGTCAGGGTCAAAATAACGCTCACGGTAGGCGCTCAGGGATTGCCCCAGGCGCTCTCCGCAGTCCAGCAGGTAAACTTGTGCCCACAGGTCAATGAGGCCCTTAGAGGACGGTGTGCCGGTCAGTAGGACCATCCGCTTGATGAAACGCCGCACCCGCCTCATGGCTTTCCAGCGCTTGCTCTGGCTGTTCTTAAAGCTGGTGCTCTCATCAAGCACCACCATGTCAAAGGGCCAGGCCTGTTTGTAGTAGTCCACCAGCCACTCCACATTTTCTCGGTTGATGACATAGATGTCCGCCGGAGTGTTGAGGGCCTTGATGCGCTTGGTGGCGCTGCCCAGCACCACAGAGGTGCGGAGGTGCTGGAGGTGGTCCCACTTGGCGGCCTCCTTGCTCCAGGTGGCCTCTGCCACCTTTTTGGGAGCCACTACCAGGACCTTTTGCACCTGCCAGCGGAAATACTTGAGAATATTGACCGCTGACAGAGTGATGACTGTTTTGCCAAGGCCGGGACGGAGAAACAGCCCAACGGCAGGGTCCTCAACTACACGCTGGATGCAATAGGCCTGGTAGTCATGCGGCACATATTTCATGCGGGGAAAACCTCCCTCAAAAAGTCCTTTACTGCGTCCATCCCAAACAGCACCCGGCAGTCCGCCCCCCGTTTCTCCATCTCGCTCCGCTGCCATTTCTGGACTTTGGCCAGCCTGCCCACCTCCGTTTTCAGTTCAACAAAGATGGTCTTGCCGGTGGGGGTGATTATCAGTCGATCAGGCACGCCGGGATTTCCGGGTGACACAAACTTATAGCAGAGGCCACCGTGCTCTTTCACCTTGCGAACAAGGTAGCTCTCAATATAGCTTTCTTTCATGGATTTCCTCCTTTCGGAACAGTGGAACATTCGCGCGTGTATGTAGCGCAAACAGGCGGTTTAGAGAGTTTTATTTTTCTCTATTCTCTCTAAATCCTCTCTTTTACCCTAATATAGAAAATGAATGTTCCAATGTTCCACTTAGCTCAAAAGCCTTGCGGCGCAAGGGTTTTGCCCGGAACATTTGCCGGAACATTGCCCGGAACATGTTCCACCTGCCCGGAACATTGGAACATCTGAAAATCTCAAATGTTCCGGGCAATGTTCCGGGTCAAAGCCGCACCTTTTGAAAGCCCCGTTGCTTGCCGCAGTAGCCAAAGCGCAGGGAGCCTCTGGCCCTTTCCCACAAGGCGCTGGCCTCAATGATGCTGTTGATTTCTGCCGTGTCACTGTACCTCATATCCCGCTGCTTGCCGTCCAAAGCCTCACACCAGACCTCCAGAGCACACACACGGTCACGGGGCACCAGCTTGACATCTCCCTGCACAGCGCCGCCCCAGAACATCCGGCGGCGGTCAAGCGGCCAGTTCTGCCAGTCCTCCGGCACCGGGCGCTCCAGAAAGTCCAGTATGATGCCCTCACGGGTGTTGACCTCACGGTGGGCCTCCTGGGCCTCCTTAGCGGCGGCCTCAATTTCCCCTTTGAGGAAAAGCGGCTCTCCCGTCTGCCAGCGGACCATGGCCTCAGCCCAGAGCTGGTCAATTTCTCCGGGCAGATCAGTCCAGACGCTTTTGGCCGCCGGGGCCAGGCCCACATCCACCGGCCAGAAACGCCGGTTGCCGGTGCGGTCCCGCAGGTAGTCAGAGGTGTTGGTGGTGCCGAAGAACACACAGCACCGGGGCAGCTCCTTGACATGGCGGCCATAGGCCGCACGGAAACGGTCAGAGCGCAGGGAGAGAAACTGCTTGATGCACGCCACATCCGTCTTGCGGAAAGCGTCCAGCTCACCGACCTCCACCAGCCAGACCCCCTGCAAAAGTTCAGAGGCCTCCTTGCCCTCAAAGGTGCGGATGCTGTCATTAAACCAGCCCCGGCTCATCTTATCCAGCAGGGTGCTCTTGCCAATGCCCTGGGGCCCAGCCAGGATGAGCATGTTGTCATACTTGCTGCCGGGCATCATGGCACGGGTGACGGCGGCGGTGAAAGCCTTGCGGGTCACCGCTCTGGTATAGGGGCTGTCCTCCGCCCCCAGGTAGTCAATGAAAAGGGTGTCCAGGCGGGGCACGCCGTCCCACTTGAGGCTCTGGAGGTAGTCCTGGACCTCGTTGAAAGCGTGCTGTGTGGTGTGGAGGGAGAGGGCCCCGTCAATCTTTCCGTTGCCGGTGATGTGGTGGACCTTTTCCATGTACCAGTAGAGGCCATTGTTGTCATTGTCATCCCAGAGGCGGCGCTTGGTGGAGGCGTTCCAGGGGAGCGCATCCAGCACCTCACCACGGCCCGCAAACTGGTTGAGGGCAAACTTGCCCTTGAGCAGCGGGTCATTCTCAAGAATAATCCAGACATTATCAATGGTAGCCTTGGGGAGGCCGGTCTGGCTGTTGATCTCCAGCCGGTCCATCCAGTTGGCGGGCTCTGCATCGTTGGTGGCCTCCACGCCCTCAAAGTCCTTGACGGCCTCCTGGTAGCGCTCCTGGCTCATCAGGGCGGACACATCGGGGTCTTGCGTGGCCAATTCGCACATGGCACGGTAGGAGGGCAGGCGGTTGGTGGGAGTGCCCGGCTGGGCCTCATCGTCCTTGTCACCAAAGCGATGCAGGCGCACCAGGTCAAAGGCGTTCACCAGCTTGCCGCTGCACGGGTCAGTGGCGTGGTGGGAGTAGAGAAACTTGCCGCTGTCATAGATGACAGCGCCGCCGGTTGTGGAGCCGCCCAGGTAGGTGTAGCGGCCCGGCATACTCTCCACCGGCTCATACATGCCGGGGATGAGCTCATCCATGGCACGGTAGATGTCATAGGTGCGGCAGAAAGCGCCCACAACACCGTTTTTGGCCTCCGGGTCACCCTGCTTGACTGCCAGCTTAGTGGGCAGGTTTTGGGAGCCGGGCACCTGGGGCCAGAGGGTGCAGTCACGCCAGTCCTCATACTGGCCCAGCAGGCCCTTGACGGACAGCAGGGGCTTGTCTTTCCACACATAGATGTATTGGCTGTCTGAGCAGCAGCTTGGCCAGTACATCAAACGGGACACCTCAAAAGTGGTGGGGTCACAGAGCTCCAGGCCTATATACTCCGCCATCTTGCGGGCGATGGGCTCATATTCATCCGCTGAGGCCGTGCGGTCCAGCGGCAGCAGAACACGCAGGCGGGGCGCTGCCGGGCTGTGCTTACGGGTGGAATAGATGCAATAGCCGCAGCTCAGCCCCTCAACACGGCGCAGGACATCCTCCGTGCCGCCCGGTGGGATGTTGTCCAGGTCCAGCGTGATGACATCACGCCCGGTCACATTGTTGGCCTTTCGGCGGGGGCCTGACAGTGTGCCTGCCATAAAGCCGCCCACATCCTTGAGGTCATCCTGCTGGGCCTTTTTCATATTCAGATATTCTGCCAGGGGCTCAGTGCCTCTGGCGGGGGTCTGGAGCTTTGCCCACAGCTCAGAAATGAGCAGGGTTTGCGCCTGCCAGACCATGGCCCTTCGGCTGCTACCGGCGGAGATGGTTATTTTGCGGTCAAATTGCATGGGTCACACCTCACGGTTTCGGATGTATCAGGGATTGAGAAATGCGGTTGTCAAGCCGCTGGAGCTTGACGGTGCGCTGCTGGGTCACCTCATCACGGATGCTAAACATGAGCTTGAGCTGTTCCAGCATGATTTCAACATCAGCGATCTCCTCAGCGATGTGGGCGGCGTTGTCCTGGCCACGGAGGTTTTTGGAGAGCTCCTTGGTGAGCTCTGCCATCTCCTCCATGCAGACCGTGCACTGGCTGGTCTTGCCATAGACATTCACCGCAAGCTGGCAGATTGCCGTTTCGCATTTGGTCATCTAAAAAACCTCCCTGTCTTGCGGTCCCGGAGCTCAATGCGGGCCGCCAGCTCAAAGCCGCTTTCCGCAATGATAAACTTGAGGACCTTGATGAGAGTGTTGACCTTGGCATCCAGCGCCTCATGCCCCTCTGCGGACACTTTCTTGATGGCGTTGTATGCCGTTGGGTCTGCGTAGCCCTCAGCGTTTTCCCAGGGTTTTGGGCTCATTGGCCAGCACCTCCTTTTGCCATTGTTCGACATCTGCACCCAGCTCCTTGAGCTTGAGCCGTTCCGGGTACAGGTCATCCATTTCATAAAAGTCACGCATCCGGCGGTGTTCTGCGGCCATCGCCAGATAGAAGTCATGGAGCCGCTTGACCCCAAAGCCCAGGTGCCGGTGCAGTGTCCAGAGCACCATGCAGTCCACATCCAGAGCCAGCAAGTCATCTTTCTCAAGGCACTGCTGGTTGATTTCGTGCATCATGGCCATCTGCATCTCCGGGGTCATTATGGACTTGCCCAGAGCGGAGAGCTTGATGTTGAGTGTGGGGTCTTTGGGCACCTGCACACCTTGGCGTTGCAGGTTTCGCCGCTCTTTTCTGTTCATCGCTTTGTGTCCCTCCGGCAGCGCCCGGCGTTCTCATTGGGCTGCCAGTCCTCAACCACAAGGACCGGCTGGCCGGGGCCTTTGTCACAGATGAAGTCACCCTCACCAATGTACTGGCAGCAGTCACACATGCCAGGGTCACACATTCGGGGCTTTTCACTCCTGGGTCTGGGTTTCCGCTTTTTCATAGGGGCAGCTCCTTTCTGTCACGATTTCACCGGCGCAGGCCGCATAGCCCGCCAGATCAATAAAGCTGTCAGGGCTGGAGCCGGTGGCGATGCGGGCCACCTTGAGCAGGGCCAGCATAGTGCCGGCATCCTTGGCCGTGATGCCGTTGATGGGCATGACCTTGGCATACTCCGGGTGCGCCGCTCTGAGGTAGACACCCCAGAGCAGGCCGATGGTTTCAAAGTTATTCTCCGGCGTGCCATAGTCCTGCTCACGCTCACCGCAGACACAGCGGCGGGCGGCCTCCAAAATCTCAGAGCGTTTCATTGGGCACCTCCTTATTGAGCCATTCCAAAAGTTGCGTTTTTCCAAGGGACTGGCAAAAGGTCTTGGAGAGGAAAGCGGCCAGTTCCTCAGCGTCCATGTTGTGCATGAGCTCCAGCGTGGTGGGGACCACCTCTGGGCACTCCTGCATACGGAGCTTGTGGCAAGCCTTGCCCAGATAGTTCAACAGGCAAGAGCCAGCCTGGGGGCAGCGGTCACACAGTTTCATGGGCGGCCTCCTCAATATCATCGAAGATGACCGGCACCTGGGAGCGCATCTGGTGGAGCAGCGGGATGGCCACCTCACGCATCTGCGGGTGCGCCGCCGGGGCGGTCCGCAGCTTGAAGAAATGCCGCCATTCCCGCAGATTGGCCGTCATCACCACCTCAGTCTTGAGGCTGGTGGGCAGGACAGCACGGGCCTCTTGCGGGGTGCAGCCCCAATTAAGCAGCTCGAAGTAGCGGCGCTCTGCGGTCCAGCAAGCCTCTTTCCAATACTGCCAGCCCTCAGTGCCCTCCACCAGGTAAAAGGGGCGGATGACGGTGATTTCACCGCCAAAGCCCTCCTTGGAATAGTTGCAGTAGCGGGTGCTCTCCTGGCAGTAGGAGGCCATGCGATGCCGGACAATTTCATGGGACACGCCCCGGTCACACACAAACTTGACGGTGATGTCAAAGTGTTCCAGGACGGCCTCATGGCCACGCTTGATGATGCCCGCCACAAACTTGGCGGCGCTGGTGTCGGTGATTTTGTCCTCAGACTTGTAGCAGACCCGCCCGCACAGCTCAATGTGCTGGAGGATGGCCTGGCCATCCAGCGGGGTGAGGATTTCGGTATAGGGGTTAATGATTTTCATGTGTCACGGTCCTCTCTTGCAAAGCGTTCATCCAGTTCAAATACGCCACGGGGCTGGCCTTTGTAAAAGCCTTTCATGGGGCGCTCCAACTGGGCTTGTAGGTGTTTCAGCTTTTCCCAATACTCCGGGAGATACCGGCGGATGTTTCTGAGCTCCTTGAGGTTTTTGTTGCAGCAACACCAGCAGGAAACACGGTCCAAGATGTCATAGAGCCGGATGGAGCCCTCCAGCCAGAAATATCCGGCAGAGTAGCAATATTGCAGGCAGTCCGCCTCAGTCATGCCAAACTCCGCAAGCGGAAAGAGCTTATAGGGCTTGCGTTCTTTCTGGAGCCTTGGCGTTTCATCTGCGGCGATGCCCACATAGACCTTTGCGCCCTGGTGCTCCGCATACTGGTCAATGGTCCGCAGCTTGCAGGTGGTGCCCCAGCGACATAGACCGCCGCACCAGCCATATCCACGCCGCTCACGGCCCTTGACGGGGCGCTCCAGCATGTCATAGAGAAAAGGGTTGTCTGGGTATAGCGTTGTGTATTTGATGCCGTGCCGCTGGAATATCGGGAGCATAGCATCCCGCAGGTCATAGATGGCTTGAAACTCCATCCCGGTGTCATAAAAGACCACCTCATCCAGCGGCAGGTCACGCTCTATGAGCATGAGCACCATGGCCAGGCTGTCCTTGCCAAAGGAGCACGATGCAATGTATTTCATGTGTGCCTCCCATGCCCTTCCTCCGCAAACAGCGGGGGGGGCTGATTATTAAGTGGTCACGGGCCTGGCCCATTGTTCCGCCATTGCGGCGGCCACGCCGGGGAAAGTCTTGGCCCTGTTGATAGCATCTTGGCCACGCTTGGCGGCCCCATACTTGCTCTTGTCTTTCCGTCCCGTGCCAGCAGGAACATAGGGGCCTTGCGGCTCCACAATGTCTGTGGGCACCAAAAGGGGCAGTCCGATCAACCACAAGCGGGTCTTTTTAGTGACGGGGTGGCCAAACTGCCAGGGCTGGATTTCTTGGGAATGGGGCGGCATTTGGAAAACCTTGCTTGACACTGGATTTTCAACGGCAATTCTGGGACACTCTGCGGTCAGAAACCTCATAAAAAAGGCCTTGCCCTCCAGCCCTTTTTGGTAGCGCTCCAGGTCAAGCTGCCCCTTTTGAGGATATAGGCGGCAGGCCCCGGCATTGGAAAGATAGGTGCAGGGTGGGAAAGCAATGAGCATGTCCCACCGCCCCAGCACATAATGTGCGGAGCCGTCACAGGTCTTGAAAAAGCAGTAGCCGTTGAGCAGAGGGAGCACATCTTGCTGGATGTGCCACTCAGGGTGGCCGCCGGAGCATGGGATGAGGTCACAACTGTATGCCTCATGGCCCAGCTTTCTCAAAGCTATGGTGACCGCCTGGCTTTCCTCGCAGGCAACAAGGATTTGCATAAAAGCCCTCCTCAGCCCACCACCGCATTGGTAGCGGGGGGGGGGGCTCGTCAGTTATTTAGTCTTTCTTGAAGAATGTGCCCACCCAGCCATCAGCGTTGAGCGGCAGATCAGTGGCCCACGGGATGGGCTGGCGCATGATGTTGACCACCGTGTCCAGCATGGTGTCTTCATCAGCCCAGGGGGCAATGTCAATGACCACCTCATCATGGATGTGGAAAATCACCGGCAGGCCAGCGGCCTCCAGGCGTTCAATGGTGTCCGCCAGACAGTCACGGGCAATGGCCTGGACGCAGTTTTCCACCAACTTGCCGCCGTAGGTTTCGATGCGTTTCCAGCGTTTGGTTTTCTGGTCCATGCCCATGTAGGAGATAGAGGGGTTGCCCCATTGGTTTTCACCAATGCCGGGGCTCACATAGTAGAGCTTGCGGCCAGAGGGGAGCTGGATGGTGAAACAGTCGGTGCCCTGGTTGTAGTCATACTCACGGGCCAGCAACAGGCCATTGATGCCCACACTGCCGCCCTGGGTGATGACCTGCACGGCGGCATTGTCCATGGAATACCACAGGTCACGGATGCGCTTGTTGGCCTCACGCCAGCGGCTCACGATGTCCGGCAGGTCCTCCTCCGGGATGCCCATGTCCAAGGCTCCCATGTTGATGAGTGCGCCGGTGCTGCCCTGGTAGCCCAGGGCCAGCTCTGCCACCTTGCCCTTTTGCCGGAGTGCATACTCTGGATTGCCCTTTTTGATGAGCTCAATGGGCACGCCGAACATCTGAGAGGCAGAGGCCTCATAGATTTTTCCGTGGGTGCGGAACACCTCCAGCCGCCATTGCTCACCGGCCAGCCAGGAGATGACACGGGCCTCAATGGCCGAAAAGTCAGCGTCAATGAGGACATGCCCCTCCGGGGCCACAAAGGCGGTGCGGATGAGCTGGCTGAGAGTGTCAGGCACGGAGCCATAGATCAGCCGGAGGGCATCCAGCTTGCGGTGTTCCACCAGCTCACGGGCCAACGGCAGCGGCTCTGTATAAGTGCGGGGCAAGTTCTGGACCTGCACCAGGCGGCCTGCCCAGCGCCCCGTCCTGTTCGCTCCATAGAATTGGAGCAGTCCACGGACACGGCCATCTGGGCACACAGCGGCCTCAATAGCGTCATACTTTTTGGTGCTGGTCTTGCCCAGCTCTTGGCGTATCTCAAGCATCCGCTGGACCTGGGGGCTGTTGTCCTCCTTGCCCAGCAGGCGGGCCACGGTGTCCTTGCGGAGGTCCGCAAGCTCCTCTCCCATGGCCTCCTGGAGCCATTGCGTGAGCTGTGCCACGCTGTTTGGGTTGTCCAGCTTGGAGATTTTCATGGCCTCCTGGGTGAGGTTTTGGCGGGTCACATTGCCCAGATAGAGGGCACCGCTCACCAGGTCCATGTCCACGGCCACGCCACGGGCATTGATGATGAGGTCCGTTTCCCATTGCTTTTGCACGAAGTCCGGCACGGGGAAAGCAGAGAGCCGCCGCTCAATCTCCATCTCAGTCACAACATCCTGGCGGCAGTATTCTTTGAACAGCTCCCACTTGTCGGTGTCGTGCTGGGGCAGGTTGCGGGTGCGGCCTCCATTGGCCTTTGTAGGGGCGCAAGGGACGCAAAAATAACGGATGAGCGCCTTGCCGGTGTTGAGCTTGCGCTTGTCCTCAGCAAGCCCCAGGGCCTTGCCAGTGGCATCCAGGCCTGCTGTGTAGCCACAATAGAGGCCGTGGAACATGGTGCAGCGCCATTGGTCCGGCGGCAGGGTGCCCAAAAACTTGGACAGGCAGCCCCACTCAAAGGGGGCGTTGTATGCGTGCTTGATGTACTCCGGGGAGGTGATGACCTGGACCAGCCACGGGGGGAGGCGTTCCCCCCGTGCCAGGTCAATGATTTCAACAGGCGCACCATCCACACTGTACGCAAAGAGCAGGATTTCAAAGTCCGGGCTGGAGATGTACTTTTGCGCCCCGGCCTTAGCAATCGGCACGCTTGAATAGGTTTCAAGGTCAATGCTGAGATGGTGCATGATGTCCTCCAATTACATGGGCTGGCCGGTGATGGGGTTGATGCCGCCGGTGGTAGCCCAGGGCACCTGAGCAGCAGGGGCGGCGGGGGCCGCAGGCTGGACACCGTAGGCACCGGGGGTGGCGGGCATCGCCGCACCGTAGGTGGGAGTGGCCGCAGGAGTGCCGCCCAGCCCGGCGAAGTCGGAGGCAGCGGAGGCCTGGCCGCTCAGGGGCTCCCCGTCACGGGTCTTGAGAACATTGCCCAGACCACAGCCAATGCCCTTGTTGCCGCTGTTGGAGTAACCGAAGAAACGGACGGTGACACGGCCATACATGCCGCTGTAAATGTCCGCCGGGGACAGTTCGCAGTTGATGTTGTCGATGCCCACCACCTGGGGCTTGTTCTTGGTGGAGGCGGTCATCACCCAATGGCCCTTGCACTCATCACCAAAGGGCACACCAGAGGGCCGCACGCCGTCACCATCGTAGATGGGCACCTTGAGCATGGGCGGGCGGGCACCGTTCCACACCTTGGCCAGGGCATCACTGGCGGCGGCCTGGATGGCAGCGTCAATGTCAGCCTTGGTGGCGGCATCGCTCTTGGGAATGAGCAGGGTGACGGAATACTTGGGCTCACCGCCCTGCTGGGCGGCTCTGGGGGTGGTCAGGTTGGCATAGGAGAGGCGGACCTCACCAGTCAGGACTTTCATGGCATCATTCTGATACATAATCTTTTGATCTCCTTTACAGTTAAATTACACTCTGGTGTTTGCATCAGGCTGGGCCTCAGCCCAGCAGGTTTGAAGTTTCACCCAGCGCTCATGCCGGGCTTTGCTCCGCTTTACGGCAGCGGTCAGCCGGTTGTTTTCCCGGAGCTTTTGGCGGTCCTCTTTTAGGCGGCTTTTCTTATTGAACACATTGCGCCAGCCGTTCTGATACTCAATACTGGCCTGTTTCCAGGCCTCTTTGCTTTCAATCACGGCGGCATCCAGGTAGAGGGTCATCTGACGGATGGCTCCCTCATTGCTCCACGGGTCCGCCAGGAGTAGCTTGAAAACCTTGCGGATGTTGGAGAGGGGCATGTCCTCCAGCCGGTCAAAATAGATGTCTGCATGGTAGTCCCCAGTGTTGATGGTGATGAGCTTGGTGGGGTCTGTGTACTGCGTGCAGCTCTCGCAGACTGCCGGGTCACGGATGACCGCCATACTGCGGCAGGCGTGCTTGCAGAAACGGCCCACGGGGTAGCCCTTTTCCTCATCATCCAGCGGGATGGGTGGCTGCCATGGGGCGGAATGGGCGCAGGTCTGGTACTTACTCATTGGCAGCCACCCCGGCAAAGTCAGCAGCGGCGGGGTTGTAGGCCTCACGCTTGTCTGTGCTGAGGGCCAGCGTGGGCTTACCCAGGGGCTTGGTCACATAGCCGCCGATTTTCTCAGCAAACTCCGCCTTGCCCATCAGTTTCTCCATCTCAGAGAGCGTCTTGGGCTTGCGGTCATAGAGCAGGGCCTCATCATATCCGGCGGCAATGGCAGCTTGGATGGCGGCATCCTGGTTCGTAAAGGTGCGGATGCTCCGGCCAGCCACCAGTTTCCAGCCCTCAATGGGCTTGCCATCCAGTAGGGCCTTGGTGGCGTATTCCTCCAGGTCCTTGTACCAGGCCACCAGCTCCTTGCCACGGATGAGGAGGTCACCAATCTCCGCATCAGAGAGGATCGGGTGCACCTCATTCCCATGCGGGCCGATGTGGGAAAACTCCTGGGGGGCCATAGCGTCAGGCGGGACGGAGGCGGCGGGCACGCAGTCCTTGAAGTCCTCCAGCGCCGTATTGGTGTTGGCACGGGCACGGCACTGAGCCTTGCCACGGCAAAAACGGCAGTGGTCACCGGGGACAAACTCACCCAGCCCGGAGAAAGCCTTTTGTGCAATGGGCTTGATGCTCTCGCCCCAGGTCATCAGCTCCTCCACGGTGATAGTGTCGGTGGTGTAGCTGTCAAGGCGGGGCTGGTCAATGGACATGCGGACTTTCTTGATGGCATCGCCGAACACGGGGGCATAGCGCTTGAGAGCGCCCAGAGCGTAGAGCCGCATCTGCGGGTTGCCCACGGCGGACACCGGGACACCCTTGCCGTGCTTGTAGTCCGTGATGCTGAGGGTGTCCCCGCCAATCATCACATTGTCACAGGTGCCAAAGCCCTCCGGGACATACTCCCCAAAGTCCACTTGCACCTCCGCTACCACAGTGGGCGTGCTGTCATAGAGCATGGCCTGCTCAATCAGGTGCTCAATGTAGAGGTCACTGGTCTTGTCCATTTCCTCAGAGTAGAGCGGGTCCTTTTTGAGCTTGTTGAGGCGGGTGGTGTAGGTGCGGGAGGTCATCACAGTGAATTTCTTGAGGGTCTTGAGCTCACAGATGGAATGGGCCAGGCGGCCCTCCTCCGCATATTCGCTGGTGCGCTCCGGCAGGTGCTCCTCAAAGCGGGGGGCCGCCGTGCATTTCAGCCAGCGGGATGCCGATGAGGCAGAAAGCAGGGCGTGCTTTTCGGGAGGCATAGGGCACCTCCTTAGAGCTGTGCGCCCAGCGTCCGCAGTTCGGTGGCAAAGACACCGTACTGGTCCGGCTGGAGCTGGGTGACGGCCTGCACGCCATACTTGGCCAGCAGAGCCAGCAGTTGCTCCATCTTGCCCGCATCCACCAGGCTGGCACCGGCCTTGGCGATCTGGTCAAGGGTGTAGGTGGGGGCCGTGGTCACGGGAACAGTGGGAGCGGGGTTAGTAGGGGCCACAGTCTGGGCAGGTGCCGCAGGAGCCGGTGCAGGGGTAGGGGTTGCCACAGGTGCAGGGGTGGGCTGGGTAGGGACCACAGTAGCGGGCGGCATGGTGACCGGCGGCACCGGGGCATGGGTGACAGGGGTGGCCACAGGAGCCACGGGGGCGGGAGCGTCCTGGGGCACGGAGATGTTGACGGCGTTCTTTTCCAGCGCCGTGGTCAGCTTGTCAATGGCCTTGAGGACGGCAGCATCCGCCTCAATCTTGATTTTCATTTCCAACATTGGTACAATCCTCCTTGGTATCATCTTTACAGTCGCAGCGCTCACCGGGGTCAAGGTGGGCTCCGCAGTCAGGGCAGGTCTTATAGTAGGGCATTTCAGTCAACCTCCAGCACGCTTGTCCAGTATTCAAAAGCGGTCATAACCTTGCGGGAGTAGTCGGTCTGGTATGTACCTGCATCCCACAGCTTTCTTGCGCCGCCGGGCCCGCAGTTGTAGGCCATCAGCGCAAGCTCTGGCTCTCCGTAGCTCTGGAGATACTGGGAGATGATATAGATACCGGCCTCAATGTTTCCGGCATGGGTCATGGGGTCAAGGCCTTTTTCCAAAAGCCACTCGTGATTGACAGAGTTGATCTGCATGAGGCCATAGTCACCAGTGGCGCTGACGGCATCGGGGTCAAAGTGGGTTTCAACCTCTGCGATGGCAAGGGCCAGAGCATAGGGCACCTCATAGTGCTCACAGCAGTCCTGCATGACTTCCTGGAGTTCGTAGCTGAGGAGCCGCCCCTCACTCACGATGTCATCACGGTGGCGGGCAGGCTCCGTGGTTTCCTCTGGTGGTGCAGAGGGCTCCACGGGGCTCTGTTCCGGGGCTGGAGGGGTGACGGTTTCCGCTGTCACCACAGGCTCAGGGGTCTTGACCTCATCGTCCGTCTGGTGGGCACTGCATCCGCTGGCATAGCCAAGGGCAAACACAGTGGCAAGGACGGCCAGAATGGCCATGATGACCATGGCGTTGCGCCTCCGGGCCATGCGGCGCTGGCGGCACCGCCGGGAATACCGGCGGGCATTGGGCTCACTGGTGGTCATGGCGCTCACCTTAACCGTTCATGCGGCGGTTGATTTCCGCAATCAGCTCATTGGTGGTGTACTGGTCCAGGCCGCCATCAACCTCCACGGTATACTGGGAGGGGATGAGGAAAGCGGGGCGGGACCCGTAGGTGTCGGCGCAGTAGTCGCTGCCGACATTGCCATTGGTGCTCAAGTCCATGACCCAGGTATCATCCTCATCCACGCAGGGGGTGCTCCAGGGCGTGGCGCTCCACTCCCAGCTCTCAGGCTTGGGCAGCAGACCGTGGAAACGGCGGATTTCATCAAAGGTCAGCGGGGCCACCTTGCACTCACAGCTCCCGTACTCCTTGGAGCCGTTGAGGGCGGTGAGGTCAACCTCACGGGTGATGAGCTCATCAGCGTGGCCCTCAGTCAGGGCATCCGCAAAGGCACCGTTGAGGTGCTCACGGAAAGAGCTGGCAGCAAAGTTGTTGGTGGAGCCAAAAGAGCTCTTGATCTGGGCGGCGGTCACCAGCAGGGTGCCAGCCGTGCGGTGCTCCAGCACAATGCAGGGCTCCCCATGAAACTTGACCACCTGGCCGGGGGCCACATTAGAAATAGCGGTTTTCATTGGTCAATCCTCCTCAGTGTCCTCCGGCCCCTCAATGTCGATGAGGTTTTCGGCCTGGACGATAATTTCAGATACAATCTGCCGGATGGGCAGAGCGGTCTTTGCCCTCAGACGGCGGACCACTTTCTCCGCCTCCGGGGTCAACCGGACAGTTCCGATGCACTCATCAGAAAGCCGGTTGCTTTTCAGCACAATGGGGTTGTTGCTCACGGTTTTGTCCTCCTTGGTTTTAATAGGTGCGGGATGTCATGCCCCGGCAGTTCGGCGGCCTCTCCGCTCAAGGCCCTGCTGGACACTGAGCTGGGCAAGTTCGGCGTTGTAGCCCAGGCGCTTGTCAGGGAGCCTTGTGCCGTCCCGGCCACGCCTCAGCTCCGCATAGACTGCGGAGGGAGAGATGCCAAGAGAGGCGGCAATGTCTTTGGCGCTCAGGCCTGCCTCAACCATCTCCTGGATTTTCTGCCGCTCCTCATAAGAGCGGAAAGCGTAGTCTGCCAATGCGTTCACCTCCTTACCGGCATAAAAAAATTGAGCTACACGACCAATCTCTTGGTGTGTAACTCAATTATCGGGGCTGCCTTTTAGGTAGCCCGCCATCAGAATGGATTGACAATTCGACAAAATGTGATATAATCCCACTGTCTGGAAAAATATAAAGTTGTAGCACAGAGGTGTCTGCCAAAAAGCAGATGAAAAGGGAATCCGGTGCGAATCCGGAGCGATGCAGTCACTGTGTACGGGAGCGGTCTTGCAAACCACTGGGAAACCGGGAAGGGCAACGCCGTGATGAACGAAGTCAGGAGACCTGCCTCTGTGTGGAATCTCAAGCCTGCTGCCAACAGGTTGGTTTTCCTACGAACTTATGATCCGTCGCGGAGCGCCGCACGGGTGTATATGTAGTAAGAAGCACCGAGGGCGGCTGTATGAGACACAGCCGCTTTTATATTTCTTTCAGAACAAATATTTGGAAAGAGGTAGATCAACCATGAAGAAAGCACTTGCCTTTCTGATGGCGGCTGTGATGCTGATGAGCATGCTGACCGCCTGCGGCAACAAGGACAATGCCGACAACAAGGACAACAACGACGTAAACACCGAGGAGACCGACAAGGCCGCCGCCGACAAGGTCGCCGCCCTCATCGACGCCATCTACGTGCAGGAGCGCACCGAGGAGACCGACGCCCAGTGCGAGGCCGCCAAGGCCGCTTGGGACGCGCTGACCGACGCCCAGAAGGCGCTGGTGGAGGGCGAGGAGGCCAGCCCCGATTACTTCGGTCTGGACACCGGCGACGCCTCCAAGGACGATCCCCGCAACCAGGACGAGATCGGCGAGAAGGAGCTGCTGGTGGTATCCTTCGGTACCTCCTTCAACGACAGCCGCGTAGCCGACATCAAGAGCATTGAGGATGCCCTGCAGGAGGCCAACCCCGATTGGTCCGTGCGCCGCGCCTTCACCGCTCAGATCATCATCAACCACATCCAGGCCCGTGACGGCGAGAAGATCGACAACATGGAGCAGGCTCTGGAGCGCGCTGTCGCCAACGGCGTGAAGCAGCTGGTGGTACAGCCCACCCATCTGATGCACGGTGCTGAGTACGACGAGATGTGCGCCGCCATCGACAAGGTCCGCGACAAGTTCGAGTCCGTTGAGATTGCCGAGCCCATGCTGGGTGAGGTGGGCAGCGACGCCACCGTCATCAACGCCGACAAGGAAGCCGTTGCCAAGGCCGTTGTCGCCGCTGCTCTGAGCGAGAGCGGCTACGAGTCCACCGCCGCCGCCAAGGAGGCCGGTGTGGCTTACGTGCTGATGGGTCACGGTACGGCTCATGTGGCGAAGGTCACTTACAGCCAGATGGCCGCCCAGATGGACAAGCTGGGCTATGAGAACGTGTTCATCGGCACCGTGGAGGGCGAGCCCGAGGATACCTCCTGCGAGGCCGTGATCGCGGCCGTCAAGGAAGCCGGTTACACCACCGTGGTGCTGCGTCCCCTGATGGTCGTGGCGGGCGACCATGCCAACAACGACATGGCCGGTGCGGACGAGGATTCCTGGAAGACCATGTTTGAGGCCGCCGGTTTCACCGTGAACTGCCAGATCTCCGGTCTGGGCCGTATCGCGGACGTGCAGGCTCTCTACGTGGCACACACCAAGGCTGCCATCGACGCTATCGCGTAACAAGGACTGAACGGGCTCCGGGGCGGTATATTATCGCCTCGGAGCCTTTTTCAAAGTAAGGAGGACCTTGACCATGAAGAAAATTCTTTCGTTTCTGCTGGCCGCTGTGATGATGGCGGCGCTGCTGGTAGGCTGCGGACAGCAGCAAACCGATGCCCCCGGCAACGATGAGCCTGACCAGCCCGCTCTGGCGGATGGCGTATACACCGCCGACTTCAACACCGACAGCAGTATGTTCCACACCAACGAGACCTGTGACGGCAAGGGCGTGCTGACCGTGAAGGACGGCCAGATGACCATCCACGTCAGCCTGGCCTCCACCAGCATCGTCAATCTGTTCCCTGGTCTGAAGGAGGACGCCCAGAAGGACGGCGCCGTGCTGCTCCAGCCCACCAAGGACACCGTCACCTATCCCGATGGCCTGACCGAGACAGTCAATGGCTTTGATATCCCCGTTCCCGCGCTGGACGAGGAGTTCGACGTGGCCATCATCGGCAAGAAGGGCGTATGGTATGACCACAAGGTGTCCGTCTCCAACCCTGTTCTGAAGGAGGAGAACGGCGATGACGCTGCCGCCATCGCATTGGCGGACGGTACCTACACCATTGAGGTAGGCTTTGAGGGCGGCTCCGGTAAGTCCCATGTGCTGACTCCCTGCACCCTGAAGGTGGAGAACGGCGCTGCCACCGCCACTATCGTGTGGAGCAGTGAGAAGTATGACTATATGCTGGTGGACGGCCAGCGCTATGATGTCCTCACCACCGAGGGCGGCTCCACCTTTGAGATTCCCGTGCGGGCGCTGGATACCCCGCTGACGGTCATCGGCGACACCACCGCCATGAGCACCCCCCACGAGATCGAGTACACCCTGACCTTTAAGTCCGCCACGGCGGTGGAGGCGGCCCAGTGAGGCGTTTTCTCGCCGGGTTGCTGGCGGCGCTGATGGTCTTGTCCCTCTGCGCCTGCGGCGCGGCTGACGCCCCCGGCAAAACAGACGGACAAACCGCCGCCGTGTCGTGGGACGAGCTGGTCTTCGACCGTACCATGCCCCTGCGCTACGCGGAGCAGTTCTCCGTGGAGTACGCCGGGGACAGCTACAAGCGCATCACCATCAACAACGACCGGGTATACCTGCTGGTGGCGGAGGGTGCAGCTGTGCCTGACGGGGTACCTACCGGTGTCACCGTTTTGCAGCAGCCGCTGGACCAGATTTATCTGGTAGCTGCCGCTGCCATGGACTACTTCGACAAGCTGAACGCCATCGACTGCATCACCCTCAGCGGTAAAAAGCAGGCGGACTGGTATATCCAGCGCGCCAAGGACGCCATGGACAGCGGGGCAATGACCTACGCCGGCAAATATTCCGAACCCGATTATGAGCTGATCCTGTCGCAGGGCTGCGATCTGGCGGTGGAAAACACCATGATCTACCACTCCCCGGCGGTGCTGGAGCAGCTGGAGCGGCTGGGTATCCCTGTGCTGGTGGAGACCTCCAGCTATGAGACCCTGCCCATGGGCCGGATGGAGTGGATCAAGCTGTACGCAGCGCTGCTGGATAAGGAGGACGAGGCCGAGGCGCTATTTAATGAGAAGATGGACAGCGTGGCGGACGTACTGGAGCAGCAGCCCACCGGCAAGACCGTGGCATTTTTCTACATCACCAGCAGCGGCGCTGTAAACGTCCGCAAATCCACGGACTATGTGGCGAAGTGCGTCGCCATCGCCGGCGGCGACTATGTCTCCTTCGACGAATCGGCGGAGGACAACGCTCAGTCCACCATCAATATTCAGATGGAATCCTTCTACCATGGTGCAGTGGACGCCGATGTGCTGATCTACAACAGCATCATCGACGGCGAGCTGCACACGCTGGACGAATTGGTGGCACTGGATCCACTGATGGCCGACTTCAAGGCCGTCAAGAGCGGTAACGTGTGGTGCCTGACCAAAAACTTCTATCAGGAGTCGCTGGAGCTGAGCGACCTTATTCTGGACGTCAACCATGCGTTGAACGATGCGCCGGACACGGCGTTTCACTTCCTGACACGGATGAAGTGAGCATGTTTTACATCATTGCATTATAAGGAGGAGCGGCATGAAGAGGACCCGAACACTTCGCATCTGGGGAGGCTTTTGGCTGCTCCTCCTGCTTTTATTCACATTTCTGATTTGGAACATCTTCGCGGGAAGCGTTTCTCTTTCCGCGTCTGAGATATGGCGCATCCTGCTGGGGGGCGATGTTGGCTTTACCCAGAGCCAGATCATCGTAAAGATCCGTCTGCCCCGGCTTCTGTCGGCGCTGATCCTGGGCGGGGCGCTGTCCCTGTCCGGCTATCTGCTGCAAACCTTCTTCCACAACCCCATCGCGGGACCCTTCGTGCTGGGCATTTCCTCCGGCGCAAAGATGACGGTGTGCGTGGCCATGCTGGCGCTGCTGAGCCGGGGTAAGACCACCTCCTCCGCCATCCTCATCGCGGCGGCGTTCGTGGGTGCCATGGTGTCCATGGGCTTCGTGCTGCTGATCTCTCAGCGGGTCAAGCGCATGAGCCTGTTGGTGGTCTGCGGCGTGATGATCGGCTACATCTGCTCGGCGCTGACGGATTTTCTCGTGACCTTCGCCGACGATTCCAGCATCGTGAACCTGCACAACTGGTCTCTCGGCTCCTTCTCCGGCATGAGCTGGGGCAACGTAAAGACTATGGCCGGTGTATGCGGCGTCACACTGCTGCTGACCTTCCTGCTTTCCAAGCCCATCCGGGCGTACCAGTTGGGCGAGGTCTACGCCCAGAATATGGGCGTCCCCCTGCGGGCCTTCCGGACGGCGCTGATCCTGTTGTCCAGTGTGCTGTCCGCCTGCGTCACGGCCTTTGCCGGCCCCATCTCCTTTGTCGGCATCGCAGTGCCGCACCTGATGAAGTCCCTGTTCAAATCGGCGGAGCCGCTCGTCATGATCCCAGCCTGCTTCCTGGGCGGCGGCGTGTTCTGCCTGTTTTGCGACCTCATCGCCCGCACCGCCTTTGCCCCCACAGAGGTGAGCATCAGCTCCGTCACGGCGGTATTCGGCGCACCCATCGTGATCTACATGATGATCCACAGAAAGGCGGCGTGAGTATGGCATATCTGGAAACAAAAGACCTGTCCGTGGGCTACCACGGCAAGCCACTGATCGAGGACATAGCCCTTCATGTGCAGCGGGGCAAGATCGTGACGCTCATCGGCCCCAACGGCTCTGGAAAATCCACCATATTGAAAACCATCATCGGCCAGCTCTCCAAGGTGTCCGGCACGGTGTTTCTGGATGGAAAAGCCATGGAGGCGCGCAGCCGCAATGAGATCGCCCGGCGCATGGCCATTTTGATGACAGCCCGCATGGATCCGGAGCTGATGACCTGCAGGGACGTGGTGAGCAGCGGCCGCTATCCCTATACGGGGCGGCTGGGCATCCTGCAGCCGGAGGATCAGGCTATCGTGGAGCGCTCTCTGGCGCAGGTAGGCGGCATGGAGTTTGCCGACCGCCCCTTCTCCGCCATCAGCGACGGACAGCGCCAGCGCATTCTGCTGGCCCGGGCGCTGTGTCAGGAGCCGGAGATCATCGTATTGGACGAGCCTACCAGCTTTTTGGACATCCGCTATAAGCTGGAGTTGTTGACGGTGCTCAAGCGCATGGTGCGGGAGAACGATCTGGCGGTGCTGCTGTCCCTCCACGAGCTGGAGCTGGCGGAGCGCATTTCGGACACGGTGGTGTGTGTGGCGGGCGACCGCATCGACCGCATCGGCCCGCCGGAGGAGATCTTCACCCGCGCATATATTGCAAAGCTGTACCGGATGGAGCACGGGAAGTATGACCCCTGCTTCGATAGCCTGGAATTTGTGCCGTAAGGAGTGCTATCATGGAAAAACAGGGTGTTTTTTACGCCGTCAGCGTAGGCCCCGGCGACCCGGAGCTGCTGACCCGGCAGGCCTGCCGGGTCTTGGCGGACTGTCCTGTGGTGGCAGCCCCCCGGATGAAGTCCGGGCGGATGCTGGCGCTGGATATCGCCGCCGGGGCGGTGGATACGCAGGGCAAGACCATCTTGCCGCTGGACTTCAGCATGGAGCGAAGCGAGGCAGTGCGGGAGGACAGCTACCGCACTGCGGCAGCCGCTATCGAAGCGGAGCTGTCGGCAGGACGGGACGTGGCCATGGTCAATCTGGGCGACGTATCCGTGTACGCCACTGCCTACTATATTCTGGAGCGCATCCGCGCTGATGGGTTTGAGACGGTGATGTGTCCCGGCGTCACCAGCTTCTGCGCCGTGGCGGCGCGGCTGGGACGGAGTTTGACCCGCATGGAGGAGCCGCTCCACATTCTGCCGGGCAGCACGGATCTGGACAACGCGCTGCCGCTGCCGGGAACAAAGGTCGTGATGAAATCCGGCAAGGCCATCTACAAAGCGGCAGCGGCGCTGGAGCGCCACGGTCTGCTGGCAAATGCCGGGATGGTGGCGGACTGCGGACTGGAAACGGAGCAGGTCTACACCGACCTGCGGCAGCTGCCGGAGGAGATCAGTTATTTTGCCACCATCGTGGCGGATTGAGAGGGCGCTATGGAGCAAAAAGTCCCCCGGCTGGTGCTGGCCGGCACCAACAGCGGCTGCGGCAAGACCACCGTTACCTGTGCCGTCTTGCAGGCGCTGGTATCGCGGGGCCTGCGGGTAGGCGCGGCGAAATGCGGCCCTGATTATATCGACCCCATGTTCCACAGCCGGATCATTGGCGCGAAGAGCTCCAATTTGGATGCCTTCTTCTTTGATCCCGATACCCTGCGCTATCTTCTGGCCCGCAACGCCCGGGGCTGCGATGTCACGGTGATAGAGGGGGTCATGGGCTATTATGACGGGCTGGGCCTCACCTCCATTCGGGCCAGCACCTACGAGGTGGCGCGGGAGACCCAAAGCCCCGTGGTGCTGGTGGTCAATGCCCGAGGGGCGGCCCTTTCCGTCCTGGCGGCGGTGGAGGGCTTTCTCCACTTTGCGCCGGACAGCGGCATCCGTGGCGTCATCCTCAACGGGTGCAGCGCCATGAGTTATGGTCCACTGGCACGGGAGCTGGAAAACCGTCTGGGCGTCCGCGCCTGCGGCTATCTGCCCCGTCTGCCGGAGTGCGCGCTGGAGAGCCGCCACTTGGGGCTCATCACAGCGGACGAGGTGGCCGATCTGCAAGAGAAGCTGCGCAAGCTGGCGACCGAGGCGGAAAAAACGCTGGACATTCCAACACTGCTGGAGTTGGCTGACGCTGCGCCGCCCCTGCGCTTTATCCCGCCGGCCCTGCCGGAGCCGGGAACGCCGGTGCGTATCGGCGTGGCCAGGGACCGGGCGTTCTGCTTTTACTATGAGGACAGCCTCGACCTGCTGCGGCAGCTGGGTGCGGAGCTGGTACCCTTCAGCCCGCTGGCGGATGAGCGGCTTCCCGATGGCGTACAGGGCCTGTACTTGGGCGGCGGCTACCCGGAGCTGTACGCGGCGCAGTTGGCGGAAAACTATGTCCTGCGCAGGCGAATTCGGGAGGCCGTACACGCGGGGATGCCCTGTATCGCCGAGTGCGGCGGCTTTATGTACCTGACAGAGTCCATCGCAGGCCACGCCATGGTAGGCGCGCTGCCCGGTGACTGCTTTGACACGGGGAAGCTGACCCGGTTCGGCTACATCACCGCCACGGCGCAGGAGGACAGCCTTCTCTGCCGCGCCGGAGAGCAGGTGCCGATGCATGAATTTCACCATTGGGACACGCCCCTACCGGGCAGGGCTTTTCTGGCGGAAAAGCCCTCCGGCAAGCAGTGGCGCTGTGCGTATGCCACGGATACGCTGTACGCGGGTTTCCCTCACTTCCATTTTTACGCCAAGCCCGTCATGGCACAGCGCTTTTTGGCGGCTTGCAGAAAGGAGACGCTATGACGGAACAGATGAAGCCTATGGATATCGAGAAGCGCAGCTTCGCCATCATCACCGAGCTGCTGGGTGACCGGCGGCTGGATCCGGAGAATGAGCTGGTCATCAAACGGGTCATCCACACCACGGCGGATTTTGACTATGTGGACAATCTGGCCTTTTCCGACCACGCGGTACAAAAGGCCATTGCCGCCCTGCGGGCGGGCTGTGACATCGTCACCGATACCCAGATGGCCAAGGCCGGGATCAATAAGACGATCCTCGCCTCGCTGGGCGGAGAGGTACACTGCTTCATGTCGGACGCGGACGTGGCGGCGGAGGCTAAGGAGCGCGGTGTGACCCGTGCCTTTGTATCCATGGAGCGGGCGGCAGCCCTACCCAAGCCCTGCATCTTTGCTATCGGCAACGCCCCCACGGCGCTTTTCTCCTTAGAGGCGCTGATGGAGACGGGCAAGCTCCATCCCGCCCTCATCATCGGGGTGCCGGTGGGCTTTGTGAACGTGGTGGAGAGCAAGGAGCGCATCATCAAGGCCGCTGCCGCGCCCTACATCGTGGCTCGGGGCCGCAAGGGCGGCAGCAACGTGGCGGCGGCCATCTGCAACGCCATGCTCTACCAGATCAGGCGGTAGGTTATGAAGGAATTTATCATACGGGACGGAAAAAAACTCCGTCTGGGCTACACCACCGGTTCCTGTGCCGCGGCGGCAGCCAAGGCCGCCGCATGGATGCTGCTGAGCGGCAGTAAAAAGGAGTCCATCCGCCTGCTGACACCCAAGGGCATGGAACTGACGCTGGCGGTGGAGGACATCCATCTGTCCCCAAACTGTGTGCACTGTGCCATCCGGAAGGACAGCGGTGATGACCCGGATATCACCCGTGACACCCTGATCTATGCCGAGGTGCGGAAAACAGAGACTGTTGGCATTGTCATTGACGGCGGACAGGGTGTAGGGCGGGTAACCATGCCAGGTCTTGACCAGCCGGTGGGTGCGGCGGCCATCAACTCTGTACCCCGCCGGATGATTCAGGAGAATGTGGAGGAGGTCTGCGGCCTGTTCGGATACATCGGCGGGCTGCAAGTGGTGATTTCCGCTCCCGATGGCGAGACGCTGGCGAAAAAGACCTTCAATCCCCGATTAGGCATTGAGGGAGGCATATCCATCTTAGGCACCACGGGGATCGTAGAGCCTATGAGCGAGCAGGCGCTGGTGGACACCATCCATGTAGAGCTGCGGCAGCGGCGGGAGGGCGGCGCGGATTATGTACTGCTGGCCCCCGGTAACTACGGCGCAGACTATATCAAGGGTGTCATGGGCATCGACCCCGCCACGGCGGTGATGACCTCCAACTTCATCGGCGACACGATGGAGATGTGCCGGGAGCTGGGCTTCCGAGGGGCGCTGCTCATCGGTCATATCGGCAAGCTGGTAAAGCTGGCGGGCGGTATGTGGAACACCCACTCCCGCTACGGCGACTGTCGCATGGACATCCTGACGGCCTGTGCCGCCGCAGAGGGGCTGCACGGCGGTGCGGCGGCGGAGATGCTCTGCTGCGCCACCTGTGACGACGCCCTGCGGCTGTTGAAGGAGCAGGGACTTTATGACGCGGTGCTGCACCGGCTGGCCGGGCGCATCGACGACATGATGCATTATAAATGCAGTGATATAGAGACGGGAGCCATCCTCTTTTCCAAGGAATATGGCTATCTCTGTGAGACAAAGGACGCAGCGGCACTGCTGCGCCGGATAAAGGAGGACTGACAATGGTACATTTTGTGGGAGCGGGCAGCGGCGCTGCCGACCTCATCACCGTCCGGGGCGTCAAGCTGCTGGGCGAGGCCGACATGGTGATCTACGCCGGCTCACTGGTAAATCCGGCGCTGCTGGACTATACCAGGGAGGGCTGCGAGATCCACGACAGCGCCAAGCTGACGCTGGAAGAGGTCATCGCCCTCATCGAGAAGGCGGAGGCCGCCGGCAAGACCACCGTGCGCCTGCACACAGGGGATTCCAGCATCTACGGCGCAGTACGGGAGCAGTTTGACGAGCTGGAAAAACGCGGTATCGCCTACGATGTCTGCCCCGGCGTCAGCGCCTTCTGCGGCGCGGCGGCCGCTCTGCGGGCGGAGTACACCCTGCCCGATGTGAGCCAGACCGTCATCATCACCCGCGCCCCCGGCCGCACGCCGGTGCCGGAGCGGGAGTCCATCCGCTCACTGGCGGCCCATCAGGCCACCATGGTGCTGTTTCTCAGCACCTCACTGACCGAACTGCTGCAAGATGAGCTGCTGGCGGGAGGCTATACCGCTGACACCCCGGCGGCGGTGGTCTACAAGGCCACTTGGCCGGAGGAGAAGATCTTCCGCTGCACTGTGGGGACGCTCCACGAGACAGTGACGGGCAACGGTCTGACCAAGACATCGTTGATCGTGGTGGGCAACTGCCTGGGTGACAACTATCTCCGGTCGCTGCTGTACCACCCCGATTTTACAACGGAGTTCCGCAAGGGGGCCCAATGAGAGCCGCCCTGTTTGCCTTCAGCCGGGGCGGCTGTGCCACGGCGCGGCGGGTACTGGAGGCGCTGCCGGAGGAGGTATGGATGTGCTATACCATGCCGCGTTTTGAAGAGCCGGGCTTTCTGCCGCTGGACAGGGCGATATATGGTGTGTGCTTTTCCTCCATGGACGCACTGATCTTTGTGGGGGCCTGCGGCATCGCCGTGCGGGAGATCGCCCCCTATGTCAAAAGCAAAAAAACCGACCCGGCGGTGGTGTGCATCGACGAGGCGGGGCAGTTTGTGATCCCCCTGCTCTCCGGCCACATCGGCGGCGCCAACGCGCTGGCGGAAAAGCTGGCGGAGAAGCTGGACGCCACGGCGGTGGTCACCACCGCCACCGACGTCCGGGGAAAATTCGCCGTGGACGCATGGGCCGCCCGGCACGGCTGTGCCATCTCCGACATGGGGCTTGCCAAGGCGGTATCGGCGGCGATACTGGAGGGGGACGTGCCTCTTTGTAGCCAGTTTTACCTGCCTGTCCCCCTGCCGGAGGGTACGTTTGCCGGGGAGACCGGCCCTCTGGGCATTTTCATCGGCTGGCACGTCAGAACACCCTTTGCCCGCACCCTGCGGCTGATCCCTCGCGTGTTGCGGGTAGGCGTAGGCTGCCGGCGGGGCATCTCTGCCGAAGCGGTGGTGCGTGCGGTGCAGACAGTGTTCGCGGAAAATGGCCTGGACACAGCGGCTATCCGCGGCGTCTGTTCCATCGATCTGAAGCAGGACGAGCCGGGTCTGCTGGCCGCCTGTGAGAAAAACAACTGGCCGGTGCATTTTTACACGGCGCAGCAGCTGCGGGATGTGGCGGGTGATTTCACTCCCTCCGACTTCGTCCGTTCCGTTACCGGCGTAGACAATGTCTGTGAACGGGCGGCGCTGCTGGATGCCGAAAAGCTGATCGTACAAAAAACAGCGCGGGACGGAGTGACCGTCGCCGTCGCGGCGGAGCATTGGGAGGTGCGCTTTGGGTAAGGTAATTGTAGTGGGCATCGGCCCTGGCGGCTATGAGGATATGACCATCCGGGCAGACGAGGCCCTGCAGGCGTGCGACGCCATTGTGGGGTACCCCGTCTATGTGGATCTGGTGCGGGATCGCTATCCCGGCAAGGAACTTCACTCCACGCCCATGACACGGGAGACAGAGCGCTGCCAGCTGGTGCTGGAGCTGGCGCGCAGCGGCAAGACCGCCGCCATGGTTTGCTCCGGTGACAGCGGCATCTACGGCATGGCGGCGCTGGTCTATGAGCTGAGGGGCGAGGCGCAGGAGCCTGAGATTCAGGTGGTGCCGGGATTGACGGCGGCGTGCAGCGGCGGGGCGGTGCTAGGTGCGCCGCTGACCCATGATTTCGCGGTCATCAGCCTCAGCGACCGTCTGACACCGTGGGAGACCATCGAAAAGCGCTTGGACTGCGCGGCGGCGGCGGATCTGACCATCGCTCTGTATAACCCGGCCAGCCACGGCAGACCGGATCATGTAAAGCGCGCCTGCGATATTTTGCTGCGCCGTCTGCCGGAGGACAGACTCTGCGGCATCGTCCGCAACATCGGCCGCGACGGGCAGAGCCGCCGCATCCTGACGCTGGCAGAGCTGCGGGAGGCGGAGGTGGATATGTTCTGCACCGTGTTTATCGGCAACAGTGCGGCAAAGACGGTGGCGGGACAGCTCATCACCCCCAGAGGATACCGAAATGTGTAATATCTGCGTGTTTGCCGGCACCACCGAAGGGCGGGAGCTGGCGGAATTTCTCGCCGGACAGCCGGTACAGGCCACGGTATGTGTGGCAACGGAGTACGGTGAGACGCTGCTGCCAGAGGCGAAAAACGTCACGGTTCTGGCGGGGCGCATCCCGGTGGCGGACATCATCCGGATGCTGCAAGAGACCCGGTTCGATCTGGTGATCGATGCCACCCACCCCTACGCCGCCTCCATCACCGAGAGCATCTGCACGGCCTGCCGGGAGACGGAAACAGAATATCTGCGCCTGCTGCGGCAGTCCTGTGACCCGAAGGAGGCGCTCGTGTGCGTGGAAAACGCCGCCGAGGCCGCCGCGTTTCTGGCGAATACCGAGGGCAGCATCCTCCTGACCACCGGCAGTAAGGAATTGGCGGCGTATAGCGGTATCCTCGATTTTACCCAGCGGGTATACGCCCGTGTGCTGCCCATGGATGCCTCACTGGAGGCCTGCCGCACAGCGGGGTTAAAAGCCTCTCATATCATCGCCATGCAGGGGCCTTTCTCCGAGGAGATGGATCTGGCCACACTGCGGTTTGCCAACGCCGCGTGGATGGTGACCAAGGACGGCGGAGAAGCCGGCGGCTTTCCTGCTAAGGTGTCCGCCGCCCGGAAGGCGGGCGCAGGTCTGGTGGTCATTGGTCGCCCGCCCCAGCGGGGGGGGCTTCCCTTTGCGGCGGTGCTGGATGTGCTGTGTAAGCGGTTCGGCTGCACCGTCCGGCCGCAGGTGCGGATCGTCGGCATCGGCCCCGGCAGCCGGGAGGCTATGACCCGCGAGGTCAGTGAAGCCATCGAGACGGCGGACTGTCTCATTGGCGCAAAACGGATGTTGGATGCTGTGGCGCGGCCGGGACAGCCTACCTATGACGCCATTGCGCCGCAGGATATTGCGGACTTTATCCGCGCCCACCGGGAATACCGCCGCTTTGCGGTGGTCATGTCCGGCGACACCGGCTTTTTCAGCGGCACCAAAAAGCTGCTTCCTCTGCTGGAGGGCTGCGACACAGCGGTGCTGCCAGGTTTGAGCTCGCTGTCCTATCTGTGCGCCCGGCTGCAAACCTCCTACGAGGATGTGCGGGTGGTGAGCCTTCATGGACGGCAGCACAACATCCTGCCGGAGGTGCGGGCAACCAGCCGTCTCTTTGCGCTGGTGGGCGGTGAGCGCGGCATCAACGACCTGTGCCGCACACTGACAGCAGGCGGTCTGGGCGGCGTCACCGTGTCTGTGGGACAGCGGCTGGGCTACCCGGATGAGCGCATTGTGTGCGGCACGGCAGCAGAGCTGGCAGAAGGTGCCTACGAGCCCTTGAGCGTGGCGCTCATCGAAAATCCCCACCCCGACGCGGTGGTCACGCCGGGTCTGCCGGATGACGTCTTCCTCCGCAGCGCGGAGGGAATGCCGGTGGTGCCTATGACGAAAAGCGAGGTGCGGGCGGTGTGCCTTTCCAAGCTGCGGCTGACGGAGCGGAGCGTCTGCTGGGACATCGGCGCCGGTACCGGCTCGGTGTCGGTGGAGATGGCCTTACAGGCAAAGCGGGGACAGGTCTGTGCCGTGGAGCGGCGGGAGGACGCCGCGGCGCTGCTGGGGCAGAACCGGGAGCGGTTTTCGTTGGAGAACCTACAGGTGGTCTGCGGCAGTGCGCCGGAGGCCTGCGCCGGTTTGCCCGCGCCTACCCACGCATTCATCGGCGGCAGCGCCGGGAATATGCGGGAGATCGTGGCGCTGCTGCTGGCAAGAAACCCCCGTGTCCGCATCGTGGCCACGGCCGTTTCGCTGGAGTCCGTGGCTGAGCTGACGGAGTGCCTGACGGCGTTTCCCTTTACGGAGACGGAGGTGGTGTCGCTGCAGGCGGCGCGGGACAGAAGGGCCGGAGGCTATCATCTGATGAGCGGGCAGAATCCCATTTATATTTTTACGATGCAGGGCGGAGGAGAAACGGCATGATGTGGTCGCTTGCGGCACTTGTTATCGGCTTTTGCATAGACCTTCTGGTGGGCGACCCCCACAGTTTTCCCCATCCGGTAGTTCTGATTGGAAAATGTATTAGCGTGTTGGAGCGGGTGCTGCGGTGCGTATGCCCCAAAACGCCGTCCGGCGAGCGGGCGGCGGGTGCCATTCTGTGGGGCGCGGTGGTCATCATATCCACCGCCGTCCCGGCTCTGCTGCTGTGGCTGTGCGGTCTGGTCAGCCCGTGGTTGCGCCTGGCGCTGGAGAGTGTGATGTGCTGGCAGATCTTGGCGGTCAAGTCCCTGCGGGACGAGACCATGAAGGTCTATGACGCGCTGGAGAGCGGCGATTTGGCCGCCTCCCGCCATGCTGTTTCCATGATCGTGGGGCGAGACACCGACCGGCTGGACGACGCCGCCGTGACACGCGCCGCCGTGGAGACGGTGGCGGAGAACACCTCCGACGGCGTGGTGGCGCCGCTGCTGTTTCTGGCCATCGGCGGCGCGCCGCTGGGCTTTTTCTACAAGGCGGTGAACACCATGGACTCCATGCTGGGGTATGTGGAGCCGCCCTATAAGAACATTGGTCTGGTACCCGCCAAGGCCGACGATGTGGTGAATTACATCCCGGCGCGGCTGTCAGCACTTCTGATGCTGGCGGCGGGCGGCCTGATGGGGCTGGATACGGCGGCAGGCTGGCGGATCTTCCGCCGCGACCGCCGGAAGCACGCCAGTCCCAACTCAGCCCAGACGGAATCCGTCTGCGCGGGGCTGCTGGGCGTGCGTCTGGCGGGGGATGCATGGTACCACGGCGTGCTGCACAAAAAAGAGTATATCGGCGACGCAGCGCGGGAGATCACCCACGAGGACATCCCCCGTGTGTGTCGCCTGATGACCGTCACAGCCATCCTCACCCTGCTTTTGAGCTGCGGGGTCAAGCTGCCCTTTGCGCTGTAAAGGAGACGTAGATGCTGTATCAAATGGAAAATCAACATGGCGGTGACGTGTACGGCGGCGGTATCACACTGGATTTTTCCGCCAACACCAACCCGCTTGGCACGCCCCCCGGCGTTTTGGAGGCGGTGTGCCGGGCTCTGCCCCAGCTGCACCGCTACTCCGACCCCTACTGCCGCCGGCTGGTGCAGGCCATCGCAACCCATGAGCAGGTGCCGGCGTCCTATATTCTCTGCGGAAACGGCGCGGCAGACCTGATCTACACATACTGCGCCGCCCTGCGGCCCCGGACAGCTGTGGAGCCTGCGCCTACCTTTGCCGAGTACGGGCTGGGTCTGGCGCAGGTGGGCTGCCGCGTGACGCCGTATTTTCTGCATCAGGCGGAGAATTTCGATGTGGATGAGGGCTTTCTGCCCTTTTTGGAAGAGAAAAAACCGGAGGTGGTATTCCTCTGCAACCCCAACAACCCCACCGGACGGCTGCTGCCGCTGCCGCTGCTGGAGTGGATCCTGCAAGGCTGTGCGGCGTGGGGTGCGCGGGTGTTTCTGGATGAGTGCTTCCTCGACCTTACGGAGGACGGTGTCAGCGCCAAAGCCCTTTTGGCGGCGCACCCGGAGCTGCTGATCCTGAAGGCCTTTACCAAGAGCTACGGCATGGCGGGCATCCGGCTGGGGTACTGCCTGTGCGCCGACAGCGCGCTGCTGCACCGCATGGCGAGTGCATCCCAGCCGTGGAACGTATCCTCGCTGGCGCAGAGCGCCGGTGTGGCGGCGCTGACGGAGCAGGGCTTTCTCCGGAGGACGCGGGAACTGATCCGCACGGAGCGGCGTTGGCTCACGGATAACCTGACGGCGCTGGGCTTCTGGGTGTGTCCGTCCCAAGCCAACTACCTGCTGTTCCGCGGGCCGCGGGGCTTGCGGGAGGGGCTTCTGCGGCAGGGCATCGCCATCCGGAGCTGCGGGAATTACAGTGGGCTGGACGACGGGTGGTATCGCATCGCCGTGCGGCCCCATGAGGAAAACGAAGCGTTGATAACGGCCATCCGGCAATTCTGCAAGGAGAAATCGCTATGGCTATGAATATTATGATACAGGGAACCATGTCCAACGCCGGAAAGAGCCTGCTGGCGGCGGGACTCTGCCGCGTTCTGAAGCAGGACGGCTACCGCGTGGCACCGTTCAAGAGCCAGAATATGGCGCTAAACTCCTTCATCACCAGGGACGGCGGTGAGATGGGCCGGGCGCAGGTGGTGCAGGCAGAGGCCGCCGGGATCGAGCCGGATACCCGCATGAATCCCATCCTGCTCAAGCCCACCACCGACGTGGGCAGTCAGGTCATCGTAAACGGCCAAGTGCGGGGCAATATGCAGGCCATGGAGTATTTCCGCCGCAAGCGGGACTACATCCCTGCCGTGCTGGAGGCCTACAACAGTCTGGCCTCAGAGTACGACGTGATCGTTATCGAGGGGGCGGGCAGCCCCGCGGAGATCAATCTCAAGCAGGATGACATTGTGAACATGGGTCTTGCCAAGCTGGTGGACGCGCCGGTGCTGCTGGTAGGCGACATCGACCGGGGCGGCGTATTCGCCCAGCTCTATGGCACGGTGGCGCTGCTGGAGGAGGACGAGCGCCGCCGCATCAAGGGCGTGGTGGTCAACAAATTCCGGGGCGACCGGGCCATTCTGGAACCGGGGCTGAAGACGCTGGAGGAGCTGTGCGGCATCCCGGTGGCGGGGGTCATCCCCTACACCCATGTGGACATCGACGATGAAGACAGCCTGACCGAGCGGTTCGGCCGCTCCACGGAGCGGAAACTCTTGGATATCGCGGTGATCCGTGTGCCGCGTATCTCCAATTTCACGGATTTCAGTCCCTTTGAACATTACGAGAACGTGTCGCTGCGCTATGTGGATCAGGTGAGCGACCTGCATCGGCCGGACATGATCCTGCTGCCGGGTACCAAGAGCACCATCGCCGACCTACGGTGGCTGCGGCAGTCCGGTCTGGAGGCGGCCATCCTGAAAGCGGCAGACGCCGGTACGCTGATCTTCGGCGTCTGCGGCGGCTACCAGATGCTGGGGCACACCGTGTCCGACCCCGAGCAGGTGGAGGCCGCCGGGGTCACGGAGATCAGCGGCTTGGGGCTGCTGGACATGGACACCGAGTTCCGTGGTGAGAAGGTGCAGACCCAGACGCAGGGCGTCTTTCACGGTGTGGAGGGGCTGCTCTCCACCCTGAACGGCCTGGCCTACGAGGGGTACGAGATCCACATGGGGCGCAGCCGGCAGGAGATGCCCGCCCTCAGCGGCGGCGGAAACGTGTACGGCAGCTACGTCCACGGTATCTTTGACGCGCCGGGCATCGCCGATACGATCCTGCGGACGCTGTGCGCCAGAAAAGGCGTGTCCTTTGACGCGCTGGCGACCTTCGACACCCGCGGCTACAAGGAGCGGCAGTATGACCTGCTGGCAGACGTGGTGCGCGGCGGACTGGATATGTCCTTCGTCTACCGTGTGCTGCGCCGGGAAGTATAACGAAACAAACTCCACGGTCTACCACCGGAAACGCTGCACTGCGTGCTGCGCCTGTTGGGGGTAACAGATCTGCCGGCACATCTGCGGGGCTATGTAGAGGCACTGGGGGCTGGAATCCCCGCCCGGCCCGACGACCTGCTGCTGCGCGCTCCAGAACGGCGTGGACGTGAAAACGGTGTCATCAATGCTGGGCCACTACTCTGCGGGCTTCACGCTGGACACCTACGCCCACGTCACCACCGACGCACAGCTCAAGGCGGCGCAAACAATGGGGAGCATCCTCTCCCGTGCTGTCTGACGGTTTCCGCTGCCCACTCCCGTTGGGGTCAGCGTTTGGGTCAGAAAAAAGCAGCGGGAGAAAACAACAACTTATGCAAACAAAAAGACCCGAAGCCTTACGGTTTCGGGTCTTTTTGGCACGCCGTGAGGGATTCGAACCCCCGGCCTTCTGGTCCGTAGGTTGTCTCAAAGCAAAATCGGAGTCGTTTCGGCTCCGATTTGTGCTTTTTACCGCCATTCGTTCGGTGAGTTTTCCATTGTTTCCGTCCAGCCCTGCCAGCTTTTTTCGTGTTCTGGGTCAAAAATGGGTCAGAGAAAATTTTGAAATTACAAAACAAAAGTTGTCAAGCGTTTGTCCAATATAATTTTTATCACGTTGACACACGTAACTTAGAGTGTGGGTGTCGATTGTCCATACTACGTTTCAGAGCACCCTAAGATCATACTTTTTGAGTTCGCTTCCCAGTGTTTTCCGAGCCACGCACTTCCTCATGGTAAAAGTAATCCACAATGACCGGGTGCCCAGGCTCTGCTCGTCCGTAGGGTAGCTCGTTGTCCACGAAGGGACAGCTGTTTTCTTTCGCCAGCCGTTCCGCTTGATCCTCCAAACCACGGAAGTAGCTTCTGTCCCTCTTGTTGTAGATAGCGTCGTACAGCGGAACCAAGTCAGGATGTTTTTTACGTATATAGTCAAGGATGTCTTTTTTGAATCCGCCTCGCAGGTTTAGATTTTCCAGCCACACCAGGTCGCACTGATTTCTGACCTGATGGAAGATAGCCTCGAAATCCGTGATACCGGGAAAAACCGGAGCGATAAAGCACACGGTGCGGATACCTGCGTCATAAACCTGCTTCATGGCATCCAGCCGCCGCTTGATGCTGACGGCATTGTCCATATCGTTTTTAAAATCCTCGTCCAGCGTATTGATCGACCAGGAAACCGTGACCTTTCCCAGTTCTTTCAGAAGGTCGATATCACGGATCACCAAGTCTGACTTGGTACAGATGAGAATTTCCGCCTCGCTGCCCCGAAGCTGCTCAAGAAGCTTTCGGGTGTTCTGAAACTGAGCCTCCTGGGGCAGATAGCCATCGGTCACCGAGCCGATGACTACGCGCTGTCCGGCGTACTTCCGGGGGTTTTTGATTGCCGGCCAATATTTCACATCCAGAAAAGTACCCCAAGGCTCAGTATGGCCGGTGAACCGCTTCATGAACGAAGCGTAGCAGTATTTGCAACCATGGGTACAGCCTACATAAGGATTGACGGAATAGCCGCCCACCGGCAGGGTGGATTTTGTCATAATATTTTTGGTTTCGACATCCTGAATCAGAATGCTGCTCTCTTTCACTTCTGCCATGTCTTCTGTTCCTCCAATACCCGGTAAAAGGCCGGGGGAAATTCCTGTACCATTTGTGCCTCTCCCATGATAGGAAGTAGATCTTCCTTCATGAATACAGGGATGCCCAGTGTGTGAGCTTGATCGGTCAAATTCCGTACCCACTCCGGTTTGGATACGGTTTTACCCTTCCTGCGTCCGGTCTCAGTACCGATGACGATCCATTCGATGCCGGTAAGATCTACCATGCCAACATCATCAAACATAGGTTCAAAGGTCACATGATAGTGTCCGCCATGGATATGCTCCCGTAAAGCCTGGATGCGGTCCTTTTCCTTGCTGGAGGTAACAGTTACACCAAACCAAGCATTCTCCAGGGTAGTGGAAAACACAATATCCTCCGGTCGCTTGGTCAAAAACAGATACTGATGCTGTGGGTTTTCAGCCATTTTAGAAAATATCTGATTCCGCCATTCCGGATTCCAGTGGGCAAAATCACTCATGCCGGTGAGCAGAAAATTCTGTGGGCGCTTTTTCTCCATCAGCCGCAGCTTATTGGGAAAAAACTCCGGCTTTTCAAAGTCGTCGATCATGTGAAACCGACGAACATTGTTTCTAGCGTAGCAGTAGCTGCAACCAATAGTACAGCCAATCACCAGATTCATGTTCTGAATACAGTCTTTGATACAAACAGCCACCGCTGACACCTCCTTACCATTTTAAGATTTAGCCTTCTACCGCAGGTGCAACTTTCCCGAAGCCGTTCCAGGCATACAGGCCCTTCTTGTCCTCATCGCCCAGGAACTTGTCCACCTGACAGATGTGCAGGATATGGTCGCCCACCTCCACCGACTGCTGCAAGGTAGCCACCATCGCCAGCCGGGTGTCCGCCGGAATCTGGATGTTGCTGCCCTCCACAGTCATCATCTCGATGTTGTTGGCGGCCACCTTGTCGGTCTCGGCACCGGTAGATGCTCCGCAGGCCATTACTGCGCCTGCCAGACTCTCACCGGGAACAGTGACGATGACTTTGCCGGTCTCCCGTACCTGCTTACCGGTGTGGGACTGTTTGCCAGTGGCGAAACCCACCATGGGCGGATTGAAGGAGAGGTAAGACACAAAGCAAATGGGAGCCAGGTTCGTAGAACCATCCTCCTTTTTAGAGCAGATCAGTGTCAGCGGATTGGGGGAGGTCAGAACAGTAGCCTCCATAATGTTCAGTTCTTTCATGTCATTCAGACCTTTCTGAGAAATTTCAGTCGTTGACTGCATGGCCAACCAGTGATATATTTATTATACTTGACAGCAATTTTTGTTCAAGTACGCAAATTGTTTGTACCTGGTATCAAAAAGTATACTGCAAAAGACGAGGAAAGATCCAATCATGACTTATGAAGAATTCAAAGAAAAGGTTGGCAGTGTCATTCTAACCGATGATGGAAACTGCCCGGTCACGCCGGTGGTTCAAATGCTGCAGGGCAAATGGAAACTCCAAATTCTCTATGAACTATGCATCAAGTGTCCCATGCGGTTTGGGGAACTGAAAAAGATGCTAAAGCCAATTACAAATACGGCGCTGACAAATGCCCTCAAAGAGTTGGAAGCCGATGATTTGATACAACGAATCCAGTACAATGAGATGCCGTTGCGAGTAGAATACTCCCTAACACTGAAAGGGCAAGATTTGTTGCCGGTATTTTATGCCATTATGCAGTGGGGAATAAAATATATCCCTTGAATTTCTAAAACAAATGATTTCAATAAATTACTGGTGTAATTTACCCTTGACAAATCTCATCACAATGCTCCTTTGACTTCGACCACCAACTTTTTCATCAGTTTTGCGTTCCTTCTTCATCAGATGGGCAAAGTTGGTTGTAGTCATAACAAAGATCCTTTGTCCGAGCCAGATCATCTGATAGCTCTTTAGATCATTCGCGTCATGAAGCATTTGCTTCAGCATTTTTTCCTTTTCTGTCATTCTGGCTCACCCTCATCTCCGAAAGGTCCGAATTTGGGACTTATCGTACCATAACGCAAAAGTGTTTGCTACTGAAATTGCCGACAGGGATATCTGCGTATTAGCAGAAAAAGTGACCGCGCAGGGAGTGCTGCTCGGCAACCTCAGAAAATGACAAATTAGCCACTTTGACAAGCGGCCGTCCGGCGTTTCAGCAGCACGTAAAGCGCGCTGAGGGTAGTGATACCACCCCTGCCCCATACATGCGGAAAGCACTGAACGCAGGGCGTACAAGCCGCAATTTCGACAAAAGTAAAAAGATCACGCGGCCCAGCGGGGCCGCGACGCCTCGGGACAGCGACGCGCATAAGCGCATCGCTGTCCCGCAGGCTCTCTGCGTTCTTTGGGAGCACCCACGACCAAGCCCCAAAAGCGGCAAAGCACGCCGTTCTGATACCCGGCCCGGGGATGTTCGTGAACGTGCAGTACGTGTCGAGGGTAATGATAGCGCCCCATCCGAAATGCCTCCTGTTTCGGCGTGTAAGCCGTTGTGTGCAATCTTTCTCCGTAAGCCGAGTGTGTATCCACTTTCAGGTGTGAAAGCGAACGTGGGCCGTTTGTGCTGTAGGTGTTGAAGTCCGTGTGGACAATGTGCTGGAAACGTTGGTATGACTGCGTTTCCTGCGCTTTTCACGGCTTTTTCGAGGGCGAAAAAGAAAGCAGGAGAAAGGCATTGGCGCTTTTCGCGCCAATGCCTATTCACAGCAGCCCGCAGTGCGAGCTGCCGCAAGGGTTTGCGGGGTTTGGAAATTGACGCTTTTTTCGAGGTTCCCAGAACGGTTTGACGCTAAATTTGAGAAAAGTCGCCGCAAAGCCACGTGTCACAACGGTTTGCGGCGGCGCTTTGATAGAAAATCGGTACGCTTTATACCGTTGTAGTCGGCGGAAGTCTCCGTAGCAGCTCAAATCTTGCTACGCCATAGACAAAGAGCTACCGCATTATTTTTCCTACACTTTTTAGCCGTTTTCAGTGGTTTTCTCTCGATTTTAATTCCTTTCCTAACATCTTGTGCCCCACATCTCCCATGTGTTCCACACCTGTCTGTGGCATTTTATGTGGTCAAAGGCAATGCCTCGCCGGAGTAATTCCGGCGGGGCTTTGTCGTATTCTCAGAATCCCGCTTTTCCACTCGATGAACAACATGAAAACCGCGCCGAGGCCACCCCATGAGGTGGGATGCCATAATCAAAGAAAACAGCCAGCACGGCGTGATATCTTCCGGGAAGAGCGAAGCTGGAGAAAAGACGGGTGTGGCGTGTAAAGAACACCCCCATATCATACAATAACTCTAAAGCTATGATACGGAGGATAATTTCATGAACGAGCTGCAAGCCTTTGAAAAGCACCTGCGCGAAAACGAGAAAAGTCCCGCCACGATAGAAAAGTATCTGCGCGACGCCCGCGCCTTCCTGTGCTGGCTGGACGGGCGCGAGCCCACCAAGGAGCTGACCGTCTGCTACAAGGAAGGACTGACCGAGCGATACGAGGCCGCCAGCGTCAACTCCATGCTGGCGGGGATCAACAGCTACCTGTCCTTTTCCGGCCGCGCCGACTGCCGCGTGAAGCCCCTGCGCGTCCAGCGGACGCTGTTCGGGAGCGAGGAACGGGAGCTCTCCCGCGAGGAATACGCCCGCCTTGTCCGCGCCGCGGGCGGGGCACAGATCGGCATTGTCATGCAGACCATCTGCGGCACGGGCATCCGAGTCTCCGAGCTGCGGCACATCACCGCCGAGGCGGTGCGGGAGGGTCGCGCCGTCGTCCGCAACAAGGGGAAAACCCGCGTGATCCTCATTCCCGCCGCGCTGCGAAGGCTCCTGCTGGGCTATATGAAAAAGGCCGGCGTCACCACCGGCAGCGTGTTCCTCTCGAAAAATAAAACGCCGCTGGACCGCAGCACGGTCTGGCGGCGCATGAAAGCCCTGTGTGAGCGGGCGGGGGTGGACCCGCGCAAGGTCTTTCCCCATTCTCTGCGGCATCTGTTCGCCCGCGTTTTTTACAGCGTGGAAAAGGACCTGCTGCGTCTTGCGGACATCCTCGGCCACGCCAGCGTGAACACCACCCGCATCTACACCATGGAAACCGGACGGCAGCACATGAAGCTGCTGGAGCGCGTCAGCCGAACACTGCTCACATAATGGCGATTCTGTTGCGGAATAGTTGTAACAATCCCTTATTACATCTACATCATAACAGAGACCCAGTATCATTAGCAAGAAAAATTTGAAAAACCCAGCGAAAAAAGTCAAAAAACGATAACGGCAACAAGGCCGGATGAAAAAATCTTCTCTCCCGGCCTGATTTTATGCGCCATTTTTACCCTCTGTTCCGCCGTTTAGGGTCTACGCTGTTGGCAGCGGACACAGTGATGCAACAGAATCGCCATTCTGTTGCTGTGGAAGTGTACCGCAGGAAAAAGGGGGTGACCGTAGGAGACGAGTTAAGGAACAGAAGAATTGCAGCGACCATATTAACCGATTACAAAGAAAACGGAGGAACAAGACCATGAGAAAAAGACTTCTCAGCATCCTGCTGCTCTGCTGCATGGTGCTGACGCTGCTGCCCACCGCCGCCTTTGCCGCCGACGATGTGGTGATTGACGAAACAAACTTCCCGGATGAAGGCTTCCGGCAGTATGTCAAGGATAAATTTGATACAAACAAGGATGACACCCTTTCTGCGGATGAGATTGCCGAGGCGAAGGAAATCTCCGTGGAAGGGAAACCCATAACATCTTTTAAAGGCATTGAGTATTTTACTGCATTGACAAATCTCGAGTGCAGCAGAACTAAATTGACCTCCTTGGATACCTCTCATAATAAGAAGCTGGGATACCTCAGGTGTAATTATATCCCAGACTTAACCACTCTGAATGTCAGCCAAAACACAGAACTGAAAGTTCTCTACTGTAACGATAACGCTTTGGCTGATTTGAATCTTACCAATAACTCTGCGCTGGAAACGCTCGAATGTGGAGACAATGAATTAACAACCTTAGATCTCAGCAAGAACACAGAGCTAAAATATTTCGGCTGCTTCAATAGTAAGTTGAGTTCTTTGGATCTTACCAATAATACGAATTTGGAAGAGCTCTATTTCTGCGGAAACAACGTGTCCAACATAGATGTCAGCGAAAATACAAAACTGAAGTTTCTTCATCTCTTTGGTAACCAACTGATCACTTTGGATACCAGCAAGAATAGTAATCTACAGCGGTTGTGGGTATATACTAACCCTCTCACCTCCATGTACTTAGGGGATAGCGGCTCCACCATGGAAGTAAAATTTGATAACCTCCCTTATCCCATCACAGTTTCCACCGCAACGAGAACCTTTGATCTCTCCACACTGCCTACCGGCTTTGATGTGAGCAAAGCCAGCAATTGGGCGGGTGGCAGAGTTGACGGCAATATTCTGACAGTCGACGAGAATGCCGCTACTGTGACCTATCTCTATGACTGCGGTGAAAGACAGGCGACGTATGGTACTCCAGAAACGACGGGGAAATTGATGATGACATGTACCCTTCAGGTTAACTGGGTGCCCGCACCCGCAATCACAGAAGATGATCTTGCGGGACTCAACATTCCCGCAAACCTTGTCACCGTCAAGTGCCAAACAACCGGCGACAGCAAAGCATACGGGAGGATCCCCGGCGGCTTTGACTTGAGCAACGCGACGCCCTACATGGACAACGGTGTTTTGAAGGCCATCGTCAAGATCAATTTGTCCGCTTACAAGGACAAGTACGATGCGGACACCAAAAAAACGCACGAAAAGGCAGGGCTGGAGGGGAACACCCACGCAGCTTTTACTCTGAAGTATGTCAACGACAAGTGGGAGCTGGATGGCACTTTCCCGAATTTGACCATTTTGGTGAAATGTGACGGCCAGCATCCGCAGACTCCGCCGCATCCCACGGAGGAGAATGTCGGCGGCTTGGAGCAGGTGCAGGTTCGGGTGCAGTGCAGCACGGACAGAACACAGTTCAAGAACTACGGCATCCTCCCCGGCAGTGTCTCCATTATGCCGGATCCCAACAACCCCAGCCAGGCGACCCTTACCCTTATCCCCTCGGTGTACAGCACGCAGTACAGCACCGACACGGGCATCACCCACATCGTGGATCTCAGCCAAACCACGGACAATCTGAAAATTCAGATGCGCTATGATCCCGCCGTGGGGAAGTGGATGCCCGCAGAGGAGATTACCCCTCTGGTGATCTACGTGAAGTGCAATAGCCACGACCTGCAGACTCCGCCGTATCCCACGGAGGAGAATGTCGGCGGCTTGGAGCAGGTGCAGGTCCGGGTGCAGTGCAGCACGGACAGAACACAGTTCAAGAACTACGGCATCCTCCCCGGCAGTGTCTCCATTATGCCGGATCCCAACGACCCCAGCCAGGCGACCCTTACCCTTATCCCCTCGGTGTACAGCAAGCAGTACACCATTGACACGGGCATCACCCACAGCGTGGCACCCAACCAAGCCACGGACAATCTGAAAATTCAGATGCGCTATAACTCTGCCGTGGGGAAGTGGATGCCCGCAGGGGAGCTTACCCCTCTGGAGGTTCTTGTGCAGTGCAACAACCACCAGGGGCAACGGTACACCATCACCTTCAATGGCAATAGCGGCACCCCCTCCGTTACCAGCATGACTACCATTGACCAAAAGCTCCCCGAGCTGCCTACCGCCACCCACAGCGGCAGATACAGCTTTGACGGCTGGTACACCGCGGCAAGCGGCGGCACGAAGATCACGACCGCTACTGTATTCTATGAAAACACCACTGTGTACGCCCACTGGACCTACATCGGCGGCGGTGGCAGCAGTGGCGGCGGTGGCGGCTACACCTACCACACCATCAGGGCGATCTCCGGCTTGAACGGCTCTATCTCTCCCTCCGGCTGGACCTCCGTCCGTCACGGATGGGATCAGACCTTCACCATCACCCCGGACAAGGGCTACGCCGTAGCCAAGGTGCTGGTGGATGGTAAGAGCGTGGGCTCTGTGAAGTCCTACACCTTCAAGAATGTCACGAAGGATCACACCATCGAGGTAGTCTTTATGAAGGCAAACGGCAACCCCCAGACCGGCGTATTCGTCGATGTAGCGGAGGGCAGCTACTATGAGGAAGCGGTCGACTGGGCGGTTAAAAATGGAATCACCACCGGCACGGGTAATAATTACTTCACGCCGGATGGCATTTGTACCCGTGCGCAGGCTGTGACGTTCCTGTGGAGAGTTGCCGGAAGCCCCACACCAAAAACAGAAGCAATGCCCTTTGAGGATGTGCTGAATGGCAGCTACTATTACGAGGCCGTCCTGTGGGCTGTGGAGAACGGTATTACCGTTGGCACGAGCGCAACGACCTTCAGCCCCGAGCTGACCTGCTCCCGCGCACATATTGTGACCTTCTTGTGGAGAGCAGCCAATTCTCCCTCTGCAAAAACGGCCAATCCCTTTACCGATGTAGCCGCGGACGCCTACTATATCGACGCTGTGCTGTGGGCGGTCAAGCATAAGATCACGGTCGGGACAACGCTATCCACCTTCAGTCCTGACGAGGGCTGCACCCGCGCACAAATCGTGACTTTTCTGTACCGTGCTCACAGCAAGTAATTAGGGATGACGTATGCACCCGCTGAAATGCTATCACCTCGCGGCAAGCGAGATGGATCTGCATAAGCTATTTCATGGAAAACCTTCAGAGCGGGCTAAGAAAGGCGATCGGGTCCTGCTTATCAGAACGATCCAATTGACAGCAGACCTAACGGTGACTTGCCCCGTAACCTTTCTAATGCTGCCAGACATTCAGTTTATCACGGAGCCCTTTGCGCTGCGCACGGCTTGGGAAGATGACAGAAGTTCTGCGGTGCTGTGCTTTCGATCTTGCTCGAAAGCAGAAAGCGTTCTCTCTCTTCTGTATTCTCACGAATGATTCTATTGGCAGCAGATATCTCTTTACCCGCAACGAGCAGATGCCGGATATACTCCTACACTGTCATCTGCTCCCCCAAAAAGCAAAGGACAGCGCGGCGGACGGTCAATAGCACCGGCCTCCGCGCTGTTTCCTTTTCGCCACAGGAAACTCTGTACGCCATTCACAACCCATGAGCCATGCCGCCATCCCACGCGGCAGGAGAAAACACTATGAAAAAGATCACTCGATTTCTGTTTTGCACCTTCGTCGCCATTATGCTGATGGGGACGGCGATCAGTGCCACCGCTTGCCATCAGAAAGAGGAATATCCCAGCGTACCCGAAGTGACCGAGCCACAGCCCACCGGCGAGATCATCCCCACCGTGGACCGGCAAAAGGAGCTGAAGGACGCAAGAAAGAAATACGCCGACGCCGTGGCGTGGCTATATATGCCCGGTGCCGAGGTGGACGACCCCGTGGTGCAGGCGAAGGACAACGCTTACTACCTGCAAAAGGACGAGAACGGGAACTACAGCGAATGGGGCTGCTACTACGCCCACTGTGACAACCGTTTGAGCAGCCGGAGCAAGCTGGACAGGAATACCGTCATCTTCGGTCACTCTGCCAGCAACTGCGACCCGGACGGGCCAAAGCTCACAAAGCTCCATCGGTATATGGATGCGGACTATGTGAAGGAGAACCCGTATGTCTACCTCTCGGTGAAAGGCGAGGACATGGTCTTCCAGATCACAGCCTGCTTCATCACGGATATTGACTTTGATTACATCGCTCCCGATCCCACAGGCGAGGAGCTGACAAACTTCTTTGAGCAGGTGGCAAAGAAGAACTGGCTGGAATTTGACGGTGTAACCTTCGGCGAGGAGGACACCGTGCTGACCCTTTCCACCTGCTGCCGGAAGTACGATGAGTACAATACCGGCAACCAGCGGCTCGTCCTCATGGCGAAGCTGCTGCCGGAGGGTGCTGTAGCGCAGGACTTCACCGTGCGCCTTGCTCCAGAACCGGAGATGCCTTAAAAAGGCCAAAACGGAATACGATAACCCCCTTGAAAAAGATGATATTCTTCTCACGACTCCTTCAGCCAGCGGGAGAAATCCTCCGGTGTGATCGTGCCGTTGTCGCAATCCTCTTTCTTCCTTCTGGCTTCCTCGCTCCAGGCGTAGAACGCACTCTTGGTCAGCTTGCCTGCGTTGATGCGGGCGAAACGCTTTTTGTACTCCCTGCGATATTCCTTGAACACCTCATCGCCCTGCTTGCGCTGCGTCCATGTGTTGATGGCCCCTATCTCCCGGCAGGTGCGGCCCTTGCTGTCGCAGACCCGGCCGCAGTACTCCGTGCTGGCCTTGCCCGTCACAGCGAAGTAGCGCAGGCAGTTCTTGCATACCCGCATCCTCACCTCACGCTTCACGCACTCCCGTATATGGTGGTCGATGAGGTCATAGATGTCCTTGGGATATAGCACCTCAGCAAAGATCCGTCTGTCGATGACCTCGAAGTTGACAGGCTGTGGCTGGAACTGGAAAGTGTACAATGTGTCGCCGCCCTCGGCATTGTAGTAGGCCACCATCTTCTCGGATACGGATTTCTTCTCCCCGTCCATGTCCAGCACCTGCGCGATCAGCCCCTTGATCTGCTTCTGCATGGTGTCGATGCTGCTGCAGAGATGGGAAATCTTCTTGTGGGGCAGCAAGTCCTGAAAATCTCCGGGCGCGGTACTGTCTACCATATCCAGCCGCTCCAGCCAGTCCAGCCGCAGCAGCTCAAAGCAGATATGCCGGGGCGCCAGTTCATTCAAACCGGCCACTACGGTTTGCAGTTCGTTGTTGTCCCTGGACTGATAAAAAGACAGCAACGCCCTGTCCATCTTCCTGGTGATGGGCTCCAGCTCCCAGATATCCATATACAGCAGACTCATCAGACTTTCCGGAAACGGAAAGTCTTTTTTTATGGTCTGCTCTCTGTCCGCTGCATCGGTGTACTCGTAGTACTCCCTGCCGCCGTCGATGTAGGTTCTGAAAATGTAGGTATGCATAATGGACGCTCCTTAAAACGAGATTAGACTGATGAAATACATAGCGTTTAATAAGACTTGACAACGGGGTGTTGACATGTTATAGTATGCCCAGAAGTAGACGCAGGAAACGGGCTTTATGAAATAAGTCTAATCTATTAAGGCAGATATGTCAACCGTTATTTTTGGAACCTTGAAAAGTGAATCCCTGCCGCCGCAGCCCGGATGCTCCGGGCGAAGTGTCGCCACGATCCCGCGAAGGGGGAGCGCATCAACGGAGCGAGGGCGCGGCGCACAGCAGAGAAAAAACATAGGGGGGTGAGATCGAAATACACATTACCGACAAAAACTGAATACGCTCTACCGACAAAGCTGCAAGGAGGACACGATTTGAAGAAAAGCATTTATACCAGCTATGATGAACTGCCCCTGCTGCTGAATGTGAAGCAGGTGGTGGATCTCATGGGAGTCTCGGACTCCAGCGTCTATGAACTCGTTCAGGAGGATGACTTTCCCTCTCTGCGGATCGGCAAGCGCATCGTCGTTCCGAAGGAGGAACTGCGGAAATGGATCACCGCGCACACGAAAGGGGCATCGGAATGCTGAACACGCCCTATGTGAAGAAGGACACCATCAAGAATTTCTTTCCCGTTCCCAACGCAGTCTTTGATCTGGGACTGCACCACTTGGAGATCAACATCTACGCCTACCTCCTCCGCATTGAGGATCGCCGCACCTACCAATGCATCGTCAGCTACCCCACCATCGCAAGGAAGCTGGGTATCTCGGTCAACACCGTGGCAAAGTATGTTGCTGCGCTGGAGGAGCATGGGCTCATCCGAACAGAGCGCACGGAGATCATCACCAGGGACGGTCTCAAGCGCAACGGCTGTCTCAGGTACACCATCCTGCCGATCAAGAATGCCCTCGCCCTCTGTTATGAGCGTCAGCTGGAGAAGGCGGGGCAAGCCATGGAACGGCAGCGGGCACAGGCAAGAGCCGAAAAGCTGGGCGCTGCGTTCACTCCAGCAGCGGGAGAGCAGAGCGCGTAAAACGGCAAAATACGCCCTCCTGACCCGCGGCCGCGCAGGGTTTCGGGAGCGCGCGGCCCACGCCGAGGGTAGTGATACCACCCCCGTCTCGCTGATGCCGAATTTGCTGCTTTTCTGACACAAGCGCAAAGGGAGAACAGGGCGCATGGGTTCACCGCTTTCCCCCTGGCTATGGCGAGTTCCGCTGAAACCCACCTGTTCGATAAAAGCACAAGATAAAGAGAGGTGGTCGCAAAGCGACCCCTCTCGCCCACAAAGCCCCGCAGTGCGGGGCTTTCCGAGGATGCCGCTCCGAGGTCGGTTTGGGACTTCTTGCGGGTCTCAGGTGGTCGAAAAGACGAAAAATCCAGACACCGTGCGGGTTTGCGCGGTGTCACACCAGAGAAAAAGGAGAAATCAATATGGAACACGAGAATAAGACGCGGATCCCCGCTTGGCTCAGACCCTCGACGATCCGCCGCATGGACGGCTGGCTGGAGGAGGCCAACTGTAAAAGCCGCAGCGAGTTCATTGAGAAGTCGCTGCACTTCTACATGGGCTACCTGGGCGCGGAGGATGCAAGCGAGTACCTCCCCAACGCGCTGACAGCGACGCTGCGCGGGATCGTGGCGGACAGCACCAACCGCACCAACTGCCTCCTGTTCAAGTGCGCGGTGGAGCAGGGCATCATGGCCCACACCATCGCCGCGCACTTCGGCGACGCTATGGAGGACCGCCGCGCCCTGCGCGGCTATGTGACGGACGAGGTCAAGCGCACCAACGGGCAGATCAGGTTTGAGGATGCTCAGGACATCCAGCGGATGCTGCCGGATTTTGATTAGGTCCGAAGTAAAGCCGGATCGCGGGAGAGGATGGCGTGGTCGGATTGTTGCTTTCGTAGAACTTGCGCCGGTGCCGGGGATTCCACTCGCTTTCTCTCCGCGTCTTCGGTATTGTGTGTTTACAGAATAAACCTCAGGCCACGCAGGAGCTGCTGCGCCTAATCAAAGAAAAAACCTCGGAGGTGAAACCACATGGCAAAACGAAGACCATCCGGTGACGGCATGGTGCGCAAGCGGGAGGATGGCCGATGGGAGGGCCGCATCGTAGTTGGGCACAAGGACAACGGCGACTCCATCTTCCGCTATGTCTACGCCGACACCCAAAAGGAGCTGACCGCAAGGCTGCGGAAGTGCATCACCGCCTATCAGGGCGTCGACCTGACGGAGCAGAGCAGGCTCACCCTGTCCGAGTGGCTGGATCAATGGCTGGTGAGCAAGGAGGGGCTGGTGCGGCCCGGTACCCTGAATGGTTACCGCGGCTACATCGAGAACCATATCCGTCCCTGCCTCGGAGAGAAGCGGATCAGTCAAATCAAAGCAGTGGACATCCAACGGTTTTATGATATGCTGTCCCGGAAGCTGGCCAGCGGCACGGTCCGCCGCATCCATACCACGCTCCATGGGATCCTGAAAGCAGCGGCACAGGCGCGGCTCGTTCCGAGGAATCCTGTGGAGGAGGTGACGCCGCCAAAGTTCAGCTATCAGGAAAAGGAGGTACTGACGGCGGAGCAGGTCGACCGCCTCCTGGAGACCATTCAGAAGGACGCCTTATGGCATGACCTCTTCTACACAGAGCTTACCACCGGCATGCGCCGGGGCGAGTTGTGCGGCCTGCGGTGGGAGGACTTCGATGCAGCGAATGGAACCTTGAAAATCTGCCGCACGGTGCGCCGGGAGAAGGGCAAGGGCCTTACCACAGGCGATACCAAGACCTACGCGGGGACACGGACGATCACCCTGCCGCCCAGCCTTGCGGTGCTGCTGAAGGAGAGAAAGCGGGCGGCGAAGACAGCTTGGATATTCCCGGACCTGCTCCGCCCGGAGCGGCCGACTGCCCCGGACGCCGCCTACCGGCGCATGAAGCTGCTGCTGGAGCAGGCGGGACTGCCTGACATCCGCTTTCATGATCTGCGCCACACCTTCGCCACCCATGCGCTGACCTCCGGCGTGGATGTGAAAACGCTCTCTGGGATCCTTGGCCATACAAGAGCGGCATTCACGCTGGATACCTACACCCACACCACCGGCGATATGCAAAAGAGGGCGGCAGAGATCGTGGGGGAATTCCTCACAGACATTTTCGGAGAGGAGCTGAGACCGTGGGAAGAAAACGGAAAAATGGAGAAGGAACTGTCCGCCTGAGAAAGGACGGCCGATGGGAGGGCCGTGTGGTCATCGGCTACGATGACAAGGGTCTGCCGAAAACGAAAAATGTGCTGGCTAAAACAAAATCTGAGTGTGTGGAGAAGCTGAAAACGCTGAAGGACGCCCTCGCGCCGCCTGCGCCGCCGAGGATCAAGGCGGATATGCCCTTCGGGGATTGGATGGAGCACTGGTATGAGAGGCACAGCAGACCCGCCGCCCGTCCCAGCACACGGCGGATCTACGAAGGCTACCTCCGGCTGTACATCAGCCCGGGACTGGGTCATATCCCGCTGAACAGGCTGACCGCGAAGGATATGCAGCAGTTCTTCGCCTGGCTGAAAACGGAGGGGCGTGCGGACCAATCGGACGGTAAAACGGGGCTGGCGGACTCCCAACTCCGCAACATCCACAGCCTGTGCCGGCGGGCACTGGAAAAGGCAGTATCGGAAAACCTGATTCCACAGAACCCGGCGTCCGGATGCAAGCTGCCGCCCGCCCAAAAAGGGGAAATGAATCTCCTCTCGCGGGAGTCCATGCAAAAGCTGCTGATCCAGGCGAAGGAGGAAAAGTACTACGAGTTGTTCCTGCTGGAATTTGCCACAGGACTGCGGTTGGGCGAGCTGACGGCCCTGCAATGGGAGGACCTGAATTTGACCACGGGCGAAGTGCGAATCAGCAAGCAGGCGGTGGTCATAGGCTCGGAGGTGGTGGTCACCGAGCCGAAAACAAAGGCGGCGGTACGCACTCTGCTCCTACCGCCCAAAGTGCTGGAGGTGTTCAGAGAGTACCGGAAAAGGAATGTTTCCAGATGGCTGTTCCCGTCCCCCAAGAAGGAGGACTCGCCCCTGCTGCCCTCGGTGGTGCGCCAGCGGCTGCACAGGCTGTTGGACCACGCGGGCTGTGAGCGGGTACGCTTCCATGATCTCCGCCACCCGTATGTCAAGCACACGACAAAAATTTTTAGCTTGCGCTCGATGGCTTTTCAAGCGCAGGCTTATCCTGATGCTCGGCGAAAAACTCGCGGAGCTTGTCAGCTTCATCGGGGAGGACAAAGCCAAAGCCCTGTCCGTCCACTCTGCAATAGAAAGCGATTTTCATGACTGCCACCTCAATCGAAAATGTCTTGGATTTTGTATGCGATCTCGATGCGCTTATCGGGATATACCAGCACCCGGTCGATCAACAGCTCGGCCAGCTCGGTGGTCAGCGTGTCCGCATCGAAAATCGCCTTGGACGCTTCCTTGCGGCTGTCCTGCCGTGCCTGTTCGTCCTGCTTCTGTTTCGCCTGTGCCAATACTGCGGCATAGGCGTTTTTTGTTTTCAAAAGCAGCTCGTCACACGCGGCCTTTTCCGCCTTGTAGGTGTTCAGATCAATCTCGCCCATGAGATAGCGTTCATACAAGGCGCACTTACCGTCTTGCAGCGCCTCAATCTGCTGCTCATATTCGGCGCGTTCCGGTACGGAAGCATCCACCCGAAGCATATCATCCGGGGCAGGCGGCGCGGCGGCCTCCATCTGCTTTTTCAGCGTCAGGAATACCGCCTGTTCCAGCTCTGCGGCGTTCAGCCGCATCTTGTGGCAGCGGCTTTCTTTGTCCGCTTCGGAATGGCGGCAGTAGTAATACGAGGTTTTCTGCATGGTACGGGACAGCGCATGACCACAGCAGCCACAAAAGGCTTTGCCTTTCAGCGCGTAGTCCCGCTTTTTCTTGTTTGGCTGGGAAAAGCGGAGCTGGCTGGCCTGCACGGTATCAAACACGGCTTTCTCAACGATGGCCGGGTGATGGTCGGGAATGATGTACCATGATTCTCTGTCCTTCAGGCGGCTTCTGGAGCCGCCTACTTCGAGAACCGCCCGCTTGCCGATCACATACACGCCGGTGTAGCGTTCGTCCTCCAAAATGCGGAGAATGGTGGACGCACTCCAGATGCCATGACAGCGGGAAATATCGTGGGTATGATTGCCGTGCGCCGCTTTGTACTGGCCGGGAGTGGGGATGCTTCTGCGGAACAGCTCCCGCGTGATAGCGGTGGCGTTGATCCCCTCGGCGGCAAGCTGGAAGATAAGCTGCACAACGGTAGCGGCCTCCGGGTCAGGCTCCATTCTGCCATCGGCGCTTTTGCGGTAGCCGTAGGGACAAATTTTGCTCTGATACTCGCCGCGCTGCATCTTGGCGTACTTGGCGCTCTTGGTTTTAATGGACATATCGCGGCTGTAATATTCGCTGATGAGATACTTGAACGCTACGTCCATGCCACCGGTGTCACCCTTGAATTTGCTGCTGTCAAAATCGTCGCTGATGGAAATGAAGCGGGTATGGAACAGCGGGAACACACGCTCGATGAAGTAGCCGGTTTCAATGCTGTTACGCCCGAAGCGGGAAAAATCCTTGACAATGATGCAGTCGATCTGATTGGCCCGCACCAGCCCAATGAGCTTCTGTACTTGCGGACGCTCAAAATTCGTGCCGCTGTACCCGTTGTCGATGAACTCCATGATCTCCGCGTTCAGGGCTTCGGGCATGGAAGCCGCGTACTCGTGGAGGACAAGGCTCTGATTTTCAATGCTCAGACTGTCGTACTTGTAGTCCTCAATGGAGAGGCGGATGTAGAGGGCGATCACATATTTCTGCATTGTTCCAGCACCTCCGCATAGGTTTCAAACTCGCTCTGAAAGCGATAGCGCACCGTGATCTGCTTATTGTGGGATACCTCAATGCGGTCGATCAGCCGCTCAATGAGCGCACCGGTCAGCGCACGGTCGGCCTTGATCTGTGCAGCATCCTGTTTCAGCGCCCGGTGCTGCTTGGTTTGGGCATCCATTGTCCGCAGACCGTCCTCCAACTGTTCCATTTCCACGGCAAGATCGGCAATGCGGCTTTCGTACTTTTCCTTGTAGTCGAAGTATTCCTCCTTGGTAAGAACACCTTGGACGAGGTTTTCATATAAGCTCCGCACGATACCGCGCAGCCGCTGGATTTCCTGCTTACGGCTGGTGATTTTCTCCCGCAGCGCGGCGCAGTCAGCGGCCTGCCGGGGCTGCTCTGCAAGGGAGAGGGTGTATTGCCCCAGCGCCGTATCAAGCGCGTCCTGAAGCATATCTGCCAACATATCCAGCAGCCTATCCTCGCGGATGGTCACGCCGGGGCAGGCATCCTTGCTGATTCGGCTCCTGCTCAGACAATGGTAGAAGTACACATCGTCGGACTTCTTGCGGATGTTTCTCTGCCGGTGCAGGCTGCCGCCGCAATGGGCGCAGAACACCTTGCCTTTGAGATGATTCGGCGTGAAGGCTTTGACCTCCCGCGCCTTGACGCGGCTGGCGGTCTGATTGAGAATTTCCTGCACCGCCGCGAACTGTTCCCGGCTGATGATGGCCTCATGGGTGTCCCGCACCACCGTCCATTCCTCGGCGTCGGCCTTGACCTGCCGGTGATCCACGGTTTTGGTCTGCCCCTGAACGAGATCTCCGGTGTAGACCTCGGAGCGGAGAATAACGCCGACCGTTCGGGTTTGCCACTTGCCGCTGCCGAGCAAATTTTCATGGGTGATCTTGCCCTGCATCTTCTTGTAGTGGCTGGGGGTGAGAATACCCGCTTCGTTCAGCCGCACGGCAATGGTATTGAGGCCAGCGCCCTCGGAAGCCCAACGGAACATCCGCTGCACCACGACGGCGGCAACGGGGTCGATGATAAGCTGGTGGCAATCGTCCTCCGCTTTCAGGTAGCCGTAGGGAGTACGCGCACCGATGAATTTGCCGTCCTTCATGGCCTGCCGCTGCTGTGCCCTGATCTTGCGCCCAATGTCCAAAGCGTAGGCTTCGTTTATCATGTTCCGCAGCGGGATGATGATACCGGAATGGGCATCTTCCGGGTTGGCGGTGTCGAAGTTTTCATTGACCGCAATAAAGCGGATGCTGCGGATGCGGAAATACTGCTCGATGTAGTAGCCGGTGTCAATGGTGTTCCGCCCCAAACGGGAGAGGTCTTTCACAATGACGCAGTTGACGTGACCGGCCTCAATATCCGAGAGCATCTGCTGAAAGCCCGGACGGTGGAAGTTTGTCCCGGTCGCGCCGTTGTCGATATAGGTATCGTATACGCTGATCTCCGGGTACTGCTCCAGATAGCGGGCAATAATCATCTGCTGGGTTTCAATGGATACGCTGTGCGTGTGGGTATCCTCCACCGAAAGGCGGACGTAGATCGCGGCGCGGCAAGCGGCGTCGGCCTCCTGCACGGCTACCGCAGCCGTTTCTTTCCTGCTTTTTCTCGCCATGCTCAGCCCACCTTTCTCTGTTCGTAATCTTTCTGCTGCGCTGCCAGCGCCAAAAGCTGCAACGCCTTTTTGTATTCGTCCTCATGGGTAAAGGTAATATCCAGCTCCTTTTTGCCACGGACGCGGATGCTCTGTACCATGTGAATGAGCGCCCTGCGGTCTAAGGTTTCCAGCGTGGAGAACTGCGTAAACTGCGAAATCCAGCGGCTGCGCTCACTCCGGTTTTCCAAAACCTCCGTGAGTTTTTCCTTGAGAACGCGGATGCTCTCGCGGATGTCCTCGGCCTGCTTGGTGTACTTTGCCTTATAGGAAGCGTATTCTTCCTTGGTAAGCATACCTCCCACAAGGCTCTCATAAAGCCGTGCCTTGAACTCCAGCACCTGCTCCAACCGGCGCTCGTTGTCGGTGATGTGGTCGCTGTATTCCTTGGCAAGCGCCTGATTGATGCTGGACTGGTCAATGCCGGTCAGCAGCGCCTCCAGAGAAGCAATATTGCCGATATAGGCTTTCAGGCTGTCCCGCACACAGTCGATCAGGCTGCTTTCTTTCAGCATGACCGGATGGGCGCAGCCCTTTTTCTTGCCGGTAGGACAATAATAGTAGTGGTACTCCTTGCCGTTCGCACGGTTGGTCTTGCGGGTCATGCGGCTTCCGCAGCACCCGCAGATCAGGATACCGGAGAACAGGTACACCGTGTCCTCGTTGGGAGAAGTGCGGGTATCCAGCCCCTTGATGCGCTGCACCAGCTCAAAATCCTGACGGGCGATCAATGCTTCGTGGGCATCCGGAACACGCACCCACTCGGAGGCGGGGCGCTGCTCCATCTGCTTGATCTTGTAATGCGGCGTACCCTGTTTGCCCTGCACCAGCGTTCCGGTGTAGGTTTCGTCCTGCAAGATGCGGATAATGGTGGTAGCCGACCATTTGCAGTCAGCCTTGTCTGCGTATCCCTTTTTCGCGTAGGGCAGACCGTTGTTCTTCTTGTATGCCAGCGGAGAGAGAATGCCCAGCCGGTTCAACTCCGATGCGATTTTGGAGGCGCTTGCGCCCTCCAGCCGCATACGGAAAATGTCGCAGACCACGCGGGCGGCGTAGGGATCGGGGACGAGTAGGTTTTTATTGTCCTCGGCTTTCATGTAGCCGTACACCGGGAACGCGCCGACGAAATCGCCGTTGCGCCGCTTCACGTCCAGAGAAGAACGGGTCTTGATGGAAATGTCCCGGCAGTAGGCTTCGTTCATAATGTTCTTGACCGATACGGCCAGATCATCGCCGCTGTCGTGGGCGGTGTCGATGCTGTCGGTGATGGCGATGAAGCGCACCCCATAGGCCGGGAATACCCGGCGCAGATACCGGCCGGTTTCAATGTACTCGCGCCCCAGCCGGGAGAGGTCTTTTACAATGACGCAGTTGATATTTCCATCGGTGACATCCTGCATCATTTCCTTGAATGCGGGACGGTCGAAGATGATGCCGCTGTATCCATCGTCGATCTTTTCGGAAACGACCTCAATATCCGGGTTGTGCTCCACAAAGTTTTCAATGAGCTTGCGCTGATTGGAAACGCTGTCACTCTCGCTGGAATGATCGTCGGTGTAGGACAGGCGGATATAAGCGGTGGCTTTGAATTTAGGCATGAAAAAGCACTCCTTTCTCCCGGACTGCTCCCGCATGAAAAGAGTGGTTATCTGGCTATTAGGTTTTCATCCTTTTCCACACCGATCATAGCACTCTCTGCGGAAAAAAGCGAGGATGTCGCTCAGCGCAAAATGCCTTGCAGACATTCCTCCAACGTAACACCGTTCCCGGCGAAGCAGGCGTTTACCACGAAATCGCCGCAGCGGAAGCGGTAAGGATTTTTGATCTGGCGAATAAAGGCGGCAATGCGTTCTTCCTTGGGAAGATTTTTGTCTACGGATACTTCCCGGATGTCCACCAGTTCATCCGTGTGGATTTGGGTTTCGTTTGGTGTCGGCTGCATCATGGCGATCTCCTTTCTCGGTTTGGTGGGTTTCCTCAAGGTCACATGAATGCGCTGACGGGAAAGGCCATCAGCGCATGGTATCTGACTTTGAGAGGCGGCTGCGCGGGCAGAATTGGAGCCACATAACATAATGGCGAATACCGGCGCAGCCGCTCTGCTTGTCCATTTGAGAAGATCCATCCTATTTGCCACGCGCCCCGGATAGTGGGCATGATGCAGGCCGCCCTTGGCAGGGCTGTCATAACTCCACGATACCGCTGCCTCAAAGAGCTGGCGCATACCGCAGGGTTCCCCCTCAAGTCTGTGGGAGGGCGTGAGCAAGTTTCATTATCCGCCGCGCTGTCATCGCGCCCGATTTGCCGAATCGGGTCTAAGGCTGCGTAGATCGCTCGGATGGCTTTTCCGGAATCACCTCCTTGAAGCCATCGTCGTGGCGGCGCACCTTATGCCGCTATCACGCGGGTTTTGTGCCTGCATCATGGTCTATTCAGTTTTCAACGTTCGGTGAAAGGCTTCGTGGAGAATGTCCCTTCACCTATCGCCGATTTTGGGCCACTTTTGCACCCTGTTTTCAGCAATCAGGGAAAAGTTTTTTCATTTTCTTCATCGCCGCGCCGATGCTCTTGGAAATATTCTGATGGCTGACACCCTCGGCTGCGCCAATCTCATCAACCGTCATCCCATCCACGAAATACATCCACACCCTGCGGAACTGCGTATCCGTCAGGTGCTTCCGAATCTGCGTGACCTTTCTGACGCTGCGGTGGATTGCCTCTGCCCGGTCATGCGCCTGCTCCATGCAGACATCCACGGCAGGAATGGAGGCCGCTTCCTCGGATAGCTCATCCAACGCAAGCGTGTGATTGGCATAGACGTGAGCTTCCTTTTCGGAGGCGTGATAGTCCTCGTCCGACAGGGCTTTCCATTTCAGAAATTCTTTCTCGCTGGCAAAGTCCTCGCGGGTCAGGCGGACGATGACTTCATTGGCGTCCATATAAACGATGGCATCGGGGTCTTTCTTATTCAGCGCATAGATGCTTTTTCTATTAAACATTTTGTTCCTCCGTTCAGATCCGAGTGGGTAAAAAGGTCTGAACGAAGGGCGGCGGGGAGCGGCAGCCCACGGCGAAAAAGTGCCGGGAACGACAAAAAGCGCCCACACAGGCATAAAAGCCTGCATGGGCGCTTCGGTGCGGTTCAGTATGGAAATTGTCGGCGGCTGTCGGAGGGCATAGGTATCCTACGGTGTCCGGGTATCGTCCGGCTATGCTCCCGGCGCGGCTTGTTGCCGCAGCATTAGCGGCACCTCCTGTGCTCTCCTGTCATACGCATAGGTCCCTTTCATCTGAAAAATGTTGGGACAGCAAAAACAACGGCCGCCCCGTACAGAGCAGCCGCCGTTTTCCCTATACCATACGCTGCTTTTCAGTACCGCAAGGATGGGTGTCCTGTTATCGTCGTATTCTGATTTCTTTTAGGGCATTTCAGGACTATCCACAAGGGATACGCTGAACTCCTGCGCGGTTGCCCCCTCCGGCAGCAGCTTCGCCATGACCACCAGCCGCTGATTGCCGCTGTTGGCCTTGTCATACTTCCGGCAGCAGGTGGAGAGGGTCAGAACGGTATCTTCCTCGGAGAAGGTCACGCCATCAAAGTCAAGCCAGTTTTTCCGCGCAATCGTCTCAAAGAAGCTGGTCAGATCATCTCCCGTGGGATCAGGCGCAATATAGTCAAAGCCAATATCCGTGACGAATAGCGCGGTGATCTGGAAAATCATGTCCTCGCCATCCACAGAGAGATAGATATACGGATGCTCCTTTACAAAGTCTGCGTCCATATAACGGTAGAGCTTGGTGAACCGCACACCGTCCGGGTCGCAGTTGCTGGCGGAGTGGCCGAAAATGGTGGTGTTTTTGTCCAGCTTATCCCTGCCGCCAATTTCGTTTTCACAATGGGCATAATAGCAGCCCCACATGGCATACTCGCCGTTTTCATCCAGCTTCAGGTAATAGCCGTTGTCCTCCGCCTGCATCACGGGATCGTCTACCTCCGCACCGGGAATATACAGCCATGCCACGGTGTCGGGATTCTTCGCTCTGGCTTCCGCCAACTCTGCCTGCCTGTCCACCGAGGGGATAACTTCGCCCGCGGGAGTCGCTGCTGGCTGAGACGCAGATGTGCCGGAAGGCGTTCTGTCGGGAATGTCGATAGGCTCCGTCCCTTTCTGATAGCAGCCCATGACTGCCGTGGTCATGGCAAAGAGAAGGACGGCCATGCAGATGATCGGACGAATGATTCTTGTGATTCTTTTCATAATGCTGTCTCCTTGCCGCGCTGGGATAGCGGCGCAGCTCAAAATGTCATTGATTTGTTTCTTGTAGCGAAAAGAGAACAGCGCAGCTTCAGGGCGAGATGCCCGTCCGCTGCGCTGTCCGATGTTCGCTTATGGGGTCATGCCAGCGGCTTTGATGTTTAGCCGTATGTCAGCCGGTCACTTCTTGCAGCGCCAGAGGAAGGTCACGATCTGCGCTCTGGTGCAATCCGCATTGGGGCTGAATGTCGTGCTGGTGGTTCCCTTGGTGATGTTCTCCTTGACCGCCCACAATACCGCATCAGCATAGTAGGCGGTGGACTTCACATCAGCAAAGGGATTGGCTGTACCCGCTGCCGGGGACTTCTCAGAACGCCACAGGAATGTGACGATCTGGGCACGGGAGCAGGTCATGTTGGGGCTGAACGTGGTGTCGCTGGTGCCCTTGGTGATGCCGTTTTCTACTGCCCACAGCACAGCGTCGTAGTAGTAGCTGCCCACAGGAACGTCGGTGAAGGGCATGGTGCTGGTTTTAGAGGCGGGGCTTCCAGCGGTGCGCCACAGGAAGGTCACGGCCTGCGCACGGGTGCAGATGCCGTCCGGGGAGAAATGGGTATCATCGGTTCCCTTGGTAATGCCGTTCTCCACTGCCCAATCGACAGCATCCTCATAATAGCTGCCGGTGGCTACATCCACAAACACGCCGGTCTGGGGGTTGCCGTTGGCTTTCATAAAGATGACCTCGATGGTATGGGTTCTGCTGACATTCTCAAAGGTGTAGGACTTCACCGCGCCGATGCTCTTGCCGTCGATCTTGACGTTGGCGACAGCATAGCCCTTATCCGGGGTGATGGTGAAGGTCTGATCCCGGCCCTCACGGACGCTGACATTGCCGGAGGGAGAAATGGAGCCGCCAGCCCCGGCAGTTGCCTTGATGGTGTAATAGCTGTAAGAATGGCCGCTGCCATTATAACGCCAGTGTGCCGTATAGGTTCGGTTGCCAGTGCTGCCCGTTGGGATGGTGACGGTCATATTGTTCTCGCCGTCAAGCCCCGTGCCGCTCCAGCCGGTGAAGGTATAGCCGGATTTGGTAGGATTCTTGAGGGTGAAAGTCCTCGTCTCGATGGTGTAGGTGTCGGGATTGCCCTCCGCAGTGCCGCCGGCCAGATCATAGGTGATCGTGTACTCGGTGGGTGCAGGCGCGTCCTTTTCGAAGATGGCCTTGACCTCCACGTTGTCGTTCGGCATGAGGAACTTGTCGTCCTTGATGGTCACGCCGCCGCTGATGACCTCCCACTCCTTGAAGTGATAGCCCTCTTTAGGCGTGGCGGTCAGGGTGATCTCCGTACCAGCCGCAGCCTTTGCAAGAGATGCGGAAGCCGTTCCGTTTCCGTCCGTTTTCACGGTGATGGTAAACTCGGTAGGTGCAGGCACGTCCTCCTCGAAGACAGCCTTGACCTCCACATTGCCGTCCGGCATGGTGAACTTGTCGTCCTTGATGGTCACGCCGCCGCTGATGACCTGCCACTCCTTAAAGTGATAGCCCTTGTTGGGCGTAGCGGCCAGGGTGATTTCTGTGCCGGCCGCAGCGGCGGAAGGAGTTGCGGTGCCGGTTCCGTTTCCGTCATTGCTGACGGTGACGGCGTAGGTGGTGGGGGTAATAACGCTGTTTTCCCACAGCGCCTTGATTTCGGTATCCCCGCGCACGGTGTAGGAATCTCCCACCTTGTACTCTGTGCCGCCTATTTGCCATGCCTTGAACTCCTGATCGGTGGGAGCGGTGAAGCCGCAGACGGGCAGGATGTAATTCGTCTCTACCTTGACGGTCACGGAATCCATGCTGCCGCTGCCGCCGTTGCCGTTGAAGGTGATTGTGCAATCCGCAAGCGGCGTACCCTCACCCACAGTGATCGCCGCATCGGAGCTGGCAAAGTGGTTATTATTCTCCGCATAGCGGACGAAGTAATGGCCAGCGGACAGATTCTCAATCTCCGTGCCGCTGCACGCCGTATAGATTCTTTCGTCTGCCATACGGTATTCCATCTCGTCGGTCACGCCGGTGATTTTGCCGTCGCTGCCGCCCTCGGTGGAGGGCGCGACACTGCTCAAGCCGATAGGTATTTCCTGCAAAGCTCTGCCAATGCTCCACTCTGCGGTCACGGCCTCAGTGCTGCCGTCCGCCCATTTGCCGGTCTTGGATGTGACGCTAACGGTATAGTCGCCCGCGTCCGTGCCGGTGTTGCCGGTGACATTCATAGTGGTGGAATCATAGCCGTTCACGGTCGCGGTATGCACAGAGCCGTTATAGGTATATGTTCCTGTTACGCTGATGCTGGGCTTGGCGGGATTGGTAGGCGCAGGAGGTGCGTCCTCCTCGAATATTGCCTTGACCTCCACATCGCTGTCCGGCATGATGAACTTATTGTTCTCGATGGTCACGCCTCCGCTGATGACCTGCCACTCCTTAAAATGGTAGCCGTTGTCGGGCTTAGCGGCCAGGGTGATTTGCGTACCGGCCGCAGCCTTTGCAGGACTTGCGGAAGATGTGCCGTTGCCGTCCGTTTTCACGGTGATGGTGAACTCGGTAGGTGCAGGAGGTGCGTCCTCCTCGAAGATGGCCTTGACCTCCACGTTGCCCTCCGGCATGGTGAACTTGTCGTCCACGATTGTCACGCCGCCGCTGATGACTTGCCACTCCTTGAAGCGGTAGCCTTCGTCAGGCTTGGCGGTCAGGGTGATCTCCGTGCCGGCAACAGCCTTTGCGGGAGATGCAGAAGCCATTCCGTTGCCGCCGCTGGTCACGGTGACGGTATACTCGGCAGGCGCAGGTGCGTCCTCCTCGAAGATGGCCTTGACCTCCACGTTGCCCTCCGGCATGATGAACTTGTTGTCCGTGATGGTCACGCCGCCGCTCATGACCTGCCACTCCTTGAAGCGGTAGTCCGTGTTGGGCGTGGCGGTTAGGGTGATCTCCGTCCCGACCACGGCAGTCTCGTGAGAAGCGGAAGCCGTTCCGTTGCCGCCGCTGGTCACGGTGATGATGTACTCGACAGGGGCAGGCGGCGCGTCCTCCCACAGCGCCTTGACTGTGATGTCAGCGGTGACGGCCACAGGGGCGTTCACCGGATACTCCGTACCGTCTATCTGCCATGCCTTGAACTGCTGGTTTTCAGGCGCAATAAACTCGCACTCCGGCAGAGAATACTCGCTGCCGTGCAATATCTTCTTAGCGGGCATTGCGGTGGTGACCTCCTCGGGCAGCTCCTCAGGCTCGGAGCCGCCGTTAGCGTCAAAAGTGACGGTATGCTCGTTGCGCATTTCAAACGCTGCGGTGATGGTAACATCTCCCTCCGGCTGGGTGAAGGTATAGGTATCGTCCCCAACCGCAACGGCGGCAGGGTTGCCATTGACGGACAGCGTGCTTAGCATATAGCCCTCGTCGGGGTCAATGGAGAGCATGACAAGCTCGCCCTTAAAGAACAGTGGCGTGCCGTCCTCGGCGGTTCCCGCGGCGTTCACCACCTTGACTCTGCCGTTTTCGCAATCCTGCACCGTCACCTTATACTGCGGGTCGCCCTCCACGGTCACCTGCACCGAGATGTTCTTCTTCCACTCCTCTCCCGGACGCGGGACAACATCGAGTCCTGATGGGCAGCGTGCTCCGGTGCCTTCCAGAACCACCGTGCCGAGGACGGTAAAGGTCTGCTCCCGACGGGACTGCGGATCATAATCGTCCGGGATCTTCCATGAAACATCGACAGGTATCCAACCGTTGGTGTCAGCTGCAAAAAACCCGATATTGATATTGGAGAGCGCCTCTTGCAGATTCTGTCCCTTGGAAATACGAATCGGCTGCGCAGGCGGCGCATCCCAATGGTCCTTCTCCCGCACATTGATCAGGTAGTTCCAGCAAACCTTGAACGACTTGTAGGAGGTCGTATTTCCGCAGGCGTCTTCGATGACAAGCATGTGTTGGGTGCTGCCGTCATACTCTGCCGAGATCGTATAAACGCCCTTTTCATCCGGCGTCAAAAGTTCAGCGGTCCCACCCGGGGATGTATAGTGACGAACCGTGACGGGCGATGAGTCCTCTACTGTGAACCGCAGGTCTCCCCAGTATTTTCCGTTGCTTACCAGTTCCTTGCCGGTCGAAAAATCAATGGCTTTCGGGTTCTCGACGTCAATGATCATCTTCGGCGTAGAGACATAGGTCGTTCCCGTCGGGTTCGTGGCTTTGGCGTAGACATACCAACCGCCGTTTTCTTTATACTCCGCGGCGTCTATTGTGATTAAGATAAATGGCAGCACGATCGATCCCGGCGTGGCTTCCGCTATCTTGTATTCCTTCCAGAGGGACTCGTCAAGCGCTGCCAGCTCTTCCTGCGTGTAGCGATTAGGAGAGCTGAGGTAATAGCCCGGCTTCGCGTCCGTGTCGACCCACATGCCTATCTGATAGGAATTCCCATCCATGGACGCGCCTTTGAGATAATACGGTTCGTCCGAATCCGCGTTATATCCCGTGAAGTACTGACCCGTCCCCAAGCGAAGCTCGACCTTTGGATGCTTCGCCGAATAGTTCAGCACGAGCGTCCGGTTTTTGGTGATCAGACCTACCCGGAACTCTCCGTTTTCCTTGTCATATGGGATTGTCGCCCTGTCTGCCTCATCGGTCAGCGTTGCCGACACGCCCGCCGGCAGCCTGATCTGGAGCACCAGATATTCATTGTGCGGCAGCATCAGATCGGCGTAGGTCTTTTTGCCGTCCGGGCTGATGACCTTCACGTGGTGCCGCCTGTAGGTTCTGACTGTGGCCGTAGTCTCGTTTCCCGCGTTGTCAGTCGCAACCACGGTATATTCCGCTCCCGCGTCATTGTTGCCGCCATCCGGCGCGGGGAGACGATAGGTGGGGCCGGCTTGCGGCTCGCCGTTGATGGTCACCGACTTGATGCCGGAGGACGCTTCACCATTCAGCGCCGGGTCGCTGACGGTGAAGGTGTACGCGCCGGGATTTCCATTGATGTTATCCTCGACGGTGTAGCTCTCGCCGTCCTTCAGCACCTCCAGCACCGGCGCCTTCGTGTCCGTTTCCATCACATGGCCGCACACATCGCAGAGCAGCTGGTGCTTTTCCGTGTTCCAGCCGCTGGATGCGTGCTTGCCATTACTTGCGGACTCCGGTGCCACCGGGTCACGCGCCTGACATTTCATATTCCGGCATGCCCAGACGTGGCACGACTGCCGGTTTACCCAGCCGAAGTCGTGCTTCCCGTTGCAGGGGTCGTCGATCAGCTCCATCTCCATCGCTTCGATCGCCCAGCCGTAGTTCTTCACGTACGGCAGCGTCAGCAGCTGCACGTCGATACGCCCGTTTTCATTGGGAATCAGAATATCATAGAGATTCCAGAAGAGGGCGAACTCGTCGTCGCGGTTGATGGCTTGCGCCTCAACCTTCAGCTTCACCAGCTTTCCATGGTATGAGCCTATTTTGATGGACTTGTAGTCTTCGGGCAGGGGGTTCCTGACAAGATCTCCTATATATCTTTTCCCTACGTCGATATCGTATACCTTTTCCAAGTATACACGATCGCCGTAGCCCATAGCTGCCGCCTCGTCCGAGATGTATCGAGAGTATCCTGTCGTCAGCTTCAGCTTCGCGTCCGTCACGGTGATGTTCTGACCGTGACACCAGCGTCCGCCGCCGATGGCCGCGCCGTGCGTACCGTGCGCCGTGATCTCGCCGCCGGTGATGGTGATATCGCGCGCCGGGACGTACTGACCGCCGCCGATGCCCGCGCCGTTGTATCCGCCGTGGGCGTTGATCTTGCCGCCGTAAATGTTGATATTATAGGCTGCGGTGTCGCCATCCATGTCCTGCAACGATTTCCAGCAGCCCCCGCCGATACCGGCTCCTCCATCGCCGCCCTTGGCGGAAATATCGCCGCCGTAGATGTAGATATCGCGGCCGCGGCCCTTGAAGCTGCCGCCGATGCCGGAGGCCGCTTCGCCGCCCTTCGCCTCGATTTTACCTGAGTAGAAATACAGCTTCTCGCCGCTGCCGTTTCTGCCGCCGCCAATGCCGGCTCCTCCATCGCCGCCCTTGGCGATGATGGTGCCGCTCCAGAGCGATGGGTTCGTCTGAGAGCCGAAGTGCATATTTGCGCCGTGACCGTACATATCCAGGTTGAACAGACTTTCTGCGATATTGCGGGTCGCCCAGCTTCCTCCTATGCCCGCCGCTTTATAGCCGCCCTGACATGTCACCGTGGTGCCCTCCATCACCTGCACGCACAGCTGCCCCTCGCTGCGGTTCTTCTGAATGGCCGCCCGTCCGGTGGCCCCCGTCAGCTTACTGTCCCGGTTGATAAAGTACAGATACGCCGACGCCTTTCCGTGCAGCTCGATGGCCGGTGTCTTGGCGTCCTTGTTCACCTGAATGTTAACGTTGTCCAGAAAAATGTGCGGTGCCGCCTTCTTTCCATTGATCTGGATCTTCTTGGTCCAGACAAAGTCCGGATCGCTTGAGGACGAATAGATATAGTATGTCTTGCTGTCCTTGATGTTGATGTCGCTCGTTCTATTGCACAGATCGATCTCCACATCAAATTTTGTGGGGATAGTATCCATCGCGCCGGTCTCCGCTGCAAAGACCGCTGTCGGCAGCAGCGTCAGCACCATGCAGCATAGAAGCATGATACTGAGTATTCGTTTCTTCATTGGCTTTTCTCCTCCTTTTCGTGTTGGTTCGGCTTATCCGTCCCGTCTTTTCTCCGGTTTTCTCTTTTTCTGAGCCGGAAGCACAGCGCGGTGATGACCACCGCCGCTGCAAAGGAGACGACGGCCACCAGCACATAGCCGCCCGCGTCCTCCCGCAGCAGCATCGCGCCGAACACGCCCCATGCGGCGGTCTGTCCCGGAGCGACGACCGTGCCCGCTGTCTGCATCAGCGCCGCGAACAGCAGCATACACGCTGCGGAGAGGCTTATTGCCTCGCGCCGCTGCCTTCGGCGGGCGTTTTCCCGCACCCGCTGTTTGACGAGTGCGACCCGTCTTGCGGTATCGTACATTTCGTTTGAACCTCCTCTCTGGATTTTTTGAAATGCGGCTTAAAAACCCCTTCACTTATATAGGTACAAAAAATCGAAAAAACTCTCACCCAAAACGCAAAATTTTTCAAAAAAATTTGAGAGCCGCCAAAAAGCAGCTCTCAGGGAGTAAATGTTCGGTTATTTCCTCTGCGATAAGCGGAACGCAGACCATCTTCCCGCCGCCACCAGCAGCACCGGAAGGGCGTAGGCGATGTACTGCGCCGCGCCGCCGTGGGCGATGAGCAGATTATAGATGGCATGAAATGTGATGGCCGCGCCCAGCAGCCCGCACGTGCCGGCCACCTTCAGCCACGTCCGCCGCCATGTGTAGGCAAGCCCGCCGCCCACGATCAGACCGCACAGCACATGCATCGCTCCCGTGCCGAAGCCCCGGAAGAAAATGAAGGAGAAGCGGTCTGCGCCGTTCTGGATGAGATAGCACACATTTTCAAAGGTGGCGAAGGCCAGGGCGACCGTTATTGCCGCAGCCTTGATTTTATCTCCCTCCGGCTCGAACACCAGAAGATAGAACACCAGCGGCAGCAGCTTCATCATTTCCTCCACCACCGGCGCGATCTCCGCCGTGGCGGCAAGGGCGTCCGCCTGACACACCGCCGCGAGGAAGGTGTTGATATAGGCCGAAAGCAGGCACACCCCCATCCCGGCCATGCAGAACAGGAAGAAGCGGAGCTGCCGCCTGCCCATGCACAATGCGGCTACCAGCAGCGGGGACACCATGCAGAGAAAGATGTTTTCGATATAGGTCACGCTTCCACCGCCTTTCTCGTGGCGGGCAGCAGCCCCAATATGGCAAGCGTCAGCAGCATATCGCACCAGAAGGTGGGGCTTGCCGGTGAGGTATCCGGCCAAAAGCAGCCCGCCGTCCAGAGCAGATATTCCGAACCGGCAAAGCACAGCACGCCGATGTGAAACCACCGCATATTCCGCGCCGTGCCCGTCTGTCCATTGGTGTAGACAAGCCCCCGGATGGCGCAGTAAGAGAGAACGATCATCATGCCGCACCAGATCAGGTTGGAGAGGATGTCCCCGAAGGTGCAATAGAACGCCAGCAGCGGCACACCGAACACAGGCGCAAGCCATGCCCTGCGGCAGCGGAAGGCGCGTTCCTCTGGGGTGGAGAGCGTGGCCTGCAAAATGCGCAGGAAAATGACGCTGGCCACCCAGCCGAACTCCGACACATAAAAGACGCGCGGCGTGGTGTCGAACAGCAGCAGATACAGCGTCCAGTAGAGCGAACCAAGGGCAAAGCAGCCGTAGAAGCACAGCAGCAGAAAATACGCCTGCCTGCGGCTTTTCCGGTAGGAGATACCCGAAAGCAGCGCACCCACGAACGTGACCAGCAGTTGCAGCAGGTTCTCAATCAGCTCCATGCGCATCCTCGCTTTCCTCGTTCTGCCCGTCCTCACGGCTCATCTGCCGCAGCCGGAAGCACAGAACGGTCACGCACACGCCGAGTAAAAACGCCAGCAGCCCTATGACGATGTATCCCAAGGCAGCGCCGCCGCCGTACATACTGGCCGCCGTTTCAAAGCCGGAGTAGTCGCCTGTCTGGATGTTTGCGGCAATGCCGGGCATGGCGAGGGACGCTCCTATGAGCAGCACAAGACACGCCGCCACGGCAGAAGCCATGGTGATCGTATTGCGCCGCAGCCGTTTTTCCCGCTCAATTTGGGCGATGCGCCGCTTCGTCTCAGCGACCCGTTCCTCATGACTCCGCATTTGTGATTCCCTCCCGTTCTAAGAGCCTTCGCAGGCTTTCCTTTCCGCGATACACCATGTTGGTGATCTGCTTCACCGTTTTTCCCGTGACCTCCGCCGCCTGTGCGTAGCTCATATCCTCGAAATAGGTGAGATAGAGGACTTCCCGATAGTCCGGGTTCATTTCATCCATGCAGAAGTGCAGGATGCGGTTTCGCTCCTCTGTCCGGATGACCTCCTCCGCCAGCAGCCGCCCGTCCAGCTCGCCGGTCAGCGTATCGAGGCTGAACAGGGGCTTTCGTTTACTCTTATGGCGCAGCGCCATGTGCCGCGCCGCCTTATATAGATACGCCTTGAAGCCGCCGTCCCGGATGCGGGGCTTTTTCGTGAACAGATAGGCGAAAACATCCAGCATCAGCTCCTCCGCCTCGTGAACGTCGTGCAGATAGCCGTCGATATACAGGGTCAGGGGGTCGCCGTATTTTTTCATCAGGGCATTGAGCCCTTCGTCGTCGCCGCTCAGATATTGGCGGTATAAGCTCTCGTCGCAGGTCATAACGTTCACTTCCTTTTTGCGGCTGCTTCAAATGTAGCCGGGAGTCTGTCAGGTGCTTGTCCTGCCGGGATCGCGGCGCTGTTCCTGAAAGCGCGGGTCGGAGGGCTTTTCCGCGTTTTCCGGGATCGCCCATGAACGCCCGAACCGGGACGCGCCGGGGATCCGCCCCTCGGCGCAATATTGGTTGACCCGCCGCTCTGACACGCCCCAACGGTAGGACGCCTCCCGAATGGAGATATAGCCCTTGATCCCGTTCATACCGCACCTCCGCATGGATAATACTCAACACGATACATTATATACGAATATCCGAAGAAACACAAGGCATCCGGCGAAGTGTTCAGAGAAAAGTTACGGATAGGAGCGACATTTTTTGAAAAAGTCCTCCGAAACTGGCCAAAACGCCCCTTTCGGATTGTAGTATGGGTAGAGGGGAAAACGGGGGTACGAACGGGGGCAAGAAAGCGGCAAGCAATGCAAAGCGGTACCCACTTTGCAAAAACAGGCGGATTCCGTTTACACGGAGCCCGCCTGTTTCATGCTTGTTGGGGCGCTGCCCCAATCCCCGCAGAACACAAAAACTGTGTTCTGGAACGATGGATAAATCCATCGGCTGCGCGATTTTGCAAATCGCTTATGGGCAGGCAGCTCAGCGCTGCTCTGCCTCTTTTTCCCGTCGTTCATTCGCTTCCTCCTGCTCCTTGTCCAGCTCCAGAATACGGTCGATATTGGCCTTGGCCGTCAGCAGCTCTTTCATTTCCTCACGGGCTTTTCGGTAGTCGGCGTAGGCCGCTTTCTTCTCCGCCAGCAGCTCGGCGTACTCGGTATTCAGCGCCTTGATGGTGGGCAGCTTCTTGAAGCCCAGTCCATCAAAATAGTTCTTTGCGGCCTTGTGGATCGTGATCTCGCTTTCATGCTCTGCAAGAAATTTCTTGGAGTACCCGGCCTTGCGATAGGCAACGTAGGTATCGCGGGTCTTGGCGTAATTGACAATATGCTCCCGCAGCACCGCAATCTCGGCCATGCGTGTTTCCGCAGCCTTAATCCTTGCGGAAAGCTCGTTGAAGTGAGCGGACGCTTCCGCCGCTTTCTCTGAGAGAACGGCGTAATCTAAAAGCTCATGGTCTTGCAGATAGGCCACCGTCTGTGCCATCTGCTTCAAATTGAACAACGTCGCCCAACGCGCATAACCGGCACCTTTGCCAGCGCGTAATTTTGTCTGAATGTCCACCAGCAGATTCCCGCTGCGCTTTTCCGGTTTGACCGGCGCGGCGACGTTCTTTTGCGGCGTATGCGCCTTTTCACCTGCAATCACCGCGCGGAGATCTGCGGGAGTATAACCGACGCCGAGGGTATCCATGCGAATGGATTTTTTCTGTTCGCCGCCTAACAGGGACGGGACTTTCTTGCCCTTGACCTCATACCCGGCCCGCCGCAGCAGCTCCAGCAGCGTTTCAAAGCTGTCGGGCTTTTGCGCCAGCGCATCGTCAATGGCCGCGCATATCCGCTCCCGGTGGGAGGGCTTCTTTTTGTCGCCCAGCCACTTGTTGTAGCTCTTGCCGTGGCGCTTCGGATTCTCCACGATGGAGTAGCCGTTCTCGATGCAGATGGTATCGTTGAGCCGCCGCACGGCGCGGCTGCTGCCCCAAAAGTTTCTGAATTTCCGGGTCTGGCTGAGTGCGGTGGAGTTCCAGATCACATGATTGTGAATATGGGCTTTGTCGATATGGGTGCAGACGATATAGGCGTGATTGCCCTTGGTGAAGCGCTTGGCCAGCTCACAGCCCAAACGGTTCGCGTCCTCCGGTGTGATCTCTCCGGGGACAAAGGATTGCCGCAGATGGTAGGCGATCACATCGTCCTCGCCGTGCACTCTGCCGGTCTTTTGGATGTACTGATTCTTGGTGAAAAGAAACTCGGCGTCGGCGATCCTGCTGTCGCATTGCCAGCTTGTTATCAGCCTGCCGCCGTCCGTCTTTTGCGGATTTTCGGTGTAGTCGATGATAGCGCTGATGGCCTGTCCCACCGTGCGGCCTTTGCCAGTGTGCAGAGGCATCAGGCGCGTGGTTGCCATGTTGGACACCTCCTTGAAAAGTCAAACGGCCTGCCGAAGCAGACCGTTTTACACTATTCTATTTCTTCTGCATCATCCAGCTCATCACAAGTGTGCGCGTATCCAAAACGCACTTCGTATTGCTGCTGGGCAAGTGCTTTGACCTCGGTGCGGCGATCATGCGTCCTGCGCCTTAACCAATCTTTTTGTTCTTTGGAAAGCTGCCACGGAAGATTCAGCAGCCGGTTGATTGCCAGCATCTCAGCTTTCTTTTCCGGTGGCAGAGTAGAACAGGCTTTGCAGATATGGGCGGCATGACCTTTGCCAGAGAATTTTTCGTTTGCCTTATACTCGCCGCAGATTTTACAGTAATGTCCGTGCTTCTTCATACTGACCTCAGTCCGTTTCTGCTGCGGGCTTATTCTGCCTATCGCTGCATTTCCAGAGTGCCATCGGATGCTGCCCGATACGAGCGAGAATATCTGCGTCTTGGAAAAGCAGCTCCGGGCGGTATTCCTGCTGGCCGAACGAAGTCCAGAAGGAAAGCTCCCGTTCGTCCGGCGTCAGCAGTTTTTCCAGATAGGCGATGACCTGTTCATGCGCCTGCTGCGCATCAAACCAAGTGCCACGGCGCAGTACCGGGATAAGGTCGGTTTTGACACGCTGCTGGGACACCGAGGCGATCTGCTCGAAATGGAATCGGTCTGGAACGCTGTCGGAGCCAATGGCGCTATAAAACATGACGCACTTTTTCAGCATGGGTTCCTGCGATTCGTCAAACAATCCATACTCCATCATTGTATGTATGTCGTAGAGGTCGCGGGGAGCTGCGCGGTTGAGAAGTGCAACGATCTTTGAACCGTAGATTTCCAGCGGATCGACGCTCAAAACAGTAAGCTCCTGTTCCAGCCAAGGCAGATTGACCGTCCTGCGCACCGGCGCTAACACATGGCAGCGAAGCATATAATTGATCTCGATTTTGAGGTTGTCTTTCATCCCGCCAGTATTTTGATACTCATAAACAAAGGAGTCCAGAGCGTGATACGTTTTGGATTTCTGGCTCAGATGATACCCTGCGGCGGTCATGTATTTACTGATCCGCTCCGTGATCTGCTTCCGTATTGCAAGCATTTCTTCACGGGGAACATTCTCAGAAAAGTCCATGTCGATGTCAACAGACAGCCGGGGTAAATTAAAGATAGTCAGGTTAATGGCCGTTCCGCCTTTCAGCGCCAGCGCGTTGGAAAGCAGCTCATCCTTTTGAATAAAATCCAGCACATCGGCCAGACGGCAAACCTTTTCAAAGGTATCACGGACGAAGCCCAATTCACGGGCTTTCTTGCCCAAGGACATTCTGTCAAATTGCATCATAGTCTGTTACCCCTTTATCTATCATGTGCATCAGATTTTTCGGCGCATACAGCTTCCATTCCTCGTGCCAGATGAAGCCTTGGCTCTCGCTTGATAAATAGGATTTTCCTTTCGGGAGGTGCGATTTGCACATGGCGAAAAAACTATCAGAGAGGCCGAGACTGGCTGCAAAGGCGGACAGAATATAGCCCGTTTTTTGATAGAGAAAGCCGCTTTCATACTCCGCGAGGCAGGCTGAAAGCGCTGCTTCATCCAGCGCGGGGATCAGCGCAAGGCAGCGCAAAAGTTCTTCCAGCCCACCGATTTTCTCAAACAGATTGATAGAATCAATTACCGTCCGCTCCAGCGTTGTGACACGGGTTCCGTTTATCTCGGTGATACCGCCAGTAATGCGCGGGGCAATCCGCCGGTATGTCACGCCGTCGTATTCAAAATCCCGGAACCGGCTCTCGCTGGTCACTTGCGTTTCGTAAAAGACCTGATTGCTGTAACCGTAAAACTCGAAAGCGCTGTGATACGATACGGCGGCATCGTTACTGATGTGAGAGGCTATCACATAGCGGTTGGCAATGGGCTGTTGAGTTTCCAGACTGATAGCAACATACAAATCCCGCTTTACGCGCTCAATGTAGCCTTTCTTTTGATACTCCCGGCAAAGCCATTTGGCCGCAGCTTCGCTGCCGGTGATCTGCTCCAGATCGTTTTTGCTGAAACAGCCTAATTCCAGCAGCTTCTCATAGTGCTTCATAATGCTCACCTCTCTAACGTTCGTAGACATTATAGCACAGAGAGGTAGTTTTTACAATCTCTTTGAGTAAAATCAAAAACGAGATTTATGAGAAAACAAGCCGAGGCGTTCGCCCCGGCTTGCGCTTTAACTATGGATGAAGTCTTTCATGGCAGCGTTCACGTCTTGCAGCTTGCCAAGTCCCTGCACCGCCAGCAGCGGAAGTCCCATCGGGCTGATTAGAAACGCCAGCACAAGGAGGATAATGCCGTTTTTTACAGAGTAGGTAATCATCACGGCGATGGCCAACAGGGAGAGCAGGCCGCTTGCCAGCTTGAACGCGAAGCCGGAGCAAGACAGCAGCCCCGCGCACAGCCAGACGAACAGGGACAGGATAAGCGATAGCGGCACAAGGATAATTTTCAGAATAGACATTTGACGGCCTCCTTTTCAAAGACGTTATGCTTTTCTAATATCAGAATACCATGACAACACGCGCTTTTCAACAATGCAGGGCTTTTGTGCGGACAGGGGCGGCGGTCATTCCGCCGCCCCTGCGACTTATTTCAGCGCCGCCAGCGAGGAAACGATTTTCTCTGCCGCCGTCCATATCCGTTCCTGACTTTGCTGAATGTCCTCCAGATCGGCCTCATAGATGCGGCCTGTTTCGTGGGCGCGGCGGGTGAGCTGATTGAGGTTGTTGCTGGAATACCGAAGCAGGGACACCAGCTCCCGCAGCTCCGGGAGATCGAGCTTTACTACGTATCCGTCAATCGCCATCTTGCGGAGATACGCCGCCATGTTGGTGGTGCCGAACTGTGCCATCTTTGTTTCAATCATTTCCCGTTCCTGCGGCGTGACGCGGAATTTGAGCTGAATGTCCCGCTTGCGTTTTGCCATCGCTCAACGCTCCGGGGCTTTGGACTTCGCCGAAATTTTCGGCGAAGTTGTTTCAGGCGGCTTTTTCAGCTTGTCCCGGACAGAGGTTTTCTGCCGCTCCTGCGCGTAGGCTTTGCGCGTCTGGCTGAGAAACAGATCGACCAGACCGGGATGGCTGCTGACGGCCAGATAGCAGTTGCGGTCAGTACCCCATGCGTCAGGATTGGCGGGGATGGACATGGCGTTGGCCCAAGCCCTGTTGTCGGGAGAATAGCGTCTGTCCCAGTCCGCTTGACAGACGGTGATGGCAAGGACATGGAACGTGCGGTCATAGCCGAACTGCTGCACCACCTGATCGACTGCCACTGTATCCAGCCGGTTATCCCGGTAGTGGTCGCGGATGGCGGCTTCAATCGCTTCCTTGCAGGCTGCGTTTGCCTGATTGGAGGCGCGGTAGGCAGCAAGCTCGTCATGCTCTCTGGCGTAGGCTGCCGGGTGTTTGTAAACGAGGATATTTTTCATTATCGTGCCTCCATTTCTTTTTTGTGGGGCTTTTCCGGTGCACCATGAACAGGCGACGCTTTCAGCCTGTCCAGAACGGAAGGCCGCGCCGATTTTGCAATCGCCTGCTCAGGCTGCGGCTGTCCCTTGCCGTCCAGATTAAGCTCCATATCCAGTTCGATGAGCCGTGCAGTCTTTGCGGTCAGCTCCTGCTCCTGCGGGAACGGCTTACCGACCTCAGCCTTTGCCGCTGCCTGCTGGTTATAGAGGTTTTCAAGCTGATCCTGAACACTGCGCAAACGCTCCGGCATTTTATCCAGCGCGTTCTCGATGCGGACAAGGTTGCCTCTGGCATCCGAACCGAGTTCAACGCGATGTGTCATCCGGCCTTTCAGCGTCAGCGTGTACGTTTTCCACATGGAATCAAAGGCAACGGACATGGTAAAGCCGCGATAGCTGCCGATCTGTACCGGGTCTTTGCCCTTGACCTCCTTGCAGGTATCCAGCAACGCGGCACCGGCGTTTTCCTTATCGGTGAGCCGGTCGCCGCGAATCTCCATGCCGACAAAGCCCTCTGCCGGGAGCGGATGCGCCGCGAGGGTCTGCATATCCGCCTCCAGCCCACGAACAAAGCCCTTGTGTTCCTCTATCTTTTCCGGGAAGTATTTCAGCAGACTGTCCTCCAAGCGGAATTGCTTGCTGTTGTGGTCTGCTTTCATAATTTTGAGCTTGGACACCTCGATGTCCAAATCCATGCGCTCTTTGATGCGGGGATCACCGGCGCATAGCGCTTTAATCTCCGCAAAGGACAGCGCCGTAGCGTCCACGTCCTCACAGGAGCGAACCGGGGATTTTGAGGTCATGATCTGAGAGATGAATTTCTGCTTGTTCTCAACGGTCTGCCAGAGGTAGGCGTCAAATGTCCCTTCGGTCACATAGCGGCAGACATGAACGAGCTTGTTCTGATTGCCCTGACGCTCGATGCGGCCTTTTCGCTGCGTGAGATCACGGGGACGCCACGGGCAATCCAAATCGTGAAGTGCGACCAAACGATCCTGCACGTTGGTGCCCGCGCCCATCTTGGCCGTGCTGCCCATCAGGACGCGCACCTGACCGCTGCGTACCTTTGCGAACAGTTCCCGCTTTTTGACCTCCGTATTGGCATCGTGGATGAACGCGATCTGTTCCGGGGGCATACCGGCGTCAATGAGCTTTTGGCGCACATCCTCATAGACCGTGAACGGCGTTTCCGTGCTTTCCTCCAATGAAATCGCGCTCTCCAGCGCATGGATTTCCGGGCTGTCCAGCGTACCGGGGGAAGCCTTTGCCGCCCGCTGCGAGGGCGTGGTCTTTGGCGTAGAAATGTCGCAAAACACAAGCTGTGTCAGTTTTTCCTCCTCGCCGTCACGCCAGTATTGGAGAATGTTCGCCACGCACTGATTGACCTTGGTGGTTTCTTCGTCGGGGAGCATGGGATTGATGATGCGCTGGTCAAGCCCCAGCTTGCGTCCGTCCGAGGTGATTTTGAGCATATTGTCCACATCCGGGCTGACCGCACCGCTGTGTACCTTGGACGCTCGTTCCGAGAGGGCTTTCACCATGTCCTGCTGGATCTGTGTGGGTTTGGTGGCGATGGTGTGATACGCAACCTCCGGCGTGGGTAAGTGGAGCTGATCCGCCGTTTTGATGTCGGCGACCTCTTTGAACAGATTCATCAATTCGGGCAAGTTGAAAAATTTTGCAAAGCGCGTCCTTGCCCGGTAGCCGGTTCCCTCGGGAACGAGTTTGTCAAGATGATTTTTGTAAGTTTTCTAAATTCAAATATTTATCCGCTGAAAAATCTCCCAACATCTCGTGTCTGCATATTTCTTGAAACACCGTATTCAAAGGCTTCTTCGCACTTTCCGATTGCTTCACATTTACAATAAAAGTGGTTTTACCTATTCGTGTTGTATAAGATAAAGTGTTTTCTTTCATATCGTCCGTTTCTCCTTTTCATAAATTGACTGTGGGGCATTCCGTTTAGAACACCCCACAAATACAGCCTGTTTCATCTGAACATATCAAGAAGTCATTAAGTTGCAAGTACAATGGAAATGGTTATCTTTCCATACCACGCTTGTTTCTTCGTGCCTTGATACGCTCCTGTCTTTCTTTTTCCCTTGCTTCTTTTTCGGCTCGTTCCTGTGCTTCCTTAAAAGAAAAAAGTTGCTTCACTTTTTCGGTAAAAAGTTTAGCAACTTCGGGGAAATGCTCCAACGCTTCAAGAAAAGGTCTGCACTTTTCTTTCAGTTCGTTGTATTTGGTTTTCATTCTTTCCAGTGCATTTGCACTGTCAAAATATTTCTGTCGGTAATAATTTGCACTCTGCTCCAATTTATTGATTTCCGCACGACTGGTAATGCCCTCTTTGGCAAGGGAAGTCAGCTCAGAATAATCCTCTTTGGAGATTGCCATTTTACCTGTGATTGTTTTCTGCCCCATACTGTCAATCTCGTTTAAGGTTTTGGAAATATGACGGGCAGGCTCATACTTAACCTGTTCCTTTTGAATACGCTTCTGCAACTTCTCCAATCGCTCTTTATCCTGTTTGATTTGATATTGCAGGGAAGTCAAATGCTCTGCCGTACTTCCGTATTCGCCACGCTGAAAGCCTTTGAACCCTTGTTCCGTCATATAGTGAAACAACTCATCTTGCAGTATGCTGTACGAAGCTCGGAACATCGGTTTCCCGTTCTTTCTTAGCAATGGATTTCCTTTTTCATCGGTCAGCGGAATATCCGATTTCCATTTCTTTGAATGGCTTATCTGATTAACAACCGCCTTGACCGTTCCTCGCAGTTCGGGGTCTTTGCAACGCTTACTCCATAAGATTTCTTTCTCCACCACAGGCAGAACCATAGCGTGAAGATGATAGTGGTAAACCTCTTTTCCAAGTTCTTCGGTTGCCGCTACATTGATTTCATCAGCGTGCATTACTGCCGATATAACATTGTCAGCACCGAATTTTTCTTCGATGAAATGATAGGCTTCTTCATAAAACTGCTTTGCGTATTCATAACCACCGTTACGCTCGAAGTACATCGTGTTCACATCAATCACAATCTCATTAAAGAGTGTTGCGTCTTTCCTTAACCCACGAAGCGACACCTGCCCGTCTGTTTCCATCTGCTTTAACTGTTCCATATAGGTCGGGGCAGTCGGTTTTTTGAAATGCACATTAAAGGGTATTCGTTCCACAATTACATTCATATTTTCATAGGTTTCATTCTTGCGTTCGTTGTGCCTTTCCGCCTTGCTCACATCAGAAGCGGTGTACTGTTTTACCCTTGCACAACTCATATCTGCCTTGTTGGTTTTTGCCATTTTACTCTCCTTTCCAGACAGGGGCGAAGCCATTACACAACATTCTTTGAATGTGTGTAACCCACTATGACACTTTCAGACTTCGTCTGCAAAGATGTCGTGGGCAAGGGAGTTCCCCCTTGACCTCCTTATGATACCTCAATCATAAAAACAGACTGTCCACTCATCAGACAGCCTGCATTATTCTCTCGGTATATCGCCCATCGGCAAAGACCAGTACCACAGAAAGCCTTTCTTTTTGGAGATAACTCCTGCTTTCTTCTTTGCCTTTTTGATGGTCGATTTCTTGAACCCTGCGGCTTCAAGTCTTTCTTCGCAATCCGAAGAAAGCATTTCTCCGTCTTTCAGCATTTCCAAAAGAAATTCTTTTGCCTTGATTTCCTTATCGTTCGGTCTGCCCATTTTAGGGGCAAGGGATTGGAACGCTTCTTCTGCTGTCATTTCCATTTCAGAGATAAAGTCCACTCCTTTTTCTGCAACCTCAAAGAGAATTGCAGAGCCTGTCGGGGCAAGGTTGGATTTCACTTGCACCATATATCTTTCCGCTGGTGCTTCTTTGTTCGGTGTGCGTGTGATTGCAAGAATACTTCTTGCAGCACCCGCAATATCAATAGAACCATTGGTACGATAAAGTGGATTGGTATCTCTCATCTTGTTCATATGAGCGATAATCACGATTGCACAGCCAGTATTCTTCGCAACCGCAATCAGATGATTAAACTCTGCTCGTGTTTCGTTGGCATTGTTCATTGAACAGTTCTCTCCGATATAGGAACTCATCGGGTCAAGAATTAAAAGTTTTGCGTGATACCTTTCGATTGCTTCAGCAATACGGTTATCCCCAAAGGATAAAGACTTTTCATCTTCCTTGATGAAGATAAGATTTTCTCCATTCCCACCGGCTGAATTAAATCGGGGTACTACCGTATCGTCTGCGTCATCTTCCGTTGTCTGATAGATGATAGTCATAGGCTCGGTTTCTTCCGTTTCAGTAAAGGGCAGAGGTTCGCCCTTAGAGAGTAGGGCGGCAATGGAAAGCATTAACTTGCTTTTTCCATCGCCCGGATCGCCCTGCAACAGCGTAACCTTGCCGAACGGAATATACGGATACCACAGCCATTTCACTTCTTTCGGTTCGATTTCACTTGCCTTGATAACTTCAAGAGGTACATTTACATTCATTTCATTTTCCGTCTGCTTCATTGTTCTTCGTTCTCCTTTTCGATAAATACTTCGGGCAAAGCACTACGATACAGCGGAAACTCTGCTTGCAGTCATTACTGCACTTTCTGCAAAGTTCGTTGTAGGTAATGCGATTTCTTTCATTCAGAAACAACGCCCACTCTTGTTTCCGTTTCTTGCTCATTCTCGGCATATCAATCCTCCTTTCCGCCTGAAAACAAAAAAACCACAGGGAAGATACTTACTGCCTTGTTTCTGTCATTTTTCGGGGCGAAAATCGGGCAAAATTGCCTTTCTAAGCCTTTCAAAAAATCACACAAGGTATTCGTACTAACCTGTGGTTATGTATGAAATTGTGGGGTTTTGGGTAACAGAAAACACCGTATTTCTACGATGTTTTCTGTCACATATATTCTATTTAAGATACTGACAAACTGGGATTGTCTAAAATAGTAAAGCCGTACCGCTTACTATTTTTTCTTTTACTGCTGAAACAGTATCTTTGATTGAATGCGTCATTAACTTGTTTCATTAAATCATATATATCCATTTGTACCACCATTTATAAAACTTTCTTTATTTTATCAACTTGTTCTTCTACTTCTTCCGGATAGTTTTTAACCATATCATCACTTCCTTAATTTTTCATCTTTGCGAGTTCTTATATAAATCTCTTTTCTACCTTTTTCTATAAAATCAGGTCTATTATTTTTAATACCATATACAATAGTTTCAATAGGATAATATTGTTCTACTACATCTTGATATTCTTTCGCTTTTGAAATATCAATATTACCATATAATCTTAATATATCTTCTCCAAAAGATACACCAATTTCTTCTTCACTATCTTCTAGTAAATATATGAAATCACAGTATTCATCTATAATTCCAGAATCTCCAAAATCTATTACACCACATAATCTATTTTCATCATCAAGTAATAAATGATTACAACTAAAATCATTATGGCATAAGCATTTTTTACCATCAAATATAGTTGTACTATGTAATCTTTGCATAAAGTCTTCTACATATTGTTTTTCAATATCAGTAAGACTATCATATATTGTGTCTTTGAGTAATTGATATTCTTCCAAAACATTTTGTTTATTGTCTATCGTATACAAACTTATTTCACTATAATCTAAATCGTGCATTTGTCTTAAAAACATAGCAATATCTTGCTTTAATAATTCTTGCTTTTCTTTTGATAAAGCAAAATATATTTCTGGTGTTAAAAAAGTTCCTTTTATTTCTTTATAACCTAATATAGAAATATCATCACTAAAATATGAATATTTTACATTTGGTATTTTTATATTAGTATTTAATCTTTGATTTAAGAAATCATAAATTGCTTTTTCTTTTTCATATCCTTTTTTCTTATTAGCACTAAATTTTGTTTTAAATATGTATTCTCCATTTACTAAATATGCTACACTATCATATCCACTACCAATTACCTTAATACTTTCAACTTTAAAATCTTCAAAGTAATGTTCTATTAAGTATTTCATTGCTTTAACATTTGTAACATTATCATCATACCTATATTCCATTAAATAGCAATCTTCTTTTTTACCCTCGTGCAACTCGTGTTCTGGCAAATCTTCAATTATTCTAAATCCAGATTTCTGATATGACCTAATTGCTCTTGGATTATTCTTATGAGGGTCTAAAATAACTGCATTAGCATTTCTTTCTTTTTTTAAAAACTCAAAAATCATTTTTGTATATTTTGAGCCAATGCCTTTACTCCAATATTCAGGTTCTCCTATAAACTGATCCATTCCATAAACTATTTCATTTGTTTTTGGATAATGATAATCAGAATAAAGTTCATCATACATTTTATATACTTGTCCATATCCAATAGGAACATTATCATATTCTATAATTACTCTAAATACTTCATCTTCCCATTTTTCAGTATAATGCTCTTTTAATGATTCTAATGTATATTTTTTATCTCTACCACCATAAAATTCTAATACTCTATCATCAGTTAACCATTTTAGCATTAAAGGAAAATCATCATTTGTCAAAGTTCTTATTCTTATTTTATCTTGTACTATTTCCATTAATTTTCCTCCCTAAAATCATACACATACACTACTTCATCATCTGCGTCATTTATTCCTCCTGCTTTTTCATAACATTTACAAGCAGAAATATTACTTCTATTTGTTATTAAAAACATTTCATAACAATCAATAGTTTTAGCATAATCACGAGCAAATGATATTAAACCTGTTCCATAACCTTTGCCTTGAAAGTCTGGCATAACATCAATAGCGTCAAGATAGAATACTTTTCTTCCATCTGGTTTTAATAAAATATAACCAAAAGCAAAACCTACTATCTTATTATTTATCTTTGCAATAAATCCAAAATCATTTTTATTATCTATAAATTTTTTTAAAACATCTACATTATATTTTGTATTTTCATCATCAACAAAATCTAGCATAAGTTCCAAATCTTGTTCTTCTAATAATTTATATTCCATCTATCTCAACTCCATCTACTATTTTATTTTCTAATTTTATTAGTATTTACACAATCATTAATTAAACTAATTGCTTCCCCAGCAAATTCCTTTAATCTTGTATTATCATAACTATTATTTGTATCACTTAAATAATCTTCCATAGCATTTTTAATAACATCATTATAATTTGAATCCATATTTTCTAATGCCCATTTACCACCATCATATTTTGATAAAGTTAAATCATCTCTGATTAGTGCATAAAATCTACCTTGATTCATCTATATTTTACCTCCACAACTTCGGATTTATCTCGCTGATTTAGACGTATTGTACCATATTTTTGTGAATTTTTCAACTTAGCCACTTCGATTATACTCACGACTTAATAACTTCTTAAATACTTCCCGAAAAAGAAAAACTGCCATCCGTTAAGACAGCAGTTCCTTTTCGGCTGGTATGCTATTAAGAATACACAATATCGTTCAATACAATCTCATCTGCACAGGCTCGGATATTGTTCATCAATCCTATCCATTTCATCATATCCTTTCCTTTCAGTTCTTCCGTCACACCCTGCTTTCTTGCCATTTCCTTTATCAGATACTCCGCCATATCACACGCCGAAGTATCAATATCGGCAAGGTGTTCATATAACTTTCCGCTTGTAAGCAGATTGATATACAAGATTTTCCTGTGTTCCCTTAAATATCTTTCCCTCATTCTTCCGTATTTTGTGAGAGTGGGCGGTTCTTCGTTTTCTATCGTCAAGCAGGGATAGTAATAATCTCCGATGAGTTCGTACTGGATACCGGTTCTTTCGTCTGTAATAAATCTTTGCATTTTGATTTCTCCTTTTGCTTCTTATGGTAAAATTCCAAAGATTTTTCGTTGTGATTTTGTTTTTGACATTCTTCGGAACAGAATTTCTGCTGACTGTGTGTAGGCCAGTAGGTACTGCCACACACAGCACAGACACGCTGACGATAATAATGATTTCCTTTTTCTGCTTCTCTGTCGGCTTTCTTTTGGTCTTGCCTTGCCTGATAGCAACAATCCTTTGAACAGAATATCTGTCGGTTGCTTGTAGGTACAAACTCCTTTTGACAATGGGGGCATACCTTTGCTTTTACGATTTCTCCACCGTTTTCAGCGAGTTTTTTCGCCTTTCGCTTCTCTCGGTAAACTTTTTCACGCTCACGCTGTTTTGCCAGTCGTTCCATTTCAATCTGTTCTTCCTGTGCCTTGATTTCAGCAAGTTCTTCTTCTGTGTAGGCAATATCGACCTGCCCCACATAGTTGAAATAAATATCAACCTTTTGTGTCCTTGCTTTTCCCACACCCTCTGCTTCATAAACCACAATCTTGTCAATGAGTTCGGCAAACATCAAATCGGAAATTTCTGTCGGCTCTTTGCACTTGCGTATCAAAGAAATGAAATGCTTAATATCAACCGTATTCGCCTTTTCTTCGGTCAGTTCCTTTTGCATTTCCTCAATTTTCGTTTCCAGTTCAGCCTGCTCATCATCATACTGCTTCATTAGTTGCTTGTACTGTCTTTCGGGCAGTAATCCCGAAACAAGATTTTCATACAACCCACGAATAAGTTTTGACAGTTCATCGTATCGCTTCTGAAAACGCTGCAACTCCGATTTATTGTGCTTTGGCTTTTCTGTCTGCTTTTCGTTCCACAATACTTGAAGTTCCTTTGCAAAGGCTTCTTCGTCATTCAGAACAAATCTTGATAATCGTTTTACAGTCGATAATATCAAGGCTTCAACATTATCAGCACTAATCGAATGGGCAGTGCAGGAGTTTACTCTGCTGGCATACCCACCGCAACGGTAAGAATACTGTAACGAACGGTCTTTTTTACTGTAATGCGTTTGCAAGGTCATTCTTCTGCCACAGTCAGCACAGAACAGATAACCGCTTAAACGATTGCTGTGCGTTCCTCTTGCCGCTGTTCTGTTGGCTCGTTTCTTTCGCTTCTGAACGCTGTCCCAAAGTTCCTGCGAGATGATAGGCTCGTGCGTATTATAAAATACATACTGTTCATCTTCATCGGTATTTTTCCTTTTGTGCAGTTTGAAATTGGTGCTGACCGACTTACGCAAAACAGTATGACCAAGATATTCCTGTCTGCTCAAAATCGCTCTTATGGTTGACATTCCCCAAGTATATGGGTCTGAAAACTTCGTTCCATTATACTGTTCGGGGTGATATTCCTTTGCGTGTGCTGCCGGAATTAAAACCTTTTCTTCGGTAAGCAATTCAGCGATTGCTCTCGGACTTTTGCCCTCGTTGGCAAGCAGAAAGATACGCTTTACCACCTCAGAAGCCACAGGGTCAACGACAAGCGTTTGTTTGTCGGTTGCTAATCGGTTATATCCATAGGGAATAGAACCGCTACATCGCTTTCCGTCTTTCATACGGGCATCAAATACAGCCTTGATTTTATTGCTTGTGTCTTTGGCATACCACTCGTTCATTATATTCAAAAACGGGGCAAAGTCATTATCCGAAGCATTGTTGCTGTCAATACTGTTGTTTATTGCAAGAAAACGGACATCTTTCTGTGGGAACAGAACTTCCGTATAAAAGCCGACTTGCAGATAGTTTCGTCCTAATCGGCTCATATCCTTAACAATAATCGTTGCGACATTTCCTGCTTCTACTTCCTTAATCAGTTCTTGAAAACTCGGACGATTGAAATTCACACCCGAAAAACCATCGTCAGTAAAATGGCGAATATTCGTGAACCCATTTCTGCGAGCATAATCTTCCAAGTATTTCTTTTGGTTGGTGATTGAATTTGACTCACCATTGAGGTCATCATCTCTTGATAAACGCTCATAGAGTGCTGTAATCTTTGAAGTCCTTGACATTCTCTTATCCTCCTTTCTTTATGTAATCTGTTTTGGTATTAAAAGTATTACTCCCTCTACCAATAGGAGAAAATAGGGATACAAAGCGGAACTGTTTTTCAAAGAATCAAAAAAATATTTTTTGAAATTCTGCAACCGACTTTGATAACCTATTTTCAATTTAGGAACGCATTATTTATCGTCCTACTAAAGTATAGCCCTCCGGGGCAAGCTCCAGCGCGGTGGTGGTTTCACCAAAGCGGCTTGCCCAGCAATCAAAGTGGCCCATACCCATCTCTTGCAGCCGGTCATGCTGCAAATAGCGCTGGATGGTGTAAAGCTCTGTCATGGAGTTGGAAACCGGGGTGCCGGTGGCAAATACCACGCCGCGCCCGCCGGTCAGCTCATCCATGTAGCGGCACTTTGAGAACATATCCGAGGATTTCTGCGCATCGGTGGTGGAAAGCCCTGCCACGTTGCGCATCTTTGTATAGAGGAAAAGATTTTTATAATTGTCCGACTCGTCCACAAACATCCTGTCTACGCCGAGCTGTTCAAAGTAAATCACATCATCCTTGCGGTCGCTGGCTTGCAGCTTTTTCAGCCGCGCCTCCAGCCCCTTTTTCGTGCGCTCCAAGCTCTTGATGGTAAAGCTGTTGCCGCCTGCGAGCTTGGTATCCTGAATACCATCGGTGATTTCCTCAATCTGCTGGTGAAGGAGCTGTTCCTGCCGCTCCGGACTGATGGGGATACGCTCAAACTGGCTGTGGCCGATGATAACGGCGTCATAGTCGCCGGTGGCGATACGGGCGCAGAATTTCTTGCGGTTGTGGGTTTCAAAGTCCTTCTTGGTAGTGACAAGGATGTTGGCCGAAGGGTAGAGCCGCAAAAACTCGGACGCCCACTGTTCCGTCAGATGGTTCGGCACGACAAAAATGGATTTCTGGCACAGTCCCAACCTCTTGGATTCCATCGCAGAGGCTACCATTTCAAAGGTTTTTCCCGCGCCAACTTCGTGTGCCAGCAGCGTATTCCCGCCGTACAGCACATGGGCGATGGCGTTTTTCTGATGCTCTCGGAGGGTGATTTCCGGGTTCATACCGGAGAAAACGATGTGGCTGCCGTCATACTCGCGGGGACGAGTGCTGTTCATTTCCTCGTTGTATTGCCGTACCAGCGTTTCGCGCCGCTCCGGGTCTTTCCAAATCCAGTCCTTGAACGCATCCCGGATAAGCTGCTGCTTCTGCGCGGCAAGGGTGGTTTCCTTGGCGTTGAGGACACGGCGCTCCCGTCCGTCTGCGTCCTCAATGGTATCGTAGATGCGAATATCGCGGAGATTCAGCGCATCCTCCAGCAACCGGTAGGCGCTGGCGCGGTCTGTGCCGTAGGTGGTGAATGCCGCCACGTCGTTGTAGCGCACCATGCTCTTGCGGGAAACCTGCCATTCTGCGGTGTACGGGACATAGCTGATCTCGATCTGTCCGCGCAGATAGCGGGGCGTTTCAAAGGTTTCGTACATGAATTGCTCGATGTACTTCTTATCAAACCATGTCGCACCCAGCCGCACCTCAATCTCACTGGCTTCAAGGTCTTTCGGCTGGGCAGCAATCAGGGCGTCCACATTCCCAGCGAAGAATGGGTCGCGCGCTGCCACGCGCTGCGCGGTACGGAGCTTCTGCCGGACGTTGCCGGAGAGATATTCGTCCGCCGTCTGCCAGCCCTTCGCCCAATGCTCGCCGCCGTCCTCCAAGTCAAACGGGCCACTGTTTGGTTCCTTGTAAATGACGCCCTTCAAATCCTCAACGATCTGCGGGATTTTCTCGCTGCCGCCCATGAGGGTGGCCATAAAGCTGAGATCGACGCAGGCTTTTTCTCCGATGCAGACAGCAAGGGCTTCACTGGCGGTATCCACAGAATCTACGCTGCGCTGCTGCTTGATGGTGCGCTTATGGAACATATCCGCCTTGCGCTCCAGCTTTCCGTCGTCATCCAGCACTTCCAGCGAACACAGGAGGTAGTAAGAGGAATCGTCAGAGAACGCAAGACGGTTCGCACGCTCATTGATTAGGCCGTGTTTTGCGGAGAACGCATCATAGAGGCGGTTTAGCTCGGCCTGCGCTTCCTGAATCCGGCTTTCTGCGCTGTACTCGTCCATTTGCAGGGCAATCAGCTCATTCACACAATCCCGCAGCGCGACCATGCCTTTAATGCGCTCGGCGGCGGTGGCGTTCAGCTCCGGTTTGACCATGCGGCTGTTTTCCCGGTAGTACACCTCGCCGTCCACCACGGTGTAGGAGTAGTTTTTCACATTGGGGTCTGCGGGGATGGACGTGTCGATCTGTTCGCCCTCGCCCAGCTCTGGCAGCTCCGCTTCCTGATAGGCGCCGCGAATGTTTTTCACGGCATCATGGAGCTGATCTGCAAGCTCCAGCCCCTCGATGGGGACAACGGTGAAATCCTGCTTGCCGTATTGGGTGCTTTCGGAGGTCTGCCTGCCTAAAATCATCTCCGGGTGGTCAACAAAATAGCGGTTGATGGCAAAGCCATCCCCATTCTGGCTGAGGTGTACCCAATCCGGTTCGATCTCAATGGGACGGTCACGCTTTTGGAGAAAGAGAATGTCCGAAACCACATCCGTACCGGCGTTGGCCTTGAACGCATTGTTAGGCAGACGAATGGCACCCAGCAGCTCCGCCCGCTGTGCGATGTACCTGCGGACTTCGGGCGATTGCTTGTCCATCGTGTAGCGGGAGGTCACGAACGCAATCACGCCGCCCGGACGCACTTGGTCGAGGGTTTTGGCGAAGAAGTAGTCGTGAATGGAAAAACCGAGCTTGTTATAAGCCCGGTCATCTACCTGATATTGTCCGAACGGGACGTTGCCCACGGCGAGGTCGTAAAAGTCTTTTCTGTCCGTTGTCTCAAAGCCTGCGATGGTGATGTCCGCCTTGGGGTAAAGTTGCTTGGCAATACGCCCGGTAATGCTGTCCAGCTCCACGCCGTAGAGCTTGCTGCCCTGCATCTGCTCCGGCAGCAGGCCAAAAAAGTTGCCAACGCCCATAGACGGCTCCAGAATGTTACCGCTCTGGAAGCCCATATTGCCGACCGCTTCATAGATTGCCTTGATGACGGTGGGGCTGGTGTAGTGGGCGTTCAGCGTGGACGCTCTGGCCGCAGCGTATTCCTCCGGGGAAAGTGTGGCGTACAGCTCTGCAAACTCGTCCGACCAGTTTGGCTTATTCTCATCGAACGCATCTGCCAAACCGCCCCAGCCCACATAGCGGGAGAGGATTTCCTGCTGCTCCGGGCTGGCCTGTAAGCCCTCAAACTCCAGCTCTTGCAGGAGGCGGATCGCCGCCATATTTGCCCGAAACTTTGCTTTTGCACCGCCGACGCCAAGGGCATCATCGGTGATGTGGAAATTCTGCGCGTCGCGGTGGCTTGCCGCCTTAAAGTCAGCGTAAGCGGCCTGCTCCGCAGCGGCAACGCTGGGAAAGCCCTGCCACTCGCCGTCAACGGGGATAGATACCGCAGGACGGTGTGCGGGAGGCTCGTCGATCTCAGCCTGTGAGATGGCATCATCAAAATCAGGCACAAACTCGCCCATTTCCGAGAGTGCCGCGCGCCCTTCCTGCTCCAGAATCAGCCTTTCTTCATCGCTCATGGCGGGCGGTTCAGGCTCGGCGGGTTCCGCAGAGGGCGGGTCATGCTCCGGTTCCGGGATGTGCAGCGTTTGGATTTCTATGTCGTAGGGCAAGTGCGTTTTCTCGGCAGGATAGAACGCGACGGGTTTGGTGACAGGCTGCGGCTGCTCCCGTTCCTGCTCTTCAACAAACGAGCGTATAAACGCAATGTGTTCAGCGCGGAAGATGGGAAAGCCCTGCCTGTTTTGAAAAGTCACATCGCGCAGAGATACTTCATCCGTGCCGAAATTTACGCTGTCAATGACAAACTTCCGTCCGTCAATCTCCAGCTCCATGCCAATGGGGATATACTCCTTGGCATCGGCCTCGTTGATAACATCATAGCCGTCGGTTTCATTTGGCTGCGCAAACACGAAGCTGTGTCCATGCTCCAGCAGCCGCTTTGCGGCGCTTGCCCATTGTCCAAAATCATAGCCGGTCACAGCGGTTTCGCCCATACCGGGAATATCGCGTTGCAGCAGGCGGCGATTCAAAGCGCTGGCGGCTCGTTTTGCATCCGCGCCATAAAAAAGCAGCCGTTCTCCGACACGGACACCGATGAGCTTTTCGGGATGCTCTGCACGAAGCGCCTGATATGCCGAAATATTCGGCGCAAGCTCACGACCCTGATCTGCAATTCGTGTGAGGACAGCAGAAACCGGTTCGGTTCTGTGTTCCGGCTCGTGATTGCTCTCGCTGGAGGATGAAACGACGCTGAGATGCGCGACAGTTTCATCTGCGGAATCAACATTATAGAGCTTACCATCAATTTCCACGCGCTGCCCCATAAGGGTTTGAACCGCTTGCGGCGTCTCCGGGGTTGGCTGTTCTGTGTGCTGCGCCGCAATGACGCGCTGCGGCTCCGGTTCAGAAACCTCGAAATATCTGGTGTCGAGGTAGCGTTCAAAGGAATTGCGGTCGATGCTGACCGGCTCCTGTCCGGGTGCGTTCGGTAACGTGTGCCAGACGTGATCTTCATCTACACGCGTGATAGCGCCGACTGCTGCTATGTGGTCTAACTCTATGGATGAAATACGATCTCCAATATGATAAGTATAGCCAAGCGGTGTTGTAAACGCCGGAGGGGATAGCTCAATTCCCATATCCCGTTTGATGCCATCCAAGTAAGCAATGGCGTTATTCTGTTCTGCAAAGCGGAGCGTTTGTTCCCCGTCTCCGCAGAACCGTTCCAACACCTCATCCCAAATGCCGGTAATTCCGCCCTCGCCGGGATGCAGACGAATGGAGTATCGGTCAGGTGAAAATAACCGCAGTCGCTCATTCTCATCATAAAACTTATTCTCGCGGATGAGCTGTGCCAACCGCCGCTGTACCTGCGCCCATGTGAGCGTCACCGGCTCGGCATTTCCTACATGGATATACATGGGGGTTTTGCTATCTTCCCAGCCATATTTTGCAGCCAGCCATGCGGCGGTGCTGCGTTCTCGTCCATGCGCCTGCATATATAGTGCGACTTCCTGCTTGCCCTTTAGGTTGTCGTGCCAATCCAGAAGCGCGTTGTCAATGTCCTCCTGTGTAATCTGATAGGGAGATGGTGCGACCGTCGCTGCGAGCGTGGGATACAGTTCCTCCAAAAGCTCCTGATGCAGCCGGTTATGGAACGCGGGCATATCAAAGTACAGGCGGACAAGCTGGAGATCATCAGATGCCATGACAATACGACGGATAGCGTCCGCGCCCTCCAGATAAGCGTTCTGGCGGTCTGAATTGCGGCAGGCATTGACAAAAGCCGTATCTTTGGAAAGCGAGTTGCCGACGGTCAGCTTGTACCCGTCAAACAGCTCTCGCACGGTAGGCTGTGGTGGCAGCTCGGCGGCGGGGTCGCGGAACACCCGCGTCCCATCCGCGCCGAACTCCGCTTCATAGGCATTGATGGCCTGTTCTGCCTCGTGGTCGATGGACGGAAGCGTATATGCCGTGTGTTCATGGCTGGAATCGCCAATGCGCGAAATTGTTACATCATGCTTTTCCCGCAGCTTTTCAACGTATTTCTCCAAATCCTTTGCAGGGAAGCCGCACATGGTAACACGGCCTACTCCCTCCAAATTGCGGCGCGTCAGCTCAAGGCTGAGATCATCTGCAACTGCCCGCGCATCCTCGCCATACAGCTCGAAGAAGTCCCCAACCTGATACAGCACAATTTCATCGGGGTACGCCGCCTTTACGTCGTTATAGTCGTTATAAACCGCGTTCCGCATGGCGTCCTGCGCCATTTCCTTGTCATAGGCTGCCTGCTCATCCGGCGTAAGGTAGCGGTTCAACCGAACCAGCTCCGAGATGCGCGAAGCGACCTTGTTCCAATTCATCTGAATGTCTGCACAGCCGTTCTTTTTCAGCACAATGCCTTTGCTGCCGTGATCTTCATAGCTGCCGCTTTCTCTGGATACAGCATGGGTGCGTCCTCCGATGCCGTATTCCTTTTTCAGAAAATCGGAATTCTCCTTGGGGGTGTGCGAAGTCTGGAAAAACGCATAGATGCGGGTCTTTCCACCTTCAAAGCTGCTTCCGTTTGCAAGAGAAGCCGCAATTTCATCTTCGGTGATAAACCTGCCGGTTGCTGGAACAGCCTCCATATCGGAGTGGAATTCCTTTCGTGGAAGGGACAGATCTTCCATACATGTAAGAAGCGCCTGCGGACGGTGGAAATGGAAACGCAGAAGCTCCCGGTTCTCACGGTATGCGTCAAGAAATACTCTGTGTTCTGCCAGAAGCCTTTCCCGAAACTCCGGATTCAGCAGATCATCCGTCAGGCGCTCCGTTTCCTCTGGAAAGCTGGTGCTATGGATATTGCCCAAGCAGGACAGATACCCCAGCGATTTTGCTTCATCCGAGAAATCGTGATAAAGATTCCAGACATCCACAGCAATACCCAGCCGCTCATAGCGCGGGGCTTCTGTGACTTCAAGATTGGTGGCAAATGTGCCGCCGTCCAGAAGTTCCTCAATACGCTCCGCCGCATCTGCCCAGCCTATCACTTGTGCAGAGCGAAGATAGCGAGAGGTATCTCCGGTTGCAATATGGATACCATCGTCCCCGTACCATGCGGAAAACCTGCCGTTATCCGTAATCAGGCCGTTGCCGCCGTGGTAAAGAGCTTTCAGAAATGCCGCGCGATCCTCTAAAGGTTTTTGCTTGGAGAATTCCGCAGCAATTTTCATCCGCGTTGCATCCGCATTACCGCCCGCGCGCAGGATGTGGTCAATATCATTCTGAGAAATGAACATAGAAAAAGCGGAGGGTGTTACACTCTCCGCTTCTGCGATGGATTGAATTTGTTCTGCCTCTGAGGGGAAGAAGGACATCTGCGCCCCAGCAGGGGCATCGAACATGGTTAGCTGAACACCAACTCCGTGAGGATCGTTTCCTCGGCCTGCGCTTTCAGCGTGTTCATCAGCCCTACCCACTTCATCGGGTCGCTGGCTTTCAGCGCTTCCGTCACGCCTGCCGACTTCATCAGCTCCGGCATCATCTGTTCCAGTCGGTTGTTCGCTGCCTCGTCGATCTCCCGCAGATGGGGGTACAGCCTCTCGGACAGCAGCAGGCTGTTCCACAGCACCGGACGATGCTCCTTCAGGTAATTCTTCCGCATCCTGCCGTACTTGCCCAGCGGGGCCTGCGGCTGCTCGGTCAGGCTCAGATCGGGAATCAGATAATCCCCGCTGCGGGTGTAGGTCAGTTCGCTCATGGCTTTCGCTCCTTTCCGCGATTTTCTCGCGCTCGTAATTCTTGATGGTGACTTCGATCTGCCGCAGCACCAGCTCGCTGGACTGGCTGATGGCCGTTCCAAGGGCGGCGACGGTCTGCGGGGTGTTGAAATCAAAGACGTTCAGAAAATCCTCATGCTCGAAGTAATCTCCCGGCTGCATCCCGCAGCGGGACAGCAGCGTATAGGTGGTGCTGACAACGGCGGCGTTCCGAAAAGCGGCTCCGATGTTGAACTCATCATAGTCCTCCAAAAAGGAACCGTCAACGATGCCGACAATATCGCGCCGATTGTCGTGCCAGTATTCATCTACAAGCTGCGCCGCCACACGCTCCAACTGATCGGCAAGTCCGTTTTCACCGGAAACATCGAAGCGCTGTTCCAGCGCCGCAGATACCACCTCACGATGCTCTTGCCGGTATTCCCAAAGATAAGGGCGGCGAGAGTTCTCGCCGCCGCTGGTGTCGGAAACATCAAATACATATCGGAGTTTGGGTTGGTCGCTGCTGGTATCCACAAGGGCGATGCCCTTGCTGCCTCGCCGCACATAGCGGCGCATCTGCTTATTCCAAAGGTCGTATTCCGCGCAGGCCGTGGCTTCCGGGCGCTGGGCGAAAATCATGAGCTGTTCATTGTAGGGGTACTTATACAGCCTTGCGGCGGTGGTCAGAAATGCCGTCCACTTCTGGTAGCTTCCCGTGATCTGCTCCGCCGTGCGGTCTGCCATCTGCGCATAGAGCTGTACTTTACTCGGCATCCATATCCTCCTTTTCAAAATCGGGGAACAGGTCGAGCGCGTCATATTCCGCGTCGCTCATCCTGCGCAGCTTTGCGATGGCGCTGTCCGTCAGCTCCCGCAGCTCCGTTTCATCCGCAGCGAGGTAGCCGCGCATTTCCTCCAGCGCCGCGATCAAGCCCGTGCGGGTGCCGGTGTTGTAGAGGCTCATAAGCTGGCGTTCTTCAAAGGTGATGTTCATATCAAAGCTCCTTTTCCGCGCTCTTTTTGGGCGCTGTTTTGTGTGGACGTTCTTGGGCCGGTTGGCTTTTGAGCTGCTCCAGCACAGATTTCTTCTTTTCCCGGTGTGCCGCCTCTGCCAAATCCATCAAGGAGATGGACATACCGGCCTTGACCTGTGCTTCAAGGTCGGCGACGGTGGGCTGTTTGGGGCCGTTGTTGATAATGCCGTCGATCATGCCGTAATCATCTTCCATCGACATCTCGGCGGCTTTCAGATAATTCTCCGGTTTCTGAAAGGCGGGCAGCTCCTGAAATCCCATGCTGTCACAGTAGTGATAGGATACCTTGCCGTCCTGTTTCAGCGCAACGATGTCACTGACGGAGAGGCTGTGTCCCACAAAATCGCCGGGGCGCTCGTCGTTAAAAATGTAGTAGAAGTTTTCAAGGATTCTGCCGGTATCATCGTCCGGGTACACCTCACGGGTATAGACAGCTTCATAGTTGGCAGGGTCAGGCGGCGCGGCCAGACTGCCGAGATTGGCAAAACGAAGCTCCACCGGCGCATCCCGGCGCAGTTGGTAGATCGCCATAGAATCGGTGGGACTGTTCAAAAAACGCTGCTCCACATCGCGGGGAGGAATATGGCCTTTGACCGCATCCCAATCCGGTCTTGTGACGCCGAACATTCCGTCGTGCTTGATGATGTCCTCGGCTTCAAAGACCATTTCCTCGGCGTTGTCGGGATAGAGCATATAAACCGTGATGTCATGCTCCAGCAGCTCCATCGCCCGATCCTTGGAAAGCGGAAGCATATCGCCGTCCAGATACCCATAGCTGCGCATATCGTCCACCGTCAGCGTGGGGTCAGGCATCGGGACGGCCTGTTCCAGCTCCGGGAGCATATTATCTGCCGCATCGGTGGGAACAACGACTGTGCTGGTGATTTGTTCGCCAGCACCGAGGGGCAACTCGTTTGCCTCCTGCAAGTCTTTCAACAGCTCCAGCGGTGCAAGGCGGATCGGCGCAGCACCGCCAATATTGTGGAGTTTGCAAACCTCAAGCGCCGCTGTGGACAGTTGCTGTTCGGTGCCGTCGAGTACGCCGCCATCCAACACTTTTGCGGAACCGGCGTCATAGATGGTGTAATCAATGCCTGTGTCGCTGCGCTGAACGTGAATGTATTTGTCGTTGTCCACCATGTAGAGCTTTTCCGCCTCTGGCGCTTCCACGCTTGGCTGCTCCGCAGCGGCCAAATTCTCCCGGTCTATGCCGCGCTCCTTGCAAATCTCCGCAAAGTGCCGGTCAATGTCCGTAATCAGCTCGGAAGCCGTCTTGTTGATGGTTTCCAGACTGGCGCGAAGCTCTTTCAGCTCCTTGCCCTTTGACCATGTGGCGATATAGCCGAAGCTGTTTTCGCCCGTTTCAATGCCGTAATACTGGCAGACCGCATAGGAGATGCTTTCGGCCTCGACCTCCTCGGTGTTGCGGCTCTTTTCGCCGGGGACAAGGATCGTCTCACCATCGTCCGCAAGCTCCGTCATGTGTTCGTAGTCGTGGAGCTTGGCGTGGGCAATCTCATGGACGGCGGCGCATACCGTCTGCACCTCACTCATACCGGCGCGGATGGTGATGCTCTGCGCCTTAATGCTGAAAAAGCCGTCCGTATCCCGCGCAACGGGCTTTATCTCCATCGGAACGGGAGAAGCACGGCGCAGCGCCTCCATGAAAACCTCATACTGCTGCACATTGCCGCTCAGATCGGCGGCAAGCTGGGGCAAGGGCTTTCCAGAAGTCTGCGACACGTCAAAGACGGAAACCACCTTGAACATAGGGATACGGATTTCCTTTTCCTCAATGATGGCCTTGCCGTCTGCGTCCAGCACCGGCGCATTGGTTTCGGGGTCGGTCTTGATTTCCTCGACCTTTTTCTTATAGGGAGTAGGAGCGATGATGCGAATGCCTTTTTCGCCTTTCAGGACGTTCCTGCCGAACTGATCGCGCCACTTGTTGAAGCCCGCCACATGGGTTGCGTCGGGGCGCTGCATATAGATGAGCATGGTATTATTGACCGAGTAGCGGTGAAAGCGGCTCATGGTGGCAAGGTACTTCCGGTACTTATCGCTCTCGAACAGCTCCTTGATGCCATTTTCGATGCTGTCAACGATCTCCCGCATCCGGTCTTTGTTGGTTTGTTTTTCAGCCATGATGATCTCCTTTCAGAAAAAATAGCGCCCCTGCGCAGAAGAAAACACATCCTGCACAGGGGCAATTCTCCGCAGATAGAGGCCGTTTTTGCGCTTGCGGATAGAATGACGCAGCCACTTGCAATCCGGCATGGAAAAAGCCTTGCGGCACGGGGCTTTCCCAGTCTCTATTTGCGGAGGTTCCAGTATTGTTTACGCTTCCGTTTGGCGTCCTGCTTTCGACGCTCCTGCTTGGCGCAGGCGGGGCAATATTTGGTGCGATTGGAGGAAGAATAGACCGGCTTACCGCAGACGGCGCAGCGCTTTCCCGGCCTTTCCCGCATCACGTCGGCCAGCAGCTCATGGTCGGCGGGAAGTACCGCGTTTCGGAACCAGTTGCACAGCAGCGAGTAGGAAATACCCTGTATGCAGACGCAAGGCTCTCCATCATCCAGCGCGAGGCAGTTGCCGTGATCGTAATTACAGCAGAGCTTCCGAATGAGCTTCTTGGCGCGGCGGAGCTGCTTGTGATCCATACGCGGCGCATCAGCCATTGTCGAACACCAGCTTATAGCCCGTGTGCTGCCCATCATCCTCCAGAAGAACGACGGCATCATAGGTTTTCCCGGTTTTTTCCGAGTAGCAGCCTTTCAACGGGGCGCGGCCATTTTTCAAAAGCGCAGCGGCAAGAGATTTCGTCAGCGCCTTTTTCTTGGCGGTGAAAAAGCGGCTGTTTTTCCAGAGAACAAAGGAACAGGCACGGTTCTCGCAGAAAAAGCCTTTCGGTGATTCCGTCACCTCGGCTCCGCAGCGGGGACACTTGCCGACCACCTCACGCCCGGAGGGGAACAGGACTTCCGCACCGGGGATGGGCTTGTAGGTCTGCACCAGCTCATTCAGCATGGCGGCGATCCCATCCATGAAGCTGTCCGGGGCGATTTCGCCGCGCTCGATCTCTTTCAGGCGGTGCTCCCATTCAGCGGTGAGCTGCGGAGACTGGAGCTGTTCGGGCAGAACGGTGATAAGCGCCGTGCCGGTAGAGGTGGGCAGCAGATTTGTGATCTTTTTGGACTTCCTGCGCTCCACAAAACCGGAGGACACCAGCTTTTCAATGATACCGGAGCGGGTCGCCGGGGTTCCGATGCCCTTGCGTTCGGCATCATCTGGCATATCCTCCTTGCCCGCGTTTTCCATCGCGGCCAGCAGCGTATCCTCGGTGAAATGCTTGGGCGGCGTGGTTTTTCCGGTCTTGACCGACGCGGCAGATACGGAAAGCGTCTGATTATCCGTTACCACCGGCAGCGCGGGCGCTGCCTCCGTCTGCTCCTGCTCATAGCGCTTCCAGCCAGGAGCAAGAACGGTTTTTCCCTTGGCGGTGAAGCTCTGACTGGCACATTCCACCGTAATGACCGTTTCTGCGTAGCGATGTGGTTCATCCACCGCACGAAGCAAGCCCCTTGCCGCCAGCTTCAGCACCTCGCGTTCGCCCAGCGGCAGAGAGGCCATATCTACCTTTTCCGCGCTGATGGTGGGAACAATGGCGTGGTGATCGGTGACTTTTTTACTGCTGCATACCTGCTTGGCGCAGATGGTCGGAGGCTTCTCCATGCCGCAGACAGCGGCAGCGGCGGCGACAAGGCCGGGGACGCTGCCCTCCATATCGTCGGTCAGGAAGCGGCTGTCGGTGCGCGGGTAGGTACAGAGCTTCTTTTCATAGAGCGCTTGGAGATAGTCGAGGGTCTGCTGAGAGGTGTAGCCGAGAACGCGGTTGGCGTCGCGCTGGAGGGAGGTCAAATCGTAGAGCGCGGGCGCTTTCTCAGACTTTTCCTTGCGCTCCACGCTTTTGACGGTTACTGCCTTGCCCTTGCAGGCGTTGGCGATGGCGTCGGCGTCCTTCCTGTCCTTCATTCGGCCTGTCGTGGCGGGAAAGCCGCAATCGAGCTGGACGGTGTAGAACGGTTCTGCCGCAAATGCGGAGATCTCCGCCTCGCGCTGTACCAGCAGCGCCAGCGTGGGCGACATGACGCGCCCAATGTTCAACGTGCGGCCATACGTCAGGGAGAAATACCGCGTGGCATTGATGCCCACCAGCCAATCGGCCTTGGCGCGGCAGAGGGCGGATTGATGCAGGCCGTCATAGTCACGCCCGGATTTAAGCTGCTGGAAGCCGCTGCGGATGGCATCATCCTCCATAGAGGAAATCCAGAGCCGCAGGATAGGTTTGGCGCATCCTGCAAGGCAGTAGACTGTGCGGAAGATCAGCTCACCCTCGCGTCCAGCGTCGCAGGCGTTGACCACCTCGGTCATATCCTCCCGGCGCATCAGCTCCCGCAGAATGTCAAACTGCTTCTGCTTGTCCGCACGGACGATGAAGCGGAACGAGGTAGGAATGATGGGCAGCGCCGCCAGCGTCCATTTGGCATCATCGGCATTGTAAACGGCGGCGTCGGCCAGCTCAGCCAGATGCCCGAAGCACCACGACACGATGTAACCACCGCCTTCCAGATACCCGTCATGACGTGACTTCGCACCCAGCACGGCGGCGATGCTCTGCGCCACAGAGGGCTTTTCGGCAATCACAAGACGCATGGTGCAGCCTCCATTCTCTTTACGTCACGGTAGCAGGGGCGGATGCAGTTCTGCCCGAAGCGCTTACAGCCATAGCAGAAGTGTTCCTTGGCAGCGGCGGGAGGGCTATCCTCCCGCGCTGCTTTCGGTTTCTGCATCATCAGGCGTTCCAGCGGATTATTGGTGAAATATCTCATGCGTTCGTATCCTCCGTAGTATCCTGTTCCGATTCGTCCTCATACGGCTCAAACTCGTATTCGTCCTCGCCGTAGTCATAATCGTCCAGATCGGCGCTACCCTTGGTCTGCGGCTTGGCCTTTTTCTGCTTGAAGATGTAGAACGCGGCTCCGCCGCCCAGTGCGACGATCAGCAGAACGACAAGGATGCCGCCCACACCACTCTTTTTCTCCGGCTCCTCGGCGGTGGGTTCTGTCGGCTCGGTAGGGACTTCGGGCTTTGTCTCCTTGCCCACGCACTCGGTCATGTTGACCGCGCAGACGGGGCAGGATGTATTGACCGCACCGGACACGCATTTGGTTGTGCAGGAGCAGACGGCGGGCGTTTCTTCCTCGCCGGTCAGCGCCATCAGGTCAGCCTCGTCCACCTGATTCAAGAAATGGACGGTTTCTTCGCCCTCATCGTCACGGTCAATAATCAGGTAAAACGTATTGCCGTTTTTGCTTTCCAGCGTAATGAACTGTTTTCCCGCCTTGGTGCTGGTGCCAATATCATCGATCAGCGTCAGGTTGCCGTCCGGTGTCAGCGCATCGCTGCCGCCCGTCATGCCGCCGATGCTCACGGTGCTGTCGGCGGCGTCGGTGACGGTCAGATAGCTGCCGTACACATAGCCCACACGGGCAGGTAGCAGGATTTTTACCCAATCGCCGTCCCTGCCAATCACATCGACCACCGTGCCGTTGGGGAGCTGCGTAAACGCGGTGTTGTCCAGTCCCGCGCCGGTGCGGACGTTCAGGTTGCCGCCGTTGGTCGTGACCGTGCCGATCTGTTTTGTTTCCTGTGCGTCTGCGGCGCTGCTTTCGGCGGTGGGCAGCGCATCATCAGGATAATCACCGTCGCTGGCAAAGGCGGAAACGGGGAGAATCCCGATGCACAGGAGCATCAGCAGCAGGCTGATAAAAATGCGTGGTGTGTTCTTAGTCATGGTTCAACGCCTCCTTTTCCGAAGTGGCCGGTGCAGGCGCGGCCTGCATACGGCGGAACAGCTCGGCAAACTGCTCCATCGTCATGCCGTTCTCACGCACCATGCCGATGATGTCGGTGTCCTCCAGCTCACGAATCTGCTTTTCCAGCTCGCGGTTGCGGCCTTGCAGATCAGAGATTTTGCCTTTGTTCTTCTCCAGCTCTCCACGGAGCTTCATAATTTTCGGGTTCATATCGTTCACTCTCCTTTACGGCAAGCGCCCATAACGGTAGAAATGGGACTGCCAATAGCTTGAATTTAAGTTCGCATAAGAGATCGGGTCGCCACAGTGGATCATCATATTGTTGCCAACATAGATACCCACATGGCTGACACCGGGGGTATCATACGTTCCGGTGAAAAACACCAGATCGCCCGGCTTGACGTTAGCAGAGGATACAGGCGTACAGATATTGCAAAGTCCCTGCGCGCCCAGTCTGCCCACATCCCAACCGGAATGATTGATGACCCAACTGACGAAGCCCGAACAGTCAAACGAGGTGGAGGGACTGCTGCCGCCCCAAACGTAGGGGTAGCCGAGATACTTTTCCGCTTCTTTGATGATGGCGGCAAATACCTCATCGTCCAGCGCCTCCGGGGGAATGCCGTAGTCGGTATAGCTGCCCTCCACATACTTGCCGATGTAGCCTGAACCGGGGAACAGGTCGGGACGGTTGCCGAGGGTGGCCATATAGGTGGCGTACATTCCGAGCTGTTCTTCGCTCATAATGTAAACGGGAACATGGGAGAGATTGAAGTTTTCCAGCGTGACCGTGCAGATGTAGTAGTCATACGGCACCTGATAGGTGTCCGTATGGGTGTTGCCGTCCGCGTCCGTCCATGTGTCGGTTTCCGTGCGGTAGCGGGTTTCCACCACCACATCCTCGGTCAAGATGTACTGGCGGTCAAAGAGCATCTGGAGCGTACCCTGCACCTCATCCAGCGTCCATTCCCCTTGATGCAGCGCCGTAATCATGGAAATGAGTACATAGGGGTCATGCTCGATGGTGTCCAGATCAAAGTGGTACTCATCGTAGTCATGGGTGCTTTCGTAGGTGTCGAGGTAGCGCTGAAGCTCTGCTTCCATCGCGCAATACTGCGCCTCCGCACCCAGCATATCGGCGTCCTGCGATGGATAGGTGCTGGCCGCGATCCCGGAGCCGACGCCATCCATCATCACCGAGCAGGAGGACAGGCCGTTGAGCAGAAACGCCAGCATCAGCAGAATCGCGGCGGCAATGGCAAAGCCGCGCCGGTGTTCCCACACATATTTGCCCGCTTTCTCAGCCTTTTCAGCGGCTTTTTTCGCGGCCTTGGCGGTATTCTCTGCCGCCTTTGCCGTAGTCTGCGCCGCCTGATTGTGCTTGGCAGCGGCATACTGCTTCTTAATTGCCTGCTTCTGCTGCCATTTGGAAACGGGATTACTGGTGGGGCTGTCGATCTCTGCTTTCTTCTGGAGCGCGTCAAGATTGGCTCGTTCCAGCTTTTTCTCTGCACGGATGGCAGCACGATAAGGCTTGAGCTGATGGGCGCGGTGGGCAGACTGCACCAGCCGCCCGCCGCTCTCCACGGCTTGCTCTACCTTGTGCGCGGCCTCTACGCCTACATTGTCATCCTCGCTCTGCCGCACCTCCCGATGAACCTGAGAGAGAATGAGGTTGGCGGGGGCATCCTGCACGGCATGGGTCAGCTTTGAGGGCGGCTTTTTCTTATCCACTTCCTCAAAACGGAGCTGCGTTTTGACCTTGCCGGTGGCCGGATCAAAGCCGCGTTCCTTTTTGACCACGGTTTTCTTGGGGATTTTCGCCTGCGCCTTATCCGCCTTGGCCTCCGCTTTTTTCACCCGCTTGATGGGCTTTTCCAGCTTCGGCTCGGCAAGATCGGCGTCGGAAAACTGCAAACGCGGTTCTCTTTTCATGCCGACGCCACCTCTTGCGGCTTGGTGGTCATAACGCGGTACAGCTCGGTGTCCTTCGGGAAGTGGTCAATGAAGGGCAGGATCGTGTTGCCGTAGAACAGCAGCCCCTCGCCCTCGCCGGAGTGGGTCACATAGGAGAGCTGATGCGGCGAAATGTTGAGCTGCTTTGCAAGAATCTGCCGGTCGCCAGCGGCCTGATTGAGCATATAGATGAAATCGCTGTTCTCAAAAATGTTCTCAACCTCCCGGCTGGATAACAGGTCTTTGACATTTTGCGTGATCCCGGTGGGGATGCCGCCCCATTTGCGATAGCGTTTCCAGATTTCGACACTGTACGAAGCCGTCTGTTCCTCCTTCAAAAGAAGATGGAACTCGTCAAGATAGTAGCGGGTCGTTTTATGGGCGGCGCGGTTGATGGTCACGCGGTTCCACACTTGGTCTTGGACAACGAGCATCCCGATTTTTTTGAGCTGCTTGCCCAGCTCCTTGATGTCGTAGCAGACGATGCGGCTATTCACATCCACGTTCGTGTGATGGTTGAACACATTCAGAGAGCCGGTGACGTAGATTTCCAAAGCAGTGGCAATGTACTGCGCTTCCTTTTCATCCTGCGCACGGAGGGCGTTATACAAGTCCTCCAGCAACGGCATATTCTCCGGCTTCGGGTCGTTGAGGTAATCCCGGTAGACGATGCGCACACAGCGGTCGATGATGGTCTTTTCCACAGGGGCAAGCCCATCCTTGCCGCCCACGATCAGCTCGCACAGCGACAAAATGAAGTCGGATTTCAGGCTCAGTGGGTTATCATCGTCGCTGTAATCCAGATTCAAGTCCATCGGATTGATGTAGCAGGGCGAACCGTCGTAGCCCTTGCCGGTGGGCGACAGCTTAATGACCTGACCGTGCAGGCGCTCCACCAGCGGTGTATATTCACCCTCCGGGTCACAGATGATGATGTCATCCTTGGGGCAGATGAGAAACGCATTGGTGATCTCACGTTTTGCCGAAAACGACTTACCACTGCCGGGAGTGCCTAAAATCAGGCCGTTGGGATTTTTCAGCAGTTTCCGGTCTACCATGATGAGGTTGTTGGAAAGAGCGTTGATGCCGTAGTACAGCGCCTCCGAACCGTTCTGAAATAGCTCCTGCGTGGTGAAGGGAACGAAGATCGCTACGCTGGAGGTGGTTAAGCCCCGCTGAATCTCGATCTGATTCAGCCCCAGAGGGAGGCTGCTCATCAGTCCTTCCTCCTGCTGAAAGTCCAGCCGGGTCAGCGCACAGTTATACTTCTGCGCAATGCTGGAGGTCTGGAAGATGTTGTTGTCGAGCTGCCGGGGTGTGTCCGCCGTGTTGAGAATGAGGAAGGTCAGCAGGAACATTCGCTCATTGCGGGACTGCAAATCCTGCAACAGCTTCTTGGCCTCTGCGCCGTAGGTAGCGAGGTCGGACGGGATAATGTCCATGTCGTACCCGGCGCGGACGGCCTTCTTCTGTTCCTCGATTTTGGACTTGTCGAGATCGGTGATCTTGCGCTTGACGGTCTTGATGGCGTTGACCTGATCCACAGACTGCACATGGAGATTGACGAGGACGCTGCTCTCCATATCCAGAAAATCCGCCAGCATCCGGTCATTCAGCTCCGGTGCCAGAATCTGCACGAAGCTGATTGCACCCAGCTTTTTGCCCATGCGGAACATCCTGCCGGTCTTGAACTCAAAGGAGCTGGGCGCGATAAAGTCCTTGGTGGACAGCCCGGAGGGAGCCAGCCAGTCCCACGAAAAGCGGAACGGCTCCTGCTCGTCCATCCGCAGAATGTCGTGCATGACGTGCAGGCGCTCAAAGCCGTTCAGCGGCGCAGCCACAACGCCCAGCCGCTTGAAGTTATTCAGAAGATCGGTTTCGATGCGCTCCAAACGGGGCTTGGCAGCGCGGAGGTTGTCGGCCTCAACGCCGAACGTGAGATACTTGGTCTTAATGAGGCCGTTGTTGCCGCGGGCAAGCTGATTTTGCAGCATACCGGCGTACTCGGCGCGGATGCCGTCAAACTCGTCCCCGCAGGGCGGAATGGAAATGCTCCGTGCAAAGGTTTCCTGCGAAGCCGAGAGGTTCACAAAGGAAAGCTGGAATTGCACGGAGCTGTCAAAGTAGTTCAGGAAATCGCACCACGCCTCAAAGATGGCGGTCTTGTCCTCATTCTGCGAGAGCTGGTAGTTGATGTCCTGATACTGGATCGTTTTGGTGTAGCGCGTGTCGGTCACACGGCAGATGCCGTCCGGCCACATACGCTGATACGGGATGCTGTCCTGCGCCGATTTTTCTTTCTTATCCGTTCGGTTCGCTCTTGCGATGGCGGCTTCGATCTGTTTTCGTTCGGCGCGGGTCAGCTTTTTCTTTTCGGACAATTTGATACACCTCCCGGTCTAACTGGTTTTGCCGCTCCAGAACGGCATAAAAATTGTTGGTCTTATACGGACGCTGCTTCGGCCTCTGGAAGCACACGCGGTAGATGTTGCGGATGACGACCTCCAGCGGCTGGCCGTTCTTTTCATACATGGCGAACAGCATAGCCGGGATCATCACCACCATCATCACCATTGCGGCGGGGCTGGTGCCGATGCTGCCCTTGAGCAAGAAGAAAAGCGGCACGCCGATGAGTGCGCCGCTTCCGAAACAAATGAGCTGCCGTTTCGTGAGGTTGAACAGCACCTTGGTTTTTACTTTGGTTAAGTCCTTTGGGACATTGACATAGGCCATAGAAATCCCCCCTTTACAAGAGCTTTTCATATCGAAGTTTCATCTGCGCTGGGTACAAGGCAGAGGTGGGCTTGCGGCTGCCTGTCCAGCATTTGCCGCCTGCCAAACCTGCGCAGCTCCAGCCAGCGGCGCGGAGACTGCTGCCGCTCTCGCTATCCAGCGTATAGGTGATGATCTTGCGGTATCCCATTGCCTTTGCCGCCCGCGCGGATGCGGCATAAAGGATGCTGCAAGCGTTCTTCTCACCGGTGGTGCAAAGGCGATTGACCTCCAATGTCCAGCCATCATCCAGATACCGGCTCACAGGACGGCCTACGATTGCAACACCGACAAGCTCTCCATCCTTGGCACAGCCGATGGAAAACTTATGCCCAGCAGTTGCCTTATGGTGCCGGTGATGCGCATTGACAAATGCGTTCGCTGTTGCAAGGGTAACAGGCGTGAGTGTCAGCATGGTATCACCCCCGTTAATGTGCATTGAACACGGACTTGGCAAGGCTGCTCGTTTTGAACAGGCAGAAGCACAGCAGCACCGTGTAGCCCATGCAAGTCCAGATGGCGTAGATGATGTCATCCACAAGCGCGATGTTCTGCACCAGAACGGCGTAGATGGCAACGCAGACGATGATGAGAAATGCTTGGAAGCCCAGCGCCAGCAGGGAACGGATGTAGTTCTGTCCCATGCCGCCCCATTCCTTGCCCATCATGGTCGCCATCGGAATGGGGGCAACAGAGGTGACGAGATATATTTCAATCATTCTTCCAAATGTGATAATGAAAATGCAGATGGTCAGCGCCCACATGGTAATGCCAACGAACAGCGACTGGAACCACAGACCGAACAGCGGCCCCAGCTCCATTTCCATCAGCCGATCCTCAATGCCCACCATGACGCTTGAAATGTTGATGCTGGTGTCGCCGATAATCAGCCCGGAGGCGCTGGCAACGACGCTTTGGGCGGCATCAAACACGCCCATCACAATCGTCCATGTGTTTGTTACGATCAGGACAGCGGCAGCGGACTTGAACGCCCACTTGAAGAATATCCATGTGTCCATGTCGTTGAGGTTATTTTTGTCGGTAATGAGCTGGATCAGCTCCAGCGTCATCACAAAGGCGAGAATTGCGCCTGCGATGGGGACGATCACGGTTTCCGACAGATTTTGTATCATGCTGAAAATGCTGCCGTTCCATGCCTGCGGCGATAAGCCCACCTGACCGGAGATCTCGGCAACCTTTTGATTGGTCGCATCGAACATCCCGGACAGATTGCTCACGATACCGCCGATGAGCATTTCTTTCAGCCATTCCGTGATCTTATCCCATAAGAAATCCATAGGGTTGCCCTCCTTTCGGGAGGATGCCGCCCGAAAGCGGCACCCTCCGTGGATTTACGGGAAGCAAATGAATTGTCGATTAGCCAAACAGACCGGACAGCAGCGGCACGAGGGTAATGCCGATCAGCGCCACGCCGCCGCCCGCCATGAGCTGCTTCATGCCCTGGGACTTGGCACCGGGGTTGTCGTTGCCATAGCCCTCCAGCAGATTGATTGCGCCCCAAATGCCGAGGCCAGCGCCCAGCGCCACAACGAGGGTCTGAAGAACACCAACAGCAGAATTAAAGAAAGCCATAAATAGTACCTCCGAAAAATATGTTTTAGATTTTGGAGGGTACATTTCTTCCACGAAGTTTCATCGAGCCGTTGTCAAATTAGGCTGCCGCCGTCAGGCGACAGGTTCGCCGGAAAGGTCTGCCTGATACACCTCAACTGCATCATCCGGCTTGAGCTTGAGGCGATGGGACAGAAAACGCTCTATGTCAAAGGCGTATTTCCTGTCATAATCCGCTGTGTAGCGGTAGAGGGGATGCTTGGTGAGATCATATTTGTTGGACAGAAACGGGCGGACGCCGCGAAGCTGCAAGATGCACTTGCCGCCATCCAACACGGCAAGCTCATCCACGCTCATCAGCTCCTTGCCCAATTTCTGATAGTTCAGCGAATGGGAAACCTCACGGCCACGGCTCTCACCGGTGTTATAGCTGTCGATGGTTTCCTTGCCCAGCGCCGCCGCCAGCTCTTTCAGCGTACCGGGTTCCTTTCCACCCAAAAAGATGGAGCAGTCCATGTTGCCGACAATTGTATCCGCGCTGTCTTTATACAGGGCTTTGAGCTGGCTCTGTGCCTGTAAGACAAGGCAGCAGGAGATTTCTCTGGAACGGATCGTCGCTACCAGCTTTTCAAGTCTCGGTATCTGGCCGATATTCGCGGCCTCGTCGATCAGGCAGCGGACATGAACCGGCAAGCGCCCGCCGTACACATCGTCGGCCTTTTCACACAACAGGTTGAAAAGCTGGGTATAGCACATGGAAATGAGAAAGTTAAAGGTATCATCCGTATCGGACATGATGATGAACAGGGCGGTTTTTCGGTCGCCCAGCGTGTCAAGTTGCAGCTCGTCATAGGCCGTCAGCTCCCGCAGCTCCTGAATGTCAAAGGGAGCCAGCCGTGCGCCGCAGGAAATCAAGATGCTTTTAGCGGTCTTGCCGGCACTTAGCTTGAATTTGGCATATTGGCGGACGGCGAAGTGATCCGGCTTGCGCTTTTTTAGCTCCTCGAACATCAAATCCACCGGATTTTTGAAGTCCTCATCGTCCTCACGCACCTCCATCGCATTGATAAATTCAATGAGCGTGGAGAAGTTCTGTTCCTCCACCGGCGCTTCATAGTGGATGTACCCGATGAGGGCGGTGTAGAGCAGCGTTTCCGCTTTCACCCAGAAATCGTCACCGGCTTTACCCTCGCCCTTGGTGTTGGCGATCAGCGTCGTGACCAGCTTCAAAATGTCCTTTTCCGAGTGGATGTAGGCGAACGGATTATAGTGCATGGACTTCTTGAAGTTCAGGGAATTGAGAATCTTGATCTGATACCCGTTCTTTTGCAGCGCATGGCCGCAGGAAACCACGATGTCCCCTTTGGGATCGGTGACGACGAAGCTGGTGGGATAGGTTTTTGATGTGCATTGGAGCAGATTGGGCTTCAACCAAAAGCGGGTCTTGCCCGAACCGCTGCCGCCGACGATCAGGACATTTTTGTTCCGCGCCGTTTTCGGGTCTTTGGGGCGGCTATTCATCGTTAGCCGCTCCGTCTGCGTGAGAATGATGTTGTTCTCAAATGCGGGATCGACGTAGGGCTTGATGTCCTCGGCGGTTCCCCAACGGGCGCTGCCGTACTCCAGATTTTTGCGGAATTTCTTTGCGTTTTTGCCCTTGATATAGACCGCCAGCCGAATGGCGATGGCGGCGGCAACGCCCACGCACAGGTCAATGGGATGAAAGCTGGGGACAAGGGAGTGGAACGCCGTGTTCAGACCGGTCATAATGTTCAGCAGCTTCGTGGAAGCGTCCGAACCGGGAGCCATCCGCACCGCCTCGCTGACCTTGGTGGCCAGCAGCGCGATGAACACATACGGAATATTGGGAAGAATGAGCTTTTTGACGTTGAGCTGCTTCATCGTTCCAGCTCCTTCCGCTTTGTCCTGTCCACCACAGCCGCCTGAATGAGCAACTTGAAGCGTTGCAGCTTTTCCAGCACCGAGGGGCGTTCCGCCTTCCTGACCTGTTTGGCAGTGTATTCCTTGAACGCGGCGGTCATGGCGTCGGCGTCCGGCGCTTTGAAGAACACCATGTACCGCTTTTCGCCCTTGACCTTGAATGGAGCAAAGTCAATGCCATACTTCCGGGCAATCCGATTGAATGAGCCGATATTCTGATCGGTGACTTCAATGCTCTGCAATCCCTTATCCTTGGCGGCAAGCTGCTTGACGGTCATTTTTCCGTGGGGATTGGCCTTGCCGTGCTGATATTTCTGATAATCGTTTTTTAGCTGCTCCAGCAGCTTGGCAACGGCCTTGCGAAATTCCTGTTCACCCAGCTTTCCGCAGGAGATCATCAGGGATACGATTCTCTGTTCAACTTCTTCCTGCATGACTTATCACGCTCCTTTCCTCCGATTTGCAGGGAGAATGCCGGGACACTAAGGCGGTACCACCAGCCGGTGCAGAAGATGCTCATTCATTTCTGCGCCCCTGTCCCTTGACGGTCAGGATGCCGTCCAGCGTGGTGGCGGTGATCCGCAGGCGCTCGGCCACGGCGATGTCGTTTTTCACGCTTTCATTCACGGTGCTGCCGCAAACCACCAGCACACGAGCGCGGCGCAGATACTCCCGTGCCATGTCGATGCAGTCCTTATGCTCCTGCGGAATCTCATCGCGTAGGAACAGTGGCAGAAACAGCGTGGGGCAGACGGGCGAAAAGCCCGCGTCATAGACCGCCCTGCAATACTTGGCGGCATTTTCGGTGTTCTCAAACTCATTCTCGCTCCACGGAGCGGTGATGTAGGCAAGGGGGCGTTTCATCGGTATCAAATCCTTTCTCCCGGAATCGGGCATGAAAAAAAGCGGCCTTTAGGGGCCGCCGTGAAAATCGTGATTGACCAGCATGGCGTAGTGGTTGTCGATGGTGGAAACAGAGTTGAACAGCGCCGCCATGAGATAGGCTTTCGTATTCCAAACGCGGGTGGTGTTCTCGCGGATACCGTCCATGACCTTTTCGATGTGCATGGAGGTGATCTTTTCAAGGCGCTGTTGCACGAAGCCGGTGGGATACTCCGCATCCCGCCCGATCTTGACTGTGGGGCTGCGGTTCATAGCAACCTCCAGCATAATCTCCACCAGCTCATCAAGCCGCATCCGGTCATACTGCTGACAGAGAATGTCGTATTCGATTTGCTCTCTGATCTCCGCTTTTTTCTCAAATCCGTCCGTCATTCCGTCCGCCTCAGGCAGAAAGAATGAATGAGTGCTTGATAGATCAGTATTTGATTTTTGAGTATTAGATTTCTTAGTATTTAATTGCGCGGGATTATCCGTATCTGGTGCCTCCGTATCCGGGTTATCCAGATACGGGTTTTCCGTATCTGGTAAAGTCGTATCCGGTGGAGAGGTCTTTCGGGGCTTCTCGAAGATGGTGTACTCCGTGTCGGAAATGCGCCCGTCCTTGCCGCGAAGCTGACGGCGGATGATGTAGCCCGCCAGTTCCAGCTCCTTGAGCGTTTTCCCGATGGCGTCCACGCCCTCCTTGCAGATTGCAGCCAGCCCCCGCGTGGTGTAGTTCCACTCGTCGGGGAGGGAGAGCATCATGGAGAGCAGCCCCTTGGCTTTCAGGGAAAGATTGCTGTCTTTCAGGTGATGGTTGCACATCACCGTGTAATCCTGCGTCCGTTCAACGCGAAATACAGCCATATTGCTTCAATCCTTTCCGCAGGGCAGTCAACCTGTTTGGCCGTCCTCCTCGGCAAACCGCGTATCCAGCCGCTTTACGCTCCAGTTCTGCTTGAACTGCCCCAGCGGGCCGGTGCCGAACTGCGCCAGCGCACGGCGATCCAGCTCCAGCAGCTTTTCCCAAAGCTCCGGGTGATGCTTTCGCAGCTTCCGCAGCTCGTCGATACGCTGGAACGGGCAGCACCAGCAGGACGCACGGTGGTAAATCTCATACAGCCCGCCGAAGTCAAAGCCACGGTCGTAACAGGCTTGGAGCGCCTGCGCCTCCGTGATGCCCCATTCCACGAGGGGATACCGCTCATCCTTGCAGCGCCACGCTTCATCGGCGGCGATACCGACATAGTGGATCGCGCCCAGCTCGCCTTTGAGCCGGTTGACATCCTTGGTGATGAGGTGCGTTTTGAGCTGCCCGGTACACCAGCGGACGCGGATTCCCGGCCAGCCGTTGCCGTAGGGCGGGATGCCCAGTCTTGCGCGGTTTTCCAGACTGCGGGGCTTCTGCTTGGGTTCATCGAACATCAGGTATTCAAAGCCCTTGGGATGCCGCAGCGTGGTAATATGGATGCCGCGCTCCCGGAAAAGATGCTCGTCCAGTTTGGCAAGGTGTTCGTACATTTCCGGGAACTCCATGCCGGTGTCCGCTGACAGCACCATGTCGATGGGCATACCTCGTTCGATCATCAAAAGCAGCATGGCGGTACTGTCCTTGCCACCGGACAGGCTGACGGCGTGAAACTGCTTGCCGTTTGTATTCTGAATGGTTTCCCGCATGGGGAAGCCGCTCCGTTTTCACTCCTTTCCCACATCACAGCTCATAGATGGGCTGCTCGTGTTCGTAGTAGGGATCACACAGGGCGGCAAGTTCGGCCACCAAGTCCTCCAAATCCAGAGAAATCTCGCTGTCCGCCCAGTCGCTGCCCTTGTAGACGCGGTACTCGGTGACGTATTCGCCTTCTCCGGCGTTCACGCTGAATTTGGCAACGACGGCAAAGCCCATATCCTCCAACAGCCACAGCTCCATCGACCGGGCAGCAAACACCGCGCCGATATAGCTGTCGCCCACGTCCTCATAGAGAAGCGTCGCTCGCTGCTTGAACAGCTCCGAGCTGCGATAGTCCAAGCTCAGCGCATTTTTGCCGTCTGCGCGATAGGCATAGACCGTTTCAGCCTTGTTCCAAACGGCTTGCAGCAGGGCGTGATAGTCGATGTTTTCCAGAAACTCGTCGATCTCTGTTTCCGTGTAGCCGACCTCTGTACCCTTGCGGAACAGCGTGGTCAGCGCATTTTCCAGCTCTGTTACTCTGCTCATGGTAATTCCTCCAATCATTTTAGTGACGCCGCTTTTTCCGGTCAGGGAGGATATGCCCCTCAATGACGGCGGCGTGTTTGCGGATTTTGATTTCTCCGCGCCTCTCAGATGCCTGCGCCTTGGCATATCCCACGTCGGAGAGGAACAGCCGCAGCCGTTCGCCCTTTTCACCCACAGGGGATTTCCACGACAGGACATCGAAAATAATCATGTGGCGGGTTTCGTCCATAAAGCGCTCCAGCGCAAGGATGCTGTGACCGCCGACAAAATCATCAGCGTTCATATTCCGCACCTCGCGCTCTGATCTGAAAGGCGGCAAGCCCATAGCGGGCGATCAAAGTGGCGTTGACGATCAGGCGCAGCGCCTCCGGGTCAATGACCTCCGGTTCCGCTAAGTCCGCCATCGTGACGGCCTCCGTCTTGTCGCAGAGGTCGCGCGCTGCCATGAACAGTGCGTAGTTGTGCGGCGAAGTGCTTTTCAGCACCGCATAGCCGAACTCAATCCCGGCCTTGCAGAAGCAATTTGCCGTGCGGCGGTAAATGTCGTCATTAGAGGTCAGCAGGTACATGGCCGCATAATAGGCGTTGGTATCCCTGCGGCGGCGGTAGCCCTGCACGGCGCATTGATACTGCATTCGGCGCTCATGCTGCTCGTTGCTCCAAAGGCTTCCGGGATAGTGCTTGATCAGCAGGTTCAGGCGCTGGAACAGGCGGCGTTCATGGGGAAATGTCTCTAAGACTGCCTCGCGGTAGCCGACCACACCGGCCTCGATGCGCTCGGCCAGCCACGGGCAGCGCAGGGCGGTACAGCCCAGCTTTTTCACATACTCGGTACAGAGCTGGCAGCTCACATCCTTGGGGGTATATTTGAATGTGTTGATATACATGGCGTCCTCCTTTTGGCATGAAAATAGCGGACAAACAAACTGCTTGTCCGCTCATCGGCTCTGATCGCGCTGGCGCTTTTTCTGCCATGCGTCCAGTAATTTGAAGATGGTGTTCTCGATCTGAAATGGGGTATAGGAACGTGGGAAATATTTGCGGAGCTTTTCACCGGAAAGGGTGATGTCGTTCTTCTCCGGTTTCTTCTGCTCCATCATAATGGAGAGCATGGTGTCCTCATTCAGCTCACCGCTTTGACTGAGCTTTTTCATCCGTTGCGCCTGAGAGAGCGAGGGGGTGGCCTGCTCGCTGTCGATGGTTTCCAGAAGCAAGCCCTGCTCCTTGGGCGTCAGCGCCGCGATCTGGTAGGCGGGACTGAGGGCGATTTTCTTCTCGTCCACCATCTGCTGAAGCTCCGGGACTAACTGCGTCAAGGCGATGTAGTTGCGGATGGTATCTCCGCTCACCCCGGCATCCTGACCAACTTCATCATCGCTGCGGAACTTCGCCGAAATTTTCGGCGAAGTCAGATCCGTTCGTGCGCCCTGCCGCTTGATGGCCTCCATCTTCATCTTGTAGGCTTTGGCTCGTTCGGATGGAAGAATATTCTCGCGCTGGAGGTTGCTGTCCACCATGATGATGGTGGCAGCGTCCCGGTCAATGTCACGGACAATAACCGGCATGGTGGCCAGTCCTGCCAGCTCGCAGGCGTGTTTGCGTCGGTGGCCTGCGATCAGCTCATAGCCGCCGTCCTCCCGTGGCCGCGCCAGCGCGGGGACGAGGACGCCGTATTCCTTGACGCTTTCGGCGGTTTCCTGCATGGACGCATCCTCCCGCACCTGAAAGGGATGATCCGGGAACGGATGCAGCTCGGAGAGTGGAATCTGAACGACCACTTCCTGCTGTGGTTTCGGCTTTTTGGATGGCGCGGGCTTTTTGCCCGGTTCTTTTTGCGCTGTTTTTTCAGGCATTGTGTTCCTCCTGTTGGCATCTGATTTTGGGTACAAAAAAAGGACATTTCTTCTTTTCAGAGGAAATGTCCTGATTTCTTGGACGGACTGACAGCCCGCCCAAACGGTATTTTATTTTTGTCGTTACTATAACACCCCCTACGAAATAACTACTTCGCGGCTCGATTTTTCGGTTTGGAAAAGGATGAAAAACCTTGCCAGATAACCGAAAACCCTTGATATACGGGGCTTTTCCGGTTTGTCGTAATTATACCGTAAGGGCACACCTTCGCCACCAATGCCCTCGCCCACGGAATGGACATTAAGACGCTGTCCACCATCCTGGGCCATGTCTCCGCGGCTACCACGCTGAACACCTACTCCCACATCACGGAGGAGATGCGGCGGCAGGCGGCGGCGAGGATCGACGCGGGCATCGCCAAAGCGCAGCCGCTGCCGGCAGAAGAAAACGCACTACAAGAGCGCACGATGACCGACTTCCAGGCAAGAAAGCGATGGAGCAGACGGACGGCATAACAGGAAGCAGTCCACCCCGCCTGAGGGAAATCCCTGGCGGGGCGGCTTTTCGCTGTCTGTGGGCAAATATGTGGTCAAAGGGGTGCGGCGCAGAACGGAATGCTTAGATTTGTGCTGTAAATACACCTGTTTGCGGCATATTTGGCAATATGCAGGAGGAATAATCCACAGAAACCTCGGGTGCGCTCAGTTGCGCTGGCAGAAACAAAGATAAGCGGCGGTTGAGAATTGATAACTTTCTGATAATAGTGTGGCTTCCCCATAGCTTTTCTCTGCCTTTTACGGTATTGTGTACCGTTACAAAGGAGGTCGATTTTATGCCAAAGCGACGAGCGAACGGGGAAGGGAACATTCGCAAGAGGAAAGACGGCCGATGGGAGGGCCGGTACACGGTTGGCCGAGATCCAGAAACCGGCAAGGCCATCATCAAAAACGTTCTCGGCAAGACGCAGACCGGGGACAGCGTAAAGGGCGAATTGATTTATAATCAAGCGAGGAACTCAGGGCAGAAAGCTGTCCGGACTTTTCTTATATCTCACAAAAGTTGCGGTAGAATTGTTTACAGGTTTGTGGTATCATTTGAACGTAAAAAGAGAGAGGCAGATCATCACTTGAGGAGGCAGCTATGGCTTTTGATTTCAAGAAAGAATACAAAGAGGTCTATATGCCGAAGAACAAGCCGGAGATCGTAATTGTTCCGAAAGCAAATTATATTGCGGTCAGAGGAAAAGGGGATCCTAACGAAGAAGATGGGGCATATCAGCAGGCGATCAGCGTGTTATATGCTGTTGCATACACCTTAAAAATGAGCTATAAAACGGATCATAAAATTGCTGGTTTCTTTGAATATGTGGTTCCTCCGCTGGAAGGCTTCTGGTGGCAGGAGCATATAGATGGCGTGGATTACACCGATAAGTCCGCGTTCAACTGGATCTCCGTTATCCGCTTGCCTGATTTCATAACGAAAGAGGACTTTGAATGGGCGGTCGATACTGCGGCGAAAAAGAAAAAGCTGGATTACTCCTCGGCGGAGTTTTTGACGATTGATGAAGGTTTGTGCGTTCAAATCATGCACTTGGGAGCGTTTGATGATGAGCCTGCGACCGTCGCGCTTATGGACGCGTATTTGGAGCGGAATGGATATGCGAATGATTTGAATAAGGAACGACTACATCATGAGATCTATCTGTCCGACGCGAGAAAGGTCGCTCCAGAAAAACGGAAAACGGTTATTCGGCATCCGATAAAAAAGATTTAGATACGCTGTTTGCCGAACGGACAAAAACCTTCAGGAACGAGAGGGCATGTTCGTTCGACACCTTGGGCCATGCGCGTATCCATCCTATTGGGACATGGGTCAAATTCCTGTGTCCGCTTTATGGGGTATAGTTTAACGCCCGTTTGGGTCAGCGTTTGGGTCAGAAAAAAGCAGCATCCAAAAATGACAACTTATAAAAAGCAAAAGTCCTCGAAATCAGACGATTTCGAGGACTTTTGGCACGCCGTGAGGGATTCGAACCCCCGGCCTTCTGGTCCGTAGGTTGTCTCACGCACAAATCGGAGCTGTTTCGGCTCCGATTTGTGCTTTTTGCCGCCGTTCGTTCGGCAGATTTTCCGTTGTTTCCGTCCAGCCCTGCCCGTTCCAATTCCATTCTGGGTCAAAACTGGGTCAAAGGCGTATCTGGAATTGTATAAATTCTGTGTTTCGTTGTTTTATCAGCAGGGATGTTTTTGAATACGCCTTTTAAATTCCTGACAGGGCGGGGACCTGAGTATGAATCGTAGTATGTACCAAAGCCTGAAAAAAGCACCGGGGGCGGATTGTTCCTATTACAACTCTGCTTCGGCGGTTTTGCCCCGCTTGCGGCGTTCGTGCTGATCATCAAGGAGGGCCACACAATAGAGAAGCAGAATAATAAGCGATGCGCCAAGAACATAAACAAACAGTTCCACAAGATTACCGTTTGGATCTTCCCGCAGATCCAGATAATTGTTGCCTAACAAGGCCGTATACTGTTCAGCCGTTGTGCCCAGCAAGTCCATGAGAGCATCCAGATTCTCAGACGTCATTTGCTTGACGATACCGTCGGCGCGGTATGACTGTGGTATGGTGCCTGGAACTGTAAAATCAGAGTTGCTGTATTCAACAATGTCCGCAAAGTTTTCAAAGATCACATCATTCATGGAGACGATGCACATGGTCTCATCCGTGCCAACCGCCAGATAAAAACAATTATTTTCCTCGCCACCCGAAATTTTCAGGAGCCAGTTGGAGAGGTGTTGAACATCCAGATAGCAGTAATCGCCCTGCTTTGCTTCCAAAGTAAAGGGCTCTGGCTGGGGTGGTGTCCGGAAATGCACATAGCAAAACACGCCCAGGGAAAGCAGGATGCCGAAAGCTGGAAGAATGAGGAAGAGACGATGGTCATCCATCCATTGCAAGAGCTTTTCAAGGGGCTTTCCCAGCGTTTCCAAAGGAAAAAAGGCAAACATAAAGAGAATCCTCCTCACTCTGTTTTTTCATCCTATGGCTTCCGATTTGGTGACACCATAGTACCATGGCGTAAGGCTGTTTGCAATAGTGGTTTTAAGCAAAAGCAGGAAAGCCAAGAACTCCACAGTAAGGGCTGCGCAGCCCAGCGGGGCCGCGACGCCTTCGGAACAGCGACGCGCATAAGCGCATCGCTGCTCCGAAGGCTTTCTGCGTTCTTCAGGTGCGTCTCCGACCAAGACCCAAAAGCGGCAAAGTGCGCCGTTCTGATACCCGGCCGCGCAGGGTTTCCGAACCGCGCAAAACGCTCCGAGGGTAGTAATAGCGCCCCCATCCGAAACGCCCCGTGTTTCGCCGTGTGAGCCGCTGTGTGCGATCCTTTGAGCAGGGCCGAGTGTGTACCCACTTTTGCCTGTGAAAGCAAGCGTGGGGCGTTTGTGGGAGAAGTTGAAAGATGCGATGAAAAGCGGTTTGGAACAGCGTTGTGACGGTAACTTTTTGGCGATATTTGCGGGAACGGTTTTGGGCGAAAAGCCGAACTTTACAGGAGGGTTTTTCGAGCGGTGAGGGCCGTTCGATTTTAGCACAAGATAAAGAGAGGTGCCCGTAATTGGGCACCTCTCAGCCACAAAGCCCCGCAGTGCGGGGCTTTCCGAGGTTTTGAAACCGCAGTCTAAGGTGCACCTTGAGCGGCGTTTTCGCAGTCTTGGGTGAACGTCAGGCACAGAAAAGGCCCGTGGCGGCGGACTTTTCAAGGTGGCCGTTCAGCAGTCGATTGAGAAATTTGCCGTTTTCAACTACCCGAAAAAGTGATTTCCAAGTAAGAGCGTTTTTCAGCGCAGATCGTACATATTTTACGCCGCTGTAGTCAATGGAAAGGGATTCTTGACCGTTCGAAAATCGCACCGCTGTAACTAAAGAGAACGCCCCCGGCAGCGCAGAAATTGCGCCGCAATAGTCAAAGATAAGGCGGCGTGGCTCCGAGGGGCAAATGATAACTTTCTGATAACAGTTCCGCTTTTCGGTAGCTTTTCTCTCTTGAGTACGGTATTGTTCGTTGTCGAAAGGGGCTGATACCATGCCGAAAAGACGAGCGAACGGCGAGGGCAATATCCGAAAACGAAAGGACGGACGCTGGGAGGGGCGGTACACTGTTGGTCACGATCCGGAAACTGGCAAGGCCATCATCAAAAACGTCCTCGGCAAGACGCAAGCGGAAGTAAAAGAAAAACTGAAAAAAGCCATCGAGGAAAACGTCGGTATCGACTACGGACGGGCCAAGACCTACACCGTGGGGAGTTGGCTGGAGGTCTGGATGGAAAACTATGCGAAAATCAAGCTGCGCCCATCGACCTTCAAAACCAGCCAAGGCTTTCTGAAAAACCACATCAAGCCGCAGATCGGCAGCGTTCCACTGGCAGAATTGACTTCTCTGGACTTACAGCGGTTCTACAAGCACCTGCTGGACGGCGGGCGGGTAGACCGCGTCGAGGCCAAGAAAAAGCCGAAAGGTCTGGCCCCAAAGACTGTCCGCAATATCCACCAGATGGTCGGCTCAGCGTACAACCTTGCCATCGAGCAGAAACTGGTGAGCAGGAATCCAACGCAGGGCTGCGCCCTGCCGAAAGTCGAACACAAGGAGATGAAAACGCTGACCGCCGACCAACTCAGCGCCTTCTTTCAAGAAGCCAGGGACAGCGGCGTGTACGAACTCTACTACCTCGACCTTGCCACCGGACTGCGGCGGGGCGAACTGCTGGGACTGAAATGGGCAGACATTGACCTCGACCGTGGTGTGCTGAAAATCCAACGGGCCATTTCCCGGCAGAACGGCAAAGTGGTCGAGGCCCCGCTGAAAACGAAAAACGCCTACCGCACACTGCCACTGTCGGCAGACGCGATAAGCGTTCTGAAAATGCAGAAATGCAAAGTTGGGAACAGCGAATGGGTGTTCCCGTCACCAACAGGAGGCCCCATGTCACCGGACAGCGTCCTGCATATGCTGCAAAGAGTGCTGAAACGGGCGGGACTGCCACGGATACGCTTCCATGACCTGCGTCACACCTTCGCGACGATGGCCCTGCAAAACGGCGTGGACGTGAAAACGGTGTCCTCGATGCTGGGTCACTACTCGGCGGGCTTCACGCTGGACACCTACGCCCACGTCACCACCGACGCCCAACTCAAAGCCGCCCAGACCATGGGGAACATCCTCTCCCGTGCGGTATAGACCTTTCCGCTACCCGCCCCCGTTGGGGTCAGCGTTTGGGTCAGGAAAAGGCAACACCCTAAATACGGAACTTATGAAAAACAAAAGTCCTCGAAATCAGACGATTTCGAGGACTTTTGGTACGCCGTGAGGGATTCGAACCCCCGGCCTTCTGGTCCGTAGCCAGACGCTCTATCCAGCTGAGCTAACGGCGCATGTCTTTCAGACAGCTTACTTATACTAGCACATCCTACCGCAAAATGCAAGAGGATTTTTCATTTTTCTTTGACTTTTTATAAAGCCGGGCCCCGCCAAAAGGCAGAGCCCGGCTTTGCTCACGATAGGGGAGACGGATAGGTCTCAGTCGGCATCCTTGCTGGTGCCCTTATCGAAGATCTCCACAGCCTTTGCGTTTGGTGCGGCGGTGCACTTAGCGACTATGACTGCGATGATGAAGCTGGTGATGAAGCCAGGTACGATCTCAAAAATGCCGGTGGAGGCGGTCAAGCCGGTCAGCAGCCAGCCCAAGTCTACCACAAAGCCGGAGACAACGCCGGCCACAGCACCCTTGTAGTTGAAGCGCCGCCAGAACAGGGACAGCAGGATGGTGGGGCCAAAGGAGGCACCGAATGCGCCCCATGCGTTTTCCACCATATCCATAATCGCCTGTGCACCGCTGCCCTTGGAGTTGGCGATCAGGAAGGCGATAGCGGACAGTACCAGCACCAGAATGCGGCCCACCATCAGCGTTTCTTTTTCTGTGGCATTCTTGCGGAAGAAGGGCTTGTATAGGTCAGCGGTAAAGGAACTGGACGCTACCAACAGCTGGGAGTCGGCGGTAGAGATGGAGGCCGCGATGATGGCCGCCAGCAGCAGACCACAGATAGCGGCTGGGAAGAACTTGCGGGACATGGCGATGAACACCAACTTCTGGCTGCCGTCGGCCAACAACTCAGCGCCCATGATCATACGGCCGAAATAGGCGATCAGCACGGCGGAGAACAGGGAAATGATGACCCAAATGATGGCGACGGTGGAGGACTTCTTGATCATAGAGGGCTTCTCAATGGACATGAAGCGCACCAGAATGTGAGGCATACCGAAGTAGCCCAGACCCCAGCCAAGGCCGCTGACGATATCCTGCCAGCTGGCGCTGAAGATGCCGCCGCCGAAATCACAGGAGACGACCGCACCGGAGGCGGCGTCGGTATATTCGTATACCGTAGTCAACGCCGTGGGATCCAGCAGCTCGCGGTGACCAAAATAGACTACGATAGGTACCAGCATCAGTGCTAACATCATCAGCATACCCTGGAAGAAGTCCGTCCAGCATACAGCAGTAAAGCCGCCGAAGAAGGTATAGGCTACGATGATCAGCAGGAACACCAGCATGGCGACCTTGGGGGAGATCTCCGGAAACAGCGTATTGAACACGGAGGTGCCGGCAACCAGGGCAGAGGCCACATAGATGGTATAGGCAAACAGGAAAATCAGCGCGCACACCAGCTGGAGCGTGCGGGAGTCCACGCCGAACCGGTTGGTCAGATACTGCGGCACGGTGATGGCGTCATCCGCGGCCTTGGAGAAGGTACGCAGGCGCTTGGCGCATAGGATCCAGTTAGCGGCGGTGCCTAGCGCCAAACCGATGCCAATCCACATCTGTCCGAAGCCAAAAGCCAGGATAGAGCCGGGCAGACCCATCAGCAGCCATGCAGACATATCGGAGGCCTGTGCGGACAGGGCCGTGACCCAAGGACCCATGGACCGGCCGCCCAGGAAAAAGTCCTCGCTGTTTTTGTTGGAGCCGTTGAAATAGAAGATCAACGCAACGCCCAACAGAATCACAAAGTAACCCAAAAATGTAATGATTTCCCAATTCATAGTTTCTCCGTCCTTTTGCTAAGTTCTGTCTTGCTTTTCTTAAAAATACACCAAATCATAGTATACAACACCGAGAGGTGTTTGTAAATCTTGATTTTGGACTTTTTTGCTTTAATTTGATATATGGCGGCATTTTTGCGTGCATTCTCTTGTCAGAGGGCGGAATTTGTGGTATGCTGAAGACAAGAAATCGAGAGAGAAGGTATTTGCCCATGGATGCCAGCTTCAAGACGTGCATGTTCGGCGGCTTCGACCGTCAGGATGTGGTCACGTTTATCGAAAAAACCGCCGAGGAGCACCGTACGGCGCTGGAGACGCTGCAGACGGAAAATGATACGCTGCGCCGTGAGCGCGACGATGCGGTGGCCGAGAACGACACACTGCGTCTCCTGGCGGAGGAGGATGCCCGACTTCGGGACGATAATACCCATCTGGAGCAGCAGGTACAGGCCCTGCAGCAGCAGCTCGCCGCCGTACAGGCGGAAAACGATGCGCTGCGCGGCCCGGCAGGGGAGTACCAGTCTCTGAAGGAGCACGTGGCGGACATCGAGATCAGCGCCCATCGCCGTACAGAGGAATTTCGTGCCCGTGCCATGGAGCGTCTGGGACAGTGTATTGCCCAGCAGCGCCTGTGGTGCAGCCAGCGCCGCAGCACCTATCTGAACATGAATACCGCGTTGGCCGAGCAATTGCGCGCTGCCCAGGAGGCGGTGGACAGCGCCGACTTCGCCGCCTTTGATGATATGATCGCTGAGCTGCAGCGGTTGGAGGATGAGCTGAAAAAGCCCGACCCGCAGCTGTAAGAGAGCAAAAGCGCCCCGCAAAGCGGGGCGCTTTTATGATAAAAGGACCGCCTTGCGGCGGTCCTTTTTTGCTGTGATTTACGTTCCGGGTTTACAGGATCATGACGCCGGCCTTTTCGCAGGCTTCCACGGTCTCCTTGTCCCACAGGCTGGCCTGCACTTCGCCGATGTGGCAGGTGCCGATCATCAGCATACACAGACGGCTCTGGCCGATGCCGCCGCCAATGGTCAGGGGCAGCTGGCCCGCCAGCAGCATCTTGTGGAAGGGCAGCTCGCGGCGGTCGTCGCAGCCGCGCTTGTGCAGCTGGTAGTCCATAGCGGCCTCATCCACACGGATGCCCATGGAGGAGATCTCAAAGGCGCGGTCCAGCACGGGGTTGTACATCAGGATATCGCCGTTCAGGGACCAGTCGTCGTAGTCAGGGGCGCGGCCGTCGTGAGGCTTGCCGCTGCGCTTCAGGTCATCGCCGATCTGCATTAGAAACACGGTGTGGTGCTCCTTACAGATCGCATCCTCACGTTGCTTAGGCGTATAGTCGGGCCAGCGGTCCTCCAACTCCTGGGTGGTGACAAAGAACACCTCGCGGTCCAGCTTGGTGTGCAGGCTGGGGAACGCGATCTGCAGGGCGTCGTTGGTCTCTACCACAGCGCCCACGATGGCGCGCACGGTCTGCTCCAGATAGGCCACGTTGCGGTCGCGGCGCTCGATGACCTTCTCCCAGTCCCACTGGTCCACATACACGGAGTGGAGGTTGTCCACTTCCTCATCGCGGCGGATAGCGTTCATATCGGTGAACAGGCCCTTGCCGGGCTTGAAGTCGTAGCGCTTCAGCGCCAGACGCTTCCACTTGGCCAGGGAATGCACCACCTGGCCCTGTGCGCCCACATCAGGGATATCGAAGGACACAGGGCGCTCCACGCCATTGAGGTTATCGTTCAGACCCGAATTCTCCTCCACGAACAGGGGAGCCGAAACGCGCCGCAGATTGAGCGCCTGCCCCAGATTCACTTGGAAATTGCTCTTGATGAACTCGATTGCGCGCTGCATCTCATAGGTGGACAGCGGCGTCTTGTACCCAGCAGGGATCGTCACTTTGCTCATGCGTGAAACACCTCTCTTATAAAAAATATGTTGCCATTATAGGCGAACCCTCCGCAAAATGCAAGAGGAATAACCGCAAAAATTTACAGGATATCCATCGTATGTTTGTGAACTATATTACAAAAAGCGTCCGCAGCTCATGCTGCGGACGCTTCTGATCATGGTAGGAATTAATCAGCTTATTTATAGCTTTCGATCATGGCCTTGAAGGCGGGCAGGCTGCGCTGGATCATGTCATTGGCCACGCAGTAGCTCAGGCGGAAATAGCCGGGGCAGCCGAAACCGTCCGCGGGCACTACCAGCAGGTTGTGCTCCAGCTTGGCCTTCTCGGAGAAAGCGTTGGCATCGCCGTTGGGGGCCTTGACGAACAGGTAGAACGCGCCGTCGGGCTTGGCGCACTCATAGCCCATCTCACGCAGGCTGCTGTACAGCAGGTTGCGGTTCTCGTCGTAAGCCACCAGATCGGGGCGCTCCTCGGCGCAGTACTCGATGACCTTCTGCATCAGCGTGGGCGGGCAGACGTGGCCCATGATACGGGCGGCACCGGAGATAGCGGCGTACACCGCGTCGGCATCCTCGGCGAAGCCGGGGACGTACACATAGCCGATACGCTCGCCGGGCAGAGACAGGGACTTGGAATAGGAGTAGCATACGATGGTGTTCTTGTACAGGCAGGGGATGAAGGGGACCTTCACGCCGCCGTAGACCAGCTCACGGTAGGGCTCATCGGCAATGATGTAGATGGGATGGCCGTATTCCTTGCTCTTGCGCTCCAGCAGGGCAGCCAGACCCTTCAGGGTCTCCTCGGTATACACAACGCCGGAGGGATTATTGGGGGAGTTGATGATAATACCCTGGGTGTTCTTCGTGATGCGCTTTTCCACCTCGTCCAGATGGATCTGGAATGCCTTGGTGTCGGCGGGGACCACCACCAGCTTGCCGCCGTTGGCGTTGACGAAGGGGCGATACTCGGGGAAGAAGGGTGCCACTGCCATGATCTCGCTGTCGGCGTCCACGATCAGGGCCTTGATGATGGAGATCAGCGCGGGGGCAGCGCCGCAGGTGAAGAACAGCTCGCTGGCTTTCACATCCAGGCCGAAGCGCTCGGCCAGATCCTTGGCCACGGCGGCACGGGCGGTATCGAAGCCGGCAGCCATGGAATAGCCGTGCAGCTTGATGGAATCCATCTCGTCCACGATCTTCTTGATGGACTCGTTGACCTTCTTGGGGGCGGGAATGCTGGGATTGCCCAGAGAATAGTCATACACCTTGTCCGCGCCGACCTTGGCGGCCTGCTCCAGACCGTAGGCGAACAGCTGGCGGATCACAGAGGGCGCCGTACCCAGATTGTAGTATTCCTGATTGACCATAACATAATCTCCTCTTTTACGTTATTGTACTATGTCCATGCCGCGGCGCGGCAGATGAACCATCTCCATGATAGGCTTCACCGTGCAAATTGTCAAGCAATTGTCAATCTGACGAGATAATTTTGTAAAAAATGTAGTCAGACGAAACAAATTCTTGTGCAATACGACTTTACGCAAGCTTCATCCGACTGGACAACACACTGCCCAGTGCGATGGAGGCAAGCTTAGAATACGCGCTGTCAGCGCGGCTGACCAACACGATGGGCACCTTGGCGCCCAGAATGATACCGGCGTTCTTGGCGTTGCCGAACAGATTGGCGGCTTTGCCGATGCCGTTGCCTACCTCATAGTTGGGGACCAGCAGGATATCCGCCTTGCCGGCACCGGGGGCGATATAGTGCTTGTGATGGCATGCCTCTTCGCTGACGGCCAGATCCAGCGCTACGGGGCCGCACACGTCCATATTGTACTTGGCCCAGCGGTCAGTCATGTGGGCCAGCGTGTCGGCATCCACGGTGGACTGTACCTTGGGATTTACCTGCTCTGCGCCGCACACGCAGGAGGCGTTGATGTGCTCATAGCCCAGCGCCTGCAGGACCATGGCTGCGTTCTCCAGAATATCTGCCTTCTTCTCCAGATCGGGGAAGGTGTTGACGCCGCCGTCGGTCAGCACCAGCATACGGCCCAGAGCGGGGATCTCATACAGCATACAGTGGGTGGTAAGATGATCAGTACGCAGGCCGTGCTCCTTGTTAAACACCGCGCGCATCAGATCGGCAGTGCCCAGGATGCCCTTCATCAGGAAGTTGGCTTTTCCCTCGGCACACAGGGCCACGGCCTTGGCCGCGCAGTCCTGGTCGGTATCGCCGGCGATGATCTTGTAGTCGGCAGGGGCTTCACCCAGGCCGGTCAGCATCGCCTTGATCTCTTCCTCATGTCCCACAAGAATGGGCGTGGCAATACCCTCCCTGCGGGCCTCGACCACAGCCTCGATAACAGGCTGGTCGTGGGCCGCCGCCACGGCGATAACACCGGTCTTTCCGCCTTTGGCCGCCGCGATGATGCCGTCGATCGTGTTTATCATATACGCTCCTCCTGTACGATTTCTTTTGCCGTTTAAAGCAATATCTCTGCCAAAACGGGCACAATTTCCGGTAATAGTATACAACATATTGCGCCCATCGTCAACGAAAAACCGAAGCATTCAGTGAAAAAAATTTTTATAGCCTATCCAATTTTCCCGCAGGGTCGGCGGGGGTTGACGCGGCGGGGGAAATAAGCTATATTGGTAGAGCAAATTCGACATGAGGTGTGGTATGAAGCAGATCAAGACCTTTTCGCTGGCGTTTACCTACGTCGGCTGTTTTTTGGGCGCGGGGTTTATTTCCGGCCAGGAGCTGTGGCAGTTCTTTGGCGCCTTCGGCAACTGGGGCTATGTGGGCTTTGTCCTGGCGGCGCTGCTGTTTACGGTCATCGGCATTCTGTTCGTCCGGCTGACGCAGATGACGAAATGCGCCGAAATGGACAAGCTGCTGGTACCGTGGGACGTTAAGTGGCTCCGTGCCGCCACCGGTGTCATTGGGGCGCTGTTCCTCTTCTTTGTGGTGGTGAGTATGTCCGCCGGTGTGGGCGCCATGCTGACCCAGCTGTTTCGTGTGCCCACCTGGCTGGGCAGCGCCGTGTTCATGCTGGCGGTGTTCCTGGTGGCGCTTCTTGGCGTCAGCGGTATGGTCAATGCCTTCTCTGCCATGATCCCCATTTTGGTGCTGGCCACGGTTGGTTTTGCCGTGGGCGCCTGGTGCACCTTTGGCACGGAGGGCATCTTGCAGCTGCAATATACCAATACCAATCCTCTGATGCCCAACTGGTTTATCGCCACGCTGACCTTCGTGGCCTATAACATTCTTGGCGGTATCGGCATCATGTCCCCGGTGGGGCAGTATGTGCGGGAGAAAAAGCACGTCTATGTGGGTATTGCTCTCTCCGGCGTTATGCTGTTGGCGGTGGCGGGCAGTATCCTCACCAGTCTGGGTACCTATCCCGAGGCGGTGCAGGCGGAGCTGCCCATGGTGGCGTTGGCCTCCCGGCTCAACGGTACGCTGGGTACGATCTACGGCATTATGCTGCTGGTGGCCATGTTCTGCAACGCTCTGGCCAGTCTGGTGGGCATGAGTGCCTATGTGGAGCAGAAGTCCGCCTTTGTCCGTACCCACAAAAACCCGGTGCTGCTGGCAGTTTCCGTGCTGGCCTGGGCGGCGAGCCTGCTGGGGTTTGCCGAGATCATCGGCACTGTCTATCCCATCTTTGGCTATATCAGTATTGCGTTCCTGGTATTTCTGGTCATTCATTTCTTCCGTGCCAAAAAGACGGAGCAGCCGCAGCAGGCATAACATAAGATATAACAAAAGCGTCTATCAAGCGCCCTCTGCCGCAGGCAGGGGGCGCTTTTCAGCAGAAGCCCGCCTTGCCCGGCGGGCTTTTGTGCATATTCCGGGACGAGCTTTCATACGTTGGGGTCAAGACCAACAAAGGAGGGCGTCATCATGGAGATCGGAGAGGCGGTCGGACGCTATGAGCAGGCGGCTGCATTGCTGCCCAGCCGCTGGCAGCAGGCTGCCCGGCGTGTGCCGGAGCACCGCAAGGCCCAGGCGGAGGAGTTCCGCCTGCGGGCAGGACGACCGATGACACTACTAACATGTGAAGGGGAACTACTTGTCAGCGATGAACTGCCGCGCCAAAGTGTTACTCAGGCGGACTTGGAACAGCTGTGCGACGCGGTAACGGGCTATTCCCGCTACGCGGCGGCGGAGACGATGGGCAAGGGCTATCTCATCGGCCGGGGCGGCTTCCGCATCGGCCTGTGCGGCACCGTAGCGGTCAGGGGGGACGGCGGCACAGCCCTGCGGGATATCTCCTCCGCCGTGGTACGGATCAGCCGCCAGGTCCGTGGGTTGTGGCAGGAGGTCCCGGGATGGTCAGCAGGCGGCTTTGACAGTACGCTGATCGCAGCACCACCCGGTGGCGGCAAGACCACGCTCCTGCGCGACATGATCGCCACACTGTCCAACGGCACAGAGGATCGCTGTCCTCTGCGGGTAGGCGTGGTGGACGAGCGCGGTGAGTTGGCCGGGATGTACCGCGGTGTACCGCAGTTGGACGTAGGCTGTCATACCGACGTGCTGGACGGCTGTCCCAAGGCACTGGGCATCCCCATGCTGCTGCGGAGCGCCAATCCCCAGGTCATCGCCGTGGACGAGATCACTGAGGCGGCGGATATTCTGGCAATGACAGCGGCGGCTAACTGCGGCGTTAAGCTGCTGGCCACGATCCACGCCGAGGACGGGGAAGAGCTGCGCCGCAAGCCGCTGTTCCGGCAGCTGGCGGAGGCCGGTGTCTTTCGCCACCTCATCACCATCAGCGCATCGAATGGTCGGCGGCACTACCGCACGGAGGCCCTGTGACCACGGCGGCCGGTGCGGTACTGGTACTGAGCGCCGCCATTCTGGCCCTGCGGCGCTATTACGCACGCCAGCGCCGGTGCCGCGACCTGCTGTGGTCTTTTGCCGCCGCCCTGGGGGAGATGGAGAGTGCCATCCGCTGGCAGCGCACGCCGGTCCTGGCGCTGTTGGAGGCACTGCAGACCCGGGAGCACTGCGGTGTCTGGTTCCGTCAGATACGGGACAAAGTTCAAAGCGATATGACTTTACAGCTTGCTTGGGAGAATACCTTTCACCAGCTTTCAGACGCAGAACTCCGTGACCTGCTTTGCCGCATTTCCTGGAGTGGCGATGCCCAGCGCCTGGAGAGCACCATCGCCCGCGCCCGGGCGGAGGCTGAGCAGCTCTACGAAAAGCGCCGCGAGGCGGATCGGCACAGCCGTAGCGTGACCACCACGGCCACGCTGTGCGGTGCAGGACTGATGATCATTTTACTTCTGTGAGGGACAGACAATGGATGTTGACCTGATTTTCAAAATAGCGGCCATCGGTATCCTGGTGGCGGTGCTGAATTTGCTGCTGGTGCGAAGCGGCCGGGAGGAGCAGGCCATGATGACCACGCTGGCGGGCCTGGTCGTGGTGCTGATGATGCTGGTGCAGCAGATCAGTGACCTGTTCGACCTGGTAAAGACCCTGTTCTCCCTGTGACGCATGGATACGGTACTGCGATTGGCGGCGCTGTGCCTGCTGGGGGCCCTGCTGGCGGTGCTGCTGCGCCGCGGCGGGGGAGAGCTGGCGCTGCTGCTTGTCCTGGCTGTCTGCGGCGTGGCGGTCGCCCTGCTGCTGGAGCCGCTGGGTCAGCTCCGGGATTTCTGGGAAGAGGCCTCGGCCTGGGGTCAGCTGCCGGAGCAGCTGTTTCAGCCGCTGCTGAAAACGGTCTGCATCGCCCTGATCTGCCGGACAGGCTCCGACCTGTGCCGGGATGCCGGCGAGGGCGCCCTCGCTTCCGTGCTGGAGACTGCCGGTGCCGTGGCGGCCATCGTGGTGTCCCTGCCGCTGTTCCGCGCTGTCTGGGACCTGTTGGAGTCACTGCTATGAAAAAAGTCCTGTTCTGTCTGACACTGCTTCTTCTGTGTCTGGACTGTGCCTGGGCTGCCGAACTGCCCGACTCCGTGAAGGACGCCGTCCCGCCGGAGGCGGCGGATATCCTGCCGGAAATGGACGCCTCCGCCTCCCACGAGACACTGTGGCAGGGTCTGGGCGATCTGTGGCACAGCGCCTGCGCCTATGTCCGCACAGCGCTGGAGACCCAGGCCTCCGGTGCGGCCCTGCTGCTGGGCGTGGTGCTGCTGTGCAGTCTGGCGGGGAGCTGCCTTGCGGCGGCAGACAGTCCCTGCGTTCCCCGCTATGTCTCCGTGGCGGGAGCGCTGGCCATCACCCTTGTGGCGGCGGGCGACTTCCGCCGGATGATGGGCCTGGGTGTGGAGACTATGTCCCAGCTGGAGGTGTTCTCCAAGGCACTGCTGCCCACCCTGTCCGCCGCCGTGGCCGCCGGCGGCGGCTATATCACCGCCGGTGCCAGGCAGGTGGCCACGGTGTTCTTCACCGATCTGCTCATCAGCCTTATCCGTCAGGTACTGCTGCCGCTGCTGTACGCCTGCATTGCTGCTGCCGCCGCGGACGCCGTGGTTCCCGGCCACAGTCTGCAAAAGATCGGTCAGGGCCTTCGCAAGTGCGCCGCCTGGGCACTGACGGCCCTGATGCTGGTCTTTACCGGCTTCCTGTCGGTGACCGGTGCGACCACCTCCGCGGCGGACGCCCTGTCTACCCAGTTGACGCGCACCGCCATCGCCACAGCGGTGCCGGTGGTGGGCTCCATCATCTCCGATGCCGCCGGCACGGTGCTGGCCGGTGCCGGGATGCTGAAGGGCGCCATCGGCGTATTCGGCCTGCTGGCAGTGCTGGCCATCTGCCTGACGCCCTTTATCACCATGGCCGTGCAGTACCTGCTGTATAAGCTGGCGGCGTTTCTGGCGGGCACCGTGACCCAGGAGCCCCTGGCGGACCTGATCGACGCGCTGGGCTCCGCCTTCGGCCTGATGCTGGGCATGACCGGCAGCTGTGCGCTGGCCCTGCTGATCTCCATAATCTCTTCTGTATCGGTGGTGAGTACATGATCGCGGAAACCCTGCGTACCTGGCTTCTCGGCGTCATCGCGGCGGGCATGATCGTTGGGATACTCTACGCCCTGCTGCCCCGTGGGCGTATGAAGGCGGTGGCCCACACCGTGGGCGGCATGGCACTGCTGCTGGTCATCGTCCGGCCGCTGCTGGGCCTGGACCTGACCGAGCTGGCCCTCCGCTATGAGGACTATCGGCAGCAGATCCAGGCGTTGACAGAGGAATATCGCCGATCCGGCGACGCGGAATTCGCCGCGCTCATAGCGGACAAGACCGCCGCATATATTGCCAGCAAGGGAGATGACCTGGGCATCACATGTACCCCGCGGGTAGAGATGGAGGACCGCGATGGCGTGCCCTGGCCCAGCGCCGTGACGCTGGACATTCCCAAGGACGAGGCGCTGTCCGCGTGGCTCAGCACGGAACTGGCCATTGACGATGCGCACCAGTATTGGCGTGAGGCAGACGAATGATGGAAAAGCTGAAAGATATACTGAATAAATACCGCTTCGCGGTGCTGGTGGCTCTGGCCGGCGTGGTGTTGATGCTGCTGCCCGCCGGTAAGCAGGAGATCGAAGCCGCCGACACGGCAGGGGAGGAGATGTCCTTCTCTTTGGAGGCGACGGAGCGCCGTATGGCGGAGGTGCTGTCCGCCATGGACGGCGTGGGTCGGGTGCAGGTGATGCTGACGCTGCACAGCGGTGAAACGTTGTCGCTGGCGGAGGATAGCAGCGCCACTCTGGGCAGCGGCGGCGATGTGCGGCAGGACAGTCAGGTCCTGACGGTGAACCGCGGCAGCGGCAAGCAGGAGGTCGTGGTCACCCGGCGGCTGTACCCCACCTATCAGGGGGCGGTGGTGGTCTGTCAGGGGGCAGGCGACAGCCGTGTGCGCCTGCGGGTGCTGGAGACGGTGTCTGTGCTGACAGGACTCAGCAGCGATAAGATATCGGTAGTCCAATGGAAACAGTAACAATAAATGGGAGGAACGACAGTATGAAGCAGGTATGGAAGCGCCGCGCCGTAGCGGCGGCCGTGGTGGTGCTGGTGGGTACATCGGTGTATTTGAACTGGCGCTATGCCGGGGATGTGGCGGATACCTCCAAGGTGCTTGGCCAGTCCACGCTGGTCAATGGCGAGACTGCGGAGGCACAGGCGGATACTGCGGATACCGCTGGAGACGACTATTTCTCCACTGCCCGGCTCAGCCGCAAGCAGGCCCGCGATACCGCCATCAGTATGCTGGAGGAGGCCAAGGGCGAGGAGAACGCCTCAGAGGAGGTAGCCAACGAGGCATCCGAGACGCTTCAGGTGCTGGCGGGCTACACCGTGGCGGAGACACAGATCGAGAACCTGGTGGTGGCAAAAGGCTATGCCGACTGCGTGGCCTTTATGGGCGCGGACTCCATCAGCGTGGTGGTATCGGCGCCCGACGGTCTGGAGGCGGAGGACGTAGCGAAGATCAAGGATATCGTCATCGCGGAGACATCCTACACTCCCGGCCAGATCAAGATCATGGAAGCGGGAACGTCCGGTGCAAAATAGGTGTTGTATTTCCCCGTAAAAAATGGTATAATCCTATACTGCAATTAGCTGAGTACCAATGACAACTGTGAGGAGACAAACAGACCATGGCTGAAAATAAGGAATATATGATCCACCAGGAGGATGACGGTAGCATCCAGATCTCAGAGGATGTGCTGGCCTCCATTGCCAGTACCACAGCCTTGGAGGTGGACGGCGTCAGCGCTCTGATGAGCGCCAACGTATCCGACCTGATGGGCGGTAAAAAAATGACCTGCAAGGGCGTCCGTGTTGAACTGGACGGCGAGCAGATCGTTGTGGGCATTTTTGTTGCGGTGCGTTACGGCTGCGCCATCAGCGATGTGGCCAAAAAGGTCCAGAAGAATGTGCATACCGCGCTGGAGGGTATGACCGGCTTCAAGGTGGCGGCGGTGAACGTCCACGTGGGCGGCATCAGCTTCAACTGAACAACAGACGAGAGAGAAAAGGACGAACGCTTATGACACGCAGCACCGCACGGGAGATCGCCATACACTTGGCGTACCAGCTGAGCTTCACCGAACTGCCGGTGGAGGAGTTTCTGGACCAGCAGCTCAGCGATGAACGCTTTGCCGAGCTGGCGGCAGAGGATGACCTCTACGCCGACCGGCCCAACACCAAGCAGGAGGCGTATATCCGCCGCCTGGTCTCCGGTGTGGCGGAGCACGCCGCTGAGCTGGACGCCGACATTGAAAAGTACGCCCGGGGCTGGCGATTTGAGCGCATTTCACTGGTAGCATCCGCCATCATGCGTGTGGCCATGTACGAGATACTCTACATGGCGGACATTCCGCAGGGCGCCGCCATCAGCGAGGCGGTGACGATCGCCAAGAAGTACGAAACGCCCGAGGTTGCCAAATTCATCAACGGTATTCTGGGCAGCTTCGCCCGGGGCGAGGTCAAGGAAAAGGACTGAAAACCGCATACGAAAGGCAGAGCGTGAGGGCTCTGCCTTTTCAGGTCGCATACAGAAAGGAGTGATCGCCACGTCGGGCCAGTATATTTTCACGGTGTCCGAGGTCAACCAGTTTATCAAGGACCTGCTGGATAACGTGCCGCCATTGCAGGAGGTCCTGCTGCGGGGCGAGCTCTCCAACTATAAGGTATACCCCTCCGGCCATCACTACTTTACGCTGAAGGACAGCCAGTGCAGTCTGAAGTGCGTCATGTTCAGGGGCAGCGCCGCGCGCCTGCGCTTCCGCCCGGAAAACGGTATGCAGGTCATCGCCTCCGGCCGTATCAGCGTCTATCCCCGCGACGGCGCCTACCAGCTGTACTGCACCGGCCTGACGCCCGAGGGCGCCGGCGACCTGAGTGTGGCCTTTGAGCAGCTGAAGGAAAAGCTGCGGAAGGAGGGCCTGTTTGACGAGACCCATAAAAAGCCCCTGCCGCCATATCCCCGGCGCATCGCCATCGTCACCTCCCCGGCAGGCGCGGCGGTCCACGACATGATCCGCATCCTCCGCCGCCGCTATCCCATCGCCAAGGTCCTTCTGCTGCCCGTTCGCGTGCAGGGAACTGAGGCCCCGGCGGAGATCGCCGGAGCCATCCGTTACGCCAACGCCCGCAGCCTGGCCGATGTGCTCATCACCGGCCGCGGCGGCGGTTCGCTGGAGGACCTGTGGGCCTTTAACGACGAGCGCGTGGCCCGCGCCATCTACGACTCGGATATTCCCGTCATCTCGGCGGTGGGCCACGAGCCGGACGTGGCCATCAGCGACTTCGTAGCGGACCGGCGGGCCTCCACGCCCTCCAACGCTGCCGAGATCGCCGTGCCGGACATGGCCGAGCTGCTGCGGACGCTGGATGCCGCCCATTCCCGCATGACACAGTCGATACGCCGCGATATCGCCGCCCATTCCCACCGTTTAGAGTCCCTGTCGAAAAAACGCGTCCTCACGGACCCGACCGCTTACCTGGCGGACCGCCGCCAGGATGTGGACCATATGACCCACCGGCTCTGTGCCGCCATGCGTGTGGTGACAGATGTCCAAAACCGCCGCTTCGGCGCGCTGGCCGCGTCGCTGGATGCCCTCAGCCCATTGAAGGTCCTGGGCCGCGGCTACGCACTGGCCCAGCGGCCGGACGGCACGGTGCTCCGCAGCGCCGATCAGGCGCGGATAGGGGAGACCCTGCGCCTGCGGCTGGCCGACGGCACCCTGCGGTGCCAAGTAAAGGAAAAGGAGAACGAACATGGCAGCAAAAAAGACGTTTGAGGAGAATATGTCCCGGCTGGAGGAGATCGTCTCCCTGCTGGAAAGGGGCGATGCCACGCTGGGCGACAGCATGGCGCTGTTTGAGGAGGGCACCAAGCTGGTGAACGCCTGCCGCAAGGAGCTGGACACCGCCGAGCAGAAGGTGGTCAAGCTGTCCAAGGGCCCCGATGACGCGCCGGTGGAGCATGATTTTGCTGCGGAGGATTGAGCCATGGACTACGAAAGACACTATGAGCAGTACCGCGCGGCGGTAGAGGACTACCTTTCCACACTCTTTGCCGGCAGCGCCCCCTATGACCGTCTCTACGATGCCATGCGGTACAGCGTGCTCTCCGGCGGCAAACGTATCCGCCCGGTGCTGACGCTGGAATTTGCCCGTCTGGGCGGTATCGACTGGCGCCTGGCGCTGCCCTATGCCTGCGCGCTGGAGCTGGTGCACAACTATTCCCTTATCCACGACGACCTGCCCTGCATGGACGACGACGATCTGCGCCGTGGCAAGCCCACCAACCACAAGGTCTACGGCGAGACGCTGGCCATTCTGGCCGGCGATGCCCTCCAGCCCGAGGCCTTTCGTCTCATTGCCCAGGCGACGGGACTGCCCGCCGAAAGCCGTATCGCGGCGGTCGAGGTCCTGGCCCGGGCCGCCGGTGCCGACGGCATGGTGGCCGGACAGGTGCTGGACACCCTCTGCGACGTCCGCGAGGAAGCCGGCCTGACCCAGCTGGACCGTCTCAAGACCTGCGCCATGATCTCCGCCGCGGCGGAGCTGGGCTGTGTGGCCGCCGGAATGAACGCCGACAAGCGCCGTCAGGCCCGTGAATTCGGCGACGGCCTTGGCCTGGCCTTCCAGCTCCGTGACGATATCCTGGATGTGACAGGCGCACAGGAGGTGTTCGGTAAGCCCATCGGCTCTGACAAGGCGGAGGGCAAGGTCACGCTGGTGGATGTGAAGGGCCTGGAGCAGTGCCAGCGCGACGTGGAGCAATACACCGCGCGAGCCAAGGCCGCTATTGCCGCCTGGCCCGATAATTCGTTTTTGCTGGAGCTTGCCGACCACATGGTAAATCGTGTAAAGTAATATCACCTTACAGTTAATGCAGATAAATGCCCCGCGCCGTTTGGCGCGGGGCGCCTTCTGTCATCTATCGTTCTGCGGTGCTGCCATAGTCACACAGCGCCCGCAGGGCGCAATTTTCACAGTCCGGCTTCCGTGCCATACACAGCGCGCGGCCATGGAGCACCATCCGGTGGCAGAAGTTGTTGGCCTCCTCCGGGGGAATGACCTTTCGCAGCTGCTGCTCCACCTTCAGCGGGTCCTTGCTGCCGTCCGTCAGTCCCAGCCGTCCGGTGATGCGGATGCAGTGGGTGTCGCAGACATAGCCGTCCTTTCCGTAGATATCGCCCAGGATCAGATTGGCGGTCTTGCGCCCCACACCGGGCAGTGAGAGCAGGTCCTCCATGTTGTCCGGGACCTTTCCGCCGAAGCGCTCCACCAGCATTTTCGCGGAGCCAACGATGTCCCGGGCCTTGGCCCGCCAGAAGCCGCAGGACTGGATATATGTACCCACCTCGTCCACATCGGCGGCGGCAATGGCCTCCAGCGTGGGATAGCGGGCAAACAGTGCCGGCGTCACCAGATTGACCCGCGCGTCGGTGCACTGCGCTGCCAGACGCACGGAGAACAGCAGCTCATAGTCCTTCTCATAGTCCAGCGAACACAGCGCGTCCGGGTACAGCGTCTTCAGCGCCGCGATAATGGCGCCGACCTGTTCCTTCGACTTCATGCGACATCACCTCATCCCAATTGTAACAGAGGTTGCAGAAAAAGGCAATCTGTGCTATACTGTTTCATAAGATTTTCCACAGAAGGGAGGCGGTGCCGCTATGCGTCCGCTGGCAGACGAGATACGGCCCCAGACTCTTGACGATGTGGCCGGACAGAAGCACCTGCTGGGCGAGGGGGCGCTGCTGCGCCGCCTGATCGAGAACGGCACCGATGCCAACCTCATTTTCTACGGTCCCTCCGGCACCGGAAAGACCACCGTGGCCAACATTATCGCCAGGCAGGCGAAAAAGGCGCTGTACACCCTAAACGCCACCACCGCATCCCTCCAGGATGTGAAGAATGTCATGGCGGATGTGGACACCATGATGGCGCCAAACGGTATCCTGCTGTACCTGGATGAGATACAGTATTTCAACAAGAAGCAGCAGCAGAGCCTGCTGGAATTTCTGGAAAACGGCAAGATCACCCTGATCGCCTCTACCACAGAGAACCCGTATTTCTATATCTACAACGCACTCCTGTCCCGCAGCACGGTTTTTGAATTTAAGCCTCTGTCGGTGGAGGATACCATCCCCGCCGTGGAACGGGGCCTGCGTATCGAGCAGGAGAGGAGCCAGCTGCCCTTTACCTGGGAAGAGGATGTGCCCCGCACAGTGGCCGCCGGCTGCGGCGGCGATGTCCGAAAGGCCATCAACGCCGTGGAGCTGCTGTACCGTTCCGCCAAGCCGAAGGATGGCGGATTATATGTGACAAGGGATGATGCTTTACAGCTAAGCCAGTGCAGCGCCATGCGGTATGACAGGGAGGGGGATGACCACTATGACCTGCTCTCCGCCCTGCACAAATCCATCCGCGGCTCCGACCCGGACGCGGCGGTGTACTACCTGGGCCGTCTGCTGGTGGCGGGCGACGTGATCTCTCCCTGCCGTCGTCTGCTGTGCATCGCGGCGGAGGATATCGGCCTTGCGTACCCGCAGGCCATCACCGTCACAAAAAGCTGCGTGGACGCGGCACTGCAGCTGGGCCTGCCGGAGGCGCGGCTGCCCCTGGCCGAGGCGGCGGTGCTGCTGGCCACCGCACCCAAATCCAACAGCGCCCACAACGCTATCATCGCCGCTATGGAGGATATTCAGCGCGGCGCGGTGGGTGACATCCCCCGGCACCTGAAAAACGTCCACGCTGACAGTGCCGGCGCGGACAAAGCCCCCGCCTATAAGTACCCCCACAATTACCCGGACCACTATGTGCAGCAGCGCTATCTGCCGGAGTCCTTGGGGGATACGCATTACTATGCGTACGGCGAAAACAAGACCGAGCAGGCCGCCAAGCGGTACTGGGACGACATTAAGGGGAAGAACGGAAATGGACCTGCGGTTACATGATGTTTTAGAGCTGAAAAAGGAGCACCCCTGCGGCAGTAAACGCTGGCAGGTGCTCCGTGTGGGCATGGATATCAAGCTCCGGTGCCTCGGCTGCGGCCACGAGGTCATGCAGCCCCGGCGTAAGATCGAAAAAATGATACGGCGCATCGTGCCGAAGGAGGAATTGCAATGAGACCGAAATGGACAAGATACTTCGCCATGGGCATCGCCCTGCTGCTGGCCATCGTCATGGCCGTAACGCTGGTCCTGCCGTACCTGGGACTGTGAGGCTGCCATGAAGCACTGTATTCTGGCAAAATTCACTCCGGAGGCCAAGGCGCAGCGCGCCGCGCTGCTGCCGCGTATCCGGGAGATATTCTCCGCCGCGGCGGATATTCCCGGCGTTCACGGCGCGGAGGTCATCCCCAACTGTGTGGACCGGGACAACCGTTACGACGTGCTCATTCGTCTGGATATGGACCGCGAGGCCCTTTCCCTGTACGATGTGTCCGCTATGCACCACCGGTGGAAGGACGAGTTTATGCCCCTGCTGGAGAAGAAGGCCATCTTTGATCATGAATCATAACCACCAGTTTACTGGTGGTTGTGATTTTCTATTAGCGGGAGAGCCGCCATACAGACAGCTGGTATGCTGCATGGTTTCTGTGCTGTCCTCCGCGCTGGCCCATACCATTCTTTACAGCCCGTGGGTCATCTATTTCCTCTGTATTGCTTTGGACAAAAGCTTTAAAGAATTATTCTATTTTTGGGAGGCCGCTATGGATAATGTATTGCTTTTGATTTTTGGTATATTTTTGTCGGTGCTCGGCATCTTGAATATCAAAGGGAATATCAGCACCATACATTCCTATAACCGCAGAAAAGTGAAAGAAGAGGACATCCCCAAATACGGTAAGGCGGTGGGGACGGGAACGGTCATTATGGGGGCGTCCCTGATCTTGGCGTATTTCGCCACATTCTGGAATGAGGCGGCAATAGATTATATCATCTTTCCGGCGATAACTATTGGCCTGGCCTTTATCCTATATGGGCAGATCAAATACAATCACGGTATTTTTTGACCCGTAAAAAACGCACCCTCGTGAGGTTGATCCTCATGAGGTATAGAAAAGGTGCCAATAAGGTGTCAACAACAGCCATAAAAGAGCAACAAAAGCTATAGCAAAAAGTATACCAAAATGACGCGGAATGTCAATGAAAAGCGGTGACGGATGGATTATAAAGCGGTAACGAACCGGTTACAAATGCTGCGGTGCCCGCCTGGTTGCGACGTTTTTTTTCGTCCCGCCGCTCTATAATAGTGGCAGCGAGGTGAGGCAATGACTGTGGTGTATCTGGACCGCGTTTTCCTGCTCAACAGCGTGGTAGACTATCTGCTTTTCCTATGTGCCGCAAGGCTTTGCGGCTTTCCGCTGCGTCGAAGGCGGCTGATTTTTTGCGCGGTGCTGGGCGGCGTTTACGCGGCTGCGGTCTTTATTTCCGAGCTTGCATTTTTGGCTCACCCGGCGATCCGATTGGCCTTTGGAGGCTTGCTGGCGCTTGCCGCGTTTCGCCGTTTCCGCCCGGTCCTCACATTTTTTTTGCTTTCGGCCGCCCTCGCCGGCACCCTGCTGGCCCTCGGCCTGGCCTTTGGCTCGGTGGCGGGACTGGCACAGCGGTTGTATTACGCCGATGTTAGCTGGCAAGCGCTTATATTGGTCAGTATATTGTTTTACGTGCTTCTCCGGCTTTTTGCCGGTCAGGCAGCACGTCATGGAGGGGGAGAATTGTTGCAGATCAAAGTATCTGTCGGCGGAAGGATACAAACCGTTACCGCCCTGCACGACACGGGTAATACACTGAGGGATCCGGTCACCGGGTGTCCGGCGCTGGTAATGGAGCGCCGTTCCGCAGACGCATTATGGACACCGGCGGTGGCCGATGTTTTGGCAGAGCAGCTGTCTCCGGAAGAGAAAATGGCAAAGCTACACCGAATAGGTTGTCCGGTACGGTTTACACTGCTGCCTTTTCGCGCGGTGGGGACGGCTGCAGGCCTGCTGTTGGCAGCCTGTAGCGATTACATAGAAGTGAATGGCAAACGCTATCCACGGACACCCGTCGCGCTGTCGGAGCAAGCGGTCAGTGATGGCGGCGGGTATCACGCCCTGTGGGGGGCAATGGAAGGGAGAATAGGGCATGGCAAAGCTTCTGATTTGGCTGAAACGCCTGTGGCACAGCGTATACAGGCCGGATAAGGTCATGTACATCGGCGGGAGCGATACGCTGCCGCCACCCTTACCGAGAGATGAGGAGTCTGTTCTGCTGGAAAAGCTGAATACCGGCGATTTTCAGGTGCGGCAGACGCTGATCGAACACAACCTGCGGTTGGTGGTTTACATAGCCAGACGTTTTGAAAATACCGGTATCCATATAGAGGACCTGATCTCCATTGGCACTATCGGATTGATTAAGGCGGTCAATACGTTCCGGACAGATAAGAATATCAAGCTGGCTACCTACGCCTCGCGGTGTATTGAGAATGAAATTCTCATGTACTTGCGGAAGAACGGCGCACAACGGACAGAGGTCAGTTTCGATGAGCCGCTGAATACCGACTGGGACGGAAAAGAACTGTTGCTCAGCGACGTACTGGGGACTGACAGCGATGTGGTCATGCGGCCCATTGAAGCGGATGTGGACCGGCAGCTGCTGCAAACGGCGGTATCGCACCTCAGTCCGAGAGAGAGGGATATCATCACCATGCGGTTTGGCCTGGGCGGTATCAAGGAGCTCACCCAAAAGGAGGTGGCGGATCGATTGGGGATTTCGCAGAGCTACATATCACGGCTGGAGAAGCGTATCATCCTGCGACTGCGGCGAGAATTGCAGAAAATGAACTAAAGGCTGTGAAGGAGTACACCTTCACAGCCTTTGCGCGGTCAAATATTATTGTAAGGATAGGGCGGCCGGACGGTTGACCACCATCATATTGTAGTAACGCAGCAAATGATAATCATCCTTATCCAGTTTGATGGTGCCCAGCAGGCGGTCGTTTTCCTCCAGCGGCTCTTTAGAGATCAGCGCCTTCAATGCAATGGGTGCAAAGAACGGGGAGGAGCCGATACCGGATACCAGTCCCACGGCGGGCATACGGTTCTGCATGGGATTGAGCATACAGATATACATCTTTTCCGCCTCGTTGATCTGATTGGTCAACACCATGTGGGTGATGGTGTCGTAAGCCTTCATCTCTCCGGTGAACAGATGCTGGCAACGGTCCGGATCGGAGAAGGACGCCACGCCCATATACAACGTGACCTCGACACTCTCGTGGTCCACTGACTGAGAAAACCGCAGAAGTGAGCGCACCATCTGGCGAATACGGCCATCATAGTAGTACATATAGGCCAATGTCTGATTGAAGTAGCTATTCTTAGGTAGCGCCGGCTCCGCATGGAACATGGGAGGCTGATAATCGATGAAGCATTTTAGATCAATATCCAGTGCCTGCGCAATCTCGTACAGTGTTTCGATGTCGATGGTAATGGCACCGTTTTCGTACTTGGACAGCGTCGCTTTGCTCTTATTGATCATGGCGGAGAATTGCTCGATGGTATAGCCGCGGCTCTTGCGGTATTTTTTGATGCGTTGTCCCACAAAATAAGAAAAAGAGCTCAAAAGCGACACCTCCTTATAATGGAGTAATGATACCAAACGTTTGGTAGGAAGTCAATAGTTTTTTTCTGTGAAGGAAACCTTTTTCACTGGCCTTTTCTTTTTAATAAACCATTCGGTGAAAATAGTAGTAAACAAAAGAAAGCCCCCGGCAACCATACGGATGCCGGGGGCCAAAATGATGTAAGAATGTATGAACGACTTACTTAGCGGCTTCCATGCCGGCCAGCAGAGCCTTCTTGTTGCCCTCCAGGAAGCGGGCCTTCTTCTCGCCCAGCTCGATGCGGATAGCTTCCATCATGCTTTCCACAGAGGTGACGGGAGCCTTAGCCAGGGTCGCGCCCAGGATGGCCACGTTGGCACCCTTGGGGTTGCCGATGGATTCGGCAATGCCGTTGGCATCGCAGTACACCACGGTGATATCATCGCGAACCGCTTTGCGGTCGATGATAGAGCTGTTGATGACCAGAACGCCGCCGGGCTTCACATGTGCTTCAAACTTGTCCAGAGAAGGACGGTTCATCGCCACGATCACATCGGCCTTCTCCACCAGAGGGGAGGCAACGGGGTCATCGGAGACGATGACGGAGCAGTTGGCGGTACCGCCGCGCATCTCGGGGCCATAAGAGGGCAGCCAGGAGACGTGCTTGCCATCCAACATACAGGCCATAGCGACGAACTTACCGATCAGGAGCATACCCTGACCGCCGAAACCGGCGAAAATAAAGGTTTTTTCCATGTTACTTCGCCTCCTTGTCTTTGTAAACGCCCAGAGGATAGTAGGGGATCATGTTCTGCTCCAGCCAATCCATAGCTTCCACCGGAGACAGGCCCCAGTTGGTGGGGCAGGTGGACAGCACTTCGATCATGGTGAAGCCCTTACCCTCCATCTGCAGACGGAAGGCTTTGGCAATGGCCTTCTTGGCCTTGGCGATGTTGGCGGTATTGTTGACCGCCACGCGCTCAATGTAGTAAGAACTGGGAACAGCGGCCAGCATCTCGCACATCTTGATAGGCAGACCACTCCACTCCTCGCTGCGGCCAGCAGGGCAGGTAGTTGCCTTTTGGCCGATCAGGGTGGTGGGGGCCATCTGACCGCCGGTCATGCCATAGATCGCGTTGTTGACAAAGATGGTGGTGATCTTCTCGCCGCGGTGGGCGGCGTGAACGATCTCCGCGGTACCGATAGACGCCAGGTCACCGTCGCCCTGATAGGTGAATACCAGAGTGTCCTTGCCGACGGAGCGCTTGATACCGGTGGCAACAGCGGGTGCGCGGCCGTGGGCAGCCTCGTACATATCGCAGTTGAAATAGTCGTAGGCAAACACGGAGCAGCCGACAGGGGCCACACCGATCACCTTGCCGTCTAATTTCATCTCGTCGATGACCTCGGCTACCAGACGGTGGATGATGCCGTGGTTGCAGCCGGGGCAATAGTGGAACTGCTTGTCAGTCAGCAGCTTAGTCTTTTCGAACAGTACAGCCATCTTATTTACCCTCCTTCATGCTCAGGATCTTGGTGACGATCTCGTCGGTAGAGGGCATCTGGCTGCCGCAATGACCGAAGAAGTCAACGTGCTTGGCGCCATTGATGGCCAGCTTTACGTCCTCCAGCATCTGGCCTTCGTTCAGTTCAACGTCCAGAACGGCCTTCACGCCGGGCTGGCAGCAGGCCTCACGCACAGCGTCATAGGGGAAGGGCCACACAGTGATGGGGCGGACCAGGCCGACGTTAATGCCTTTTTCCTTCAGCTCGGCGATAGCGCTCTTGGCGATACGCGCCACGGTGCCGAAGGCAGTAATGATGTACTCAGCGCCTTCGCAGTTGTAGCTTTCCCACATCTGCTCGTTGGCAACGACTTCCTTGTACATGGCCTGCAGCTCGTCATTGTGGACAGCTAGGCTCTCGGTATCGATGTAGATAGAATTGATAATGCCGCGCTTAGCGGGATCATCGCCGGGCTTCCAGCCGGTGCAGGCCCAGGGTTTCTTCTCCGGGTCTACCTTGTAATCTACCATCTCGGGCAGCTCCACGGGCTCCATCATCTGGGCGATGATGCCGTCCGCCAGGAACAGCACGGGGATACGGTACTTTTCGGCCTTGTCATAGGCGATCATCATCAGGTCGATGGCCTCCTGCACAGAAGCGGGGGCGAAGGTCAGCAGATGATAGTCGCCGTTGCCGCCGCCCTTGACACCCTGGAAATAGTCGCCCTGGGATGCCTGGATATTACCCAGACCGGGGCCGCCGCGCATCACGTTGATGATGACAGCGGGAACCATGGCGCCTGCGCAGTAGGAGATGCCTTCCTGCTTCAGGGACACGCCGGGGCTGGAGGAGGAGGTGATGACGCGGGCGCCGGTACCGGCAGCGCCATACACCATGTTGATAGCCGCCACTTCGCTCTCGGCCTGCAGGAAGCAGCCGCCGATCTCGGGCATACGGGCGGACATATATTCGGGGATCTCCGTTTGCGGAGTGATGGGGTAACCGAAGAAAAAGCGAGCGCCGGCACGAATAGCGGCTTCTGCAATCGCTTCGCTGCCCTTCATAAGAGTCAAAGCCATATTCTTTCTGCCTCCTTAGTCTTTTTCGATTCGGATCACCACATCAGGACAGGTGCGGGCGCAGGACGTGCAGCCGATGCACGCCTCTATGTTCGTCACTTCTGCCGGATGGTAGCCCTTTGCATTGATGCGGGTCTTGGACAACTCAATGATGTGCTTGGGACAAGCTCTTGCACACAGACCGCAGCCCTTGCAAAGATTTTCGTCGATGGTAACTCTTACCACTCTCTTTACACCTCTTTTCTTAATTCCTTTTCCGATGCTGTGTTTGCTGTGTTATTACAATCCCTTCGCGTAGAGGGAAGTAACCGGGTTTAATACATATCCTTGTGAGGGTTTTTGGTGTTCAGCCCGTACTCGATATAGGAGTCCCAGTCGCGGTGCATATACACGTCGATGGGAATGGGCTGTCCCACATATTTTGGATCGGGGTTTCGGGCCAGAAAGGCGTCCAGAAACTCCTTTTTGCCGGTGGTGTAGGAAACCGGGATGCCCGTGAGGTCACTGACCTCACGGAGCATCTGGTAGCCATCCCACAGGTCTTGCTCGGTGGTGGCAGTAGCGAGGTTCGTGTTGTTGATCATACCGGTGATCTGCAGCCGCGCGTGGGTCTGCATACCCTCCTGTAAACGGAGAAGCTTCTCCACCGTGCCGGCCAAAGGCCGCCGAATATTCACCACGTTCAGCACCTCCAGTGCACCGGGCGCCAGGTCCACAAAGTCCTGGTGATACCGGCCCAGTGCTGTGGCGCCCACGTCGTCGCCGCCTACATCGAATATGACGGTGTCCCAATCCAGCACAAAGGCGGACGACACCTCGGCAGGGAGAGAGAGCGTCTCGATACCGGAGCAGGCAAAGTTGGGGGAGACCAAACGGATCTCCTTCTGCTCCACCAGCTTGCCGCGCTCTGTCAGACGGAAGTAGGTGTTGACCATATCCAGGTCCAGCAGTTCCGTCCGGTCGCCGCGGGCGGCCGCCTGCATAGCAAAATTCAGAGCCAATTCGCTCTTGCCGCTGCCATAGTTGCCGATGAGGACTTTTACGTGCTTCATGGGATGCGTCGTCTCCTTATATCTTGACTGTTAGCGAAGATTTTCGCGGATGGTCTGGCACAGCGCTGTGATACCCTTGACGATCTTATCCTCGGGCATGCAGCTGTAGTTCAGACGCAGGGTGTTGTCGTGGCCGCCGTTGGGGAAGAAGGAGCCGCCGGGAACGAAGGCCACCTTCTTGGCAAGGCACTTCATCTGCAGATCCTTGGCGTCCATGTACTCGGGCAGAACGACCCATGCGAACAGACCGCCGTCGGGACGGGTGAAGGTGCAGGGCTCGGGCAGCTCCTTGGCCAGCGTCTCCAGCATCACGGCACGGCGCTTGCGGTAGCACTCACGGATGGTGTTGACGTGGGCGTCCAGATCGAACATATCGATCCACTTGGAGGTCTCCATCTGGCCGATGGTAGATGCCTGCAGAGAGGCAGCCTGCTCCATGAAGTTGTACTTAGCCAGGATCTCATCCTCGGCGCAGACCCAGCCCAAACGGTAGCCGGGAGCCAGGATCTTGGAGAAGGTGCCCAGATAGATCACCAGACCCTTGGTGTCCAGGCTCTTCAGTGCGGGCATATACTCACCCTCGAAGCGCAGCTCGCCGTAGGGGTTATCCTCGATGACGGGGATCTCATAGCGGTTAATGATCTCCATGAACTTATGACGGCGATCCAGATCCCAGGTGCGGCCGGTGGGGTTCTGGAAATCGGGAATGACGTAGATCATCTTCACGCGCTCGGTGGTGGCCAGGATCTTCTCCAGCTCGTCCATCATCATGCCGCCGTCGTCGGTGGGAACTTCGATGAACTTGGGCTCACAGGCCTTGAACGCATTGACGGCGCCCAGATAGGAGGGGCTCTCCAGCAGAACCACGTCGCCGGGGTTCAGGAACACGCGGGCAGAGAAGTCCAGACCCTGCTGAGAACCGGAGGTGACGAGGATGTGATCCTTGTCGGTGTGGATATTGTTCTTGGCCAGCATACGCTCAGCGATCTGCTCGCGCAGGCGGGGGAAGCCCTCGGTGGTGGAATACTGCAGAGCCTCGCGGCCATGCTCCTTTAGAACGGCGATAGAGGCCTCCATCATCTGCTCCACGGGAAACAGTTCGGGAGCGGGCATGCCGCCGGCAAAGGAGAGTATGTCGGGCTGTGCCGTCAGCTTCAGAAGCTCGCGGATCTCGGAGCCCTTCAGCAGGTTCATTCTACTTGCAAACTGTACCATGTACTTTTCCTCCTCAAATTTTGTTGAGGCGCAAATGCGCCTGAACGTACAGCCTTATTAAAGCACATTTCCCCGGTAAAGTAAATAAAGAGGAAGGGCAGAAATCGTCAGTGCGTTGATTTTTGGTGAACCCGCCAAAAATTTAAGGCGCTGTACCGTCAAAACCACAACGAAAAGTGGTCACAAAAATCGGCAGAAAATGTGAAGTTTTCGACAAACTCTGTGATATATTGAACCGTTCGGCAAAATTGACCTGCGACACATTTGCAAACGGGATCGTAATGTGCTATATTGCAAAAAACGGTAGGCATAGAAAGGAGCCGGTATATGAAAAAGAAAGAGTTTTTGGCGGGAACGGTGCTGTTGGCTGCCAGCTCGGCGCTGTGTCTGCGCCTGATGAAAAAGGTGGGAGAACGGCTGAAAAAGCAGCAGGGGAAGGCCAAGGAAATGAACAAATAAATATCCCTCGGCGAAGCCGGGTGTATATCACACAAAGCTCGAAACCGTGATTTTGGGCGGGATCTCAAGAAGCATATGAATATGATCCGGCCACACCTCTATTGGGTGGTTTTCAATATGCAAAATACAAAAAGGCGGAGGTCAATCCTCCGCCTTTTTACTGTCACTGTCTTCAATTTTCCCTTTCATCTTCACGTGTGACAAGGGATTTGCCTTTGCAGCTACACGCAGCGCCTCGTTGTCAATATGCGTGTAGATCTCCGTGGTATTCAGGTGTTCGTGCCCCAGGACCTCCTGCACCGCCTTCACGTCCACGCCGTTTTGCAGCATCAATGTGGCAGCGGTGTGGCGCAGCTTGTGGCTGGAATACTTTTCACTGTCTAACCCGGCGGCGGACAGGTGTTTTTTCACCAGCGCATGGACCATAGAACGACTGATGCGCCTATTCTGCCCGGAGAGAAACAGTGCGTTTTTATCCCGCCCGGTAATGGGCCGGCGTACCGCCATATACCGCGCAAGCGCATCCTTGCAGGCCTGATTGAGATAGACCACACGGACCTTATTGCCTTTGCCCAGCACACGCAGGGCATCGTCATGAATATCCGTGATATCCAGGCCGATCAGCTCCGAGATACGCAGTCCGCAGTTCAAAAACAGCGTCAGAATGCAGTAGTCACGCTCACAGTTGGCGCCATCTACGCTCTCCAGCAGGGAAAGGGACTCATGCAGCGTCAGATAGCGGGGGAGGGACTTCATCTGCTTGGGCGTATCCACGTCCTTGCAGGGGTTGTCTTCCAAAAGATGCCGTTTATTGCAAATGTAGTTAAAAAACGAACGAATTGTAGCCAATTTTCGGGCGCGGGAAGCAGCGTTCAGACCTTTGTTAGAAATTTCACTATTTTGGTGCTGTACACGATCACGGCTAAGATAGGTCAGATAGCTGTAAATGTCCGTCAATGTGATGCGGGAAATGAAGTCAATATCCACGTCACGGATGTCGATCTCGTCCAACGCTTTACAGGCAAGCGCCGGGTCACGCTGCTGCTTCAGATAGCGAAAGAAATTTCGCATATCCAGATAGTATTCATCCACGGTGCGCTGAGAATGCGCTTTGATGGTTTCGTGGTAGCTGAGAAAATCCAGCAGCAGCTGGGGCGAATCGGTACGGTAATCCATATGTACAATGCCTTGAAAAAAACTGTGGCGGGTATTTGGGTCAGTATTCTGTACAAGACTGTCATGCGGCAACTACAGATCGCCGGTAATGGCTTGTATAGCTTACTCAGGGCGAGATCAGTCCAAAACGGACTTACTATATGAAAAAGAGCGGTTACCCTCCACTCAATTGAACAAAATTTTTATTTTGTTCAATCGTATCTATCTTTTCAAAGCCCCTCCTTCCTGCGGGTATCGGTGGCAACTCGGTGGCAACATGGTAGCAGACTGGCGTAAGCAAGTCAAGATTGAACAAAACCAATTATGGGAAAGCCTTGTACTACAGGGTATTTTCCTCTATAATTACAGTATGCTCAGTGACATATTACCGCTTGCTGTATTAGAAAATGTAGGATTTAACAAAGGAGTGTGATCGCATGTGGCGACGGAAGAAATCGATGGTATGGATCATCCTCCCTTTCGCACTTACGGCGGTTTTTTGCCTTTGGTTTGACTTCAACGTATACGAAAGCCGATCCAAAACGATCTCCTGTGAGGACGATGGCATTATTTTCTCTATCACCACATTCAACGGTGACAGTGAAACCACGCCGTTTCTCAAATGCCTTGGACATACCTGGCTTTCCATTGATAATCAGTCCGGGCATTCGGTGTATATAAAGAATCACGAGATCAAACATGACGAGATGATAACCTTCTCGGTTTGGGCCGTCTCCGATCTTCCGGGGCTGCTTTTCAATCTGGAAGAAGCCTATATCTCAACGTATGACCGATACGTTGGCAGGAAGTCATTAAGTGTAAATATTGGGGAACCGCAGCTAAAGATAATCGAAGCGTATATTGACCAGAAAGACAAATGGAGTCTCGGTAAGAATTGCAGTTATTGGTCCGTTCGCCTGTGGAACGAAGTGGTGGATGAGGCGTTTGGACTAAAGACGCAGACTCTCTTTTATACGCCGAAAAGATTGGAAAGATCCTTTTGTGAATTCGATTGCGTCGAGGCGGATAAAGACTTTTCGCGGGCGGGTCACATCTTTTGCTACCGCGATGGGGTCAGAACGGAGTTGGAGCTATGTTCGTGAACGTCATAAAAAACAGAATCGTGCGCTGGTTCATATACGCGGTGTTGGGTACCCTTTGCCTTTATAACGGGACTTCCTGCGTTGCTGCGCTGCATAAGGCCGGTAAACAGCCATACCTGCTATCGGGGACAGAGCGGTTTGATTTCGTGGGCTACCACATGATGGCTGCGATGTATGGCGTTACATGTATAGCCCTTACCGTCATGCTCATTCTCCTTGTCAGATGGAAGCGGAGAAACAATAAATAGTTCCTTTCCATCGCCCGCTACACAGCAAGGGACGGCAAAAGCCGTCCCTTGCTGTATTCACTTCTCCCCTCTCCCCTTTTTGCGGGGCTTGGGGACGGAGGTGGCGGCTTCCGCCAATCTCAGGACGCGCTCTGTCAAGTCACGGTCCTCAATGTCCAGAAGGTAGCTCTCTTTCGCACCCTCGTAGGGACAGCCACAGGGGGAGTTTGCCATTATTTCGTCCAAAACAGGCAGTTTTTTCACGAAAACCATGTTATCGCAGAGCATTAGTATCGGTTTATCGTTCAGATAGACCATGTACTCCCCAAACATCTTCCTGCTGCGGATCGACCACAGCGGCGGCAGCTGCTCCAGAACGAAATCGAGGTAGTCCTGTGAGGTGGCCATATTACGCCTTCAGGCAGCGCAGAACGGCCATCAGAATGGAGTAATACTTGCTGTCGGGGGTGTCGGCGCGGCTGGTGATGACCACGGGGCAGGATGCGCCGCAGATGGTGCTGGCCATGGTCTTGCAGGCGATGTAGGTACAGGCCTTATACAGCACGTTGCCGATCTCGATATAGGGCACCAGCAGGATGTCCGCCTGGCCAGCCACGGGATCATGGATGGCCTTGTGCTTCACGGACTCCATGGAAATAGCACCGTCCAGTGCCAGAGGGCCGGAAATGATGCAGCCGGGCACACCGCGCTCCGCGATCTCTTTAGCGGAAACGGTGGAGGGCATCTTCTCGGTGACGTTCTCCACGGCGGACAGAACCGCCACCTTGGGGCACTCGATCCCCAGCGCGTTAGCCACAGGCAGCGCGTTCTCCACAATGCCGATCTGGGTATCCACATCGGGGGCGATGTTGATGGCGGCATCGGTGATCATCACGAAGCGGCCCTCGTACTCGAAGATGCCGCACTGGCTCACCAGGCGCTTGCCGCTGGCGGGGATCAGTCCCGTCTCTCTGTTCAGAATGGCGCGGGCAAAGTTGGAGGTTTGGAGAATACCCTTCATGGGGATATCCGCCTTGCCCTCGCGCACCAGCTGCACCGTCAGCTTTGCGGCGTCCAGCTCCTCGCCATCGAAATCCACGATCTCATAGTCCTTCTCGCTCTCGCCCATCTCATGCAGCATGGCGATGATCTCATTCTTTTTACCTACCAGCGTACCCTCGACAACGCCCTTGCGGCGGGCGTTGACCACCGCGCTCAGCGCCGGTTCATCGTGGGCATTGGCCAGCGCGATGCGCTTCTTCATGCCGCAGCCCAGTACATAGGCTTCCAATTCTTTAAAAGATGTAAACATTTCCTTTTACCTCCGTTTTTGGCTCCCATTTCCCCGGAAACCATCTTTTGACGGGCCCATTATACCCCCTGCCGGCGCAAAAAACAACCGAAAATTCCACACGGCCTTCTCCATGTTTGTAAAACTACTTGCATTGCCGCCAATTTTACGGTATACTGAACAAAATAGGTTTGGGAGGGCGCTGCTGACCATGTTCTGGAATTTTATTTTTTACGGGATGATCGCCGTGGGCGCGATTTTATTTGTATCTCTGACGATCTACCGCATCGACTGGGCACGCCATCCGGAAAAGTACAAGGACCTGGTGGAAGACGAAGATCCGCAGAAGGCCGAGTATCGCAAGAAAAAAGAGGCAGACAAAAAAGCTGCCGCTCAAAAGGCCAAGGAGAAGGAAAAGCAGCTTAAGCGCCAGAAGCGCGTGGACAAGCTGAACCACTACCGCGCCATCAACGGCAAGGGGCCCGTGGGCATGGACGGCAAGCCCATTGACAAGAAGAAAAAATAAGCGAAAAGCATCCCCCGGCATATGCGCCGGGGGATGCTTTTTCTTATTTCCGTTTTCCGAGTACCAGCGGCAGACCGCCGACAAGTACCGCCGCGATCAGGGAGACTGCTGCCTTAAAGGGCCAGAGGATTTTCAGCGTTTCCACAAAGACCACGGCCGGCTCCGCCTCTAATTTGATGCGGAATCCGGGGATAGCAAAGCTCATGATCATGTATACCGCAACAAAAACCACAACAAATAGAACAATGAAGAGACTTTTACGTTTCATATTTGTTCCTCCTTGTATACCGATACATACCGATATTGCTGCATCTCGCTATATAGAAAGTATATCAAAATACAAAAAAATGTCAATTACAAAAGGGTTACGCGGCAGTAACAGTTGATTTCATAGAATGACGTATGATAGGCCAAACTACGGCAAAGGAGTGATGGTATGATACCCTGCATCGACAGCTGTCGCTGGCAGCAGGACGGCGTGTGCACGCTGGACACCTGCGACAACGCGATTGGCCAACCAAGCGCTTCCCACCCTTGCCTCCATTATGTGCCTATTGTCCCCGAGCCAGCAGCTGCAACGCCCGGGAGATATTCGCCACCGGAAGAAGCTCCAAACCAACGGGTGCCTTCAGATCTTTGACCTTGTGAGCTGGCACCATGCATTGCGTAAAGCCTAAACGCTTTACTTCCGACAGGCGTTGTTCCATGTGGGTGATGCTGCGTATCTCGCCGGAAAGACCTACCTCCCCTATCGCCGCCATCGTGCTGGGGACAGGTTTATCCAAATAACTGGAGGCGATGGCTACCACCGCCGCCAGGTCGGCGGCAGGCTCATCCAAAGTCAAGCCGCCGATGATATTCAGATAGGCATCACACTGGCTGACTTTCAGGCTGCCACGCTTTTCCAGTACCGCCAGCAGCATGGAGGCACGGTTGTAGTCAAAGCCGTTGCTGCTGCGCATGGGACGTGCCCCGGCACAGGGCGCCAGCAGGGCCTGCACCTCCGCCAGCACGGGCCGCGCGCCCTCCATCACGCAGGTAACACAGGTGCCGGAGGCGTCGGCGGGGCGGCCGGAAAGCAGCATTTCTGAGGGGTTCTCCACCTCACGGAGCCCGGCGTCCAGCATCTCGAACACGCCGATCTCGTTGGTGGCGCCGAAGCGGTTTTTTGCCGCCCGCAGGATGCGGTATGTCATGTGCCTGTCGCCCTCGAAGTACAGCACACAGTCCACCATGTGTTCCAAGACCTTGGGTCCGGCGATAGAGCCTTCTTTGTTCACATGGCCAATGACAAATACCGTGACCCCCTGCCCCTTCGCCAGCTGCATCAACGCCATGGTGCAGTCCTTCACCTGTCCCACGCCGCCGGCGGGTGCGTCCAGTTCCTCGTTATACAGGGTCTGGATCGAATCCACAATCAGGATGTCGGGCTGCTCCTGCTGTACACACTCCAACACATCACCCAGCCGCGTTTCGGACAGGACAAACAGGTTTTCGCTGTCCACACGCAGGCGCTCCGCCCGCAGCTTCAGCTGACGGGTAGACTCCTCGCCGGATACATACAGCACCTTAGCAAACTTCCCCAACTGCTGGCATATCTGCAGCATCAGGGTAGATTTGCCGATACCGGGTGCGCCGCCCACCAGCACCAGCGACCCCTTCACCGCACCGCCGCCCAGCACGCGGTCCAGTTCACCCATTCCGGTGGAGAAACGTATTTCCTCGTCCGCCTGCATATCCGTAATGCGAGATACCTTTACAGGCGCATTTACACGGGACATTTTGCTGTTTTTGGACGGACGCTCCGCCGCCTGCTCCACCATGGAATTCCATGCGCCGCACACCGTGCAGCGTCCGGACCAGCGAGGACTCTCGCTGCCGCACTCGGTGCAGAAAAACACGGTCTTAGCCTTCATATTTCATCCCTCATTTGTACAGTATTGGCAAAAACCCGCTGCGATGGCAGCGGCCATGTGCAGTTGATAGTCTGGCTGCTGAAGCAGCACCGTCTCCTCCGGGTTTGACAGAAATCCGCATTCCACCAGCACGGCGGGGCAGTCCGCATGCTTCATGATGTAAATGCTGTCGTCGATACGCTTTGCTGCTTTTTCCCGGGTATTAACAGCCATATTCAGATCGTTCTGAATGCACAGCGCCAGCGCTTCTGCACCGTCCTGTCCGTTATGGAAGACCTGTGCACCGCTGACACCGGGATGACCCGGCAGGCTGTTCTGGTGGATACTGATGAGCCAAGCGTCAGCGCAGCTGTTGATGATCTCAACACGCTTTTTCGTGTCGGATACCTTCTGCTGCCGCAGCGTAGCGGCAGGATCGTCACATAGGGCCTCCTCCCCTGTCCGGGTCAGCAGCACTTCATAGCCGCAGAAGGTCAGCACATCCGCCAGGCGCAGGGTAATGGCCAAATTCAGGCCGCTTTCGGCCACACCGCTGTCCGACACCGCCCCGCCGTCCGCGCCGCCGTGGCCGGCATCCAAGATGACCGCCCGCTGTGGCGAAGCGCTGCCCGAAACGGCCGCCGCCCCGGGACGCGCGGTCAGCAGCAGTGCACCGCACAACGCTGCCGCGGCCACAACTGTCAGCAGATGTCGTTTGCGAAGCAGCAACACCATGGACCTCCCTCCCCTCCGGGAGAGTTTATGTGTGTTTTCTTCATTGTAACACAGCATAGCAAAATTGAAAACGATTTTCTTCACCGTCCAAACCGCCAAGGCATAAGATATAGCGAGCCGCTGTGAACGGCTCCACTACCGACAAAAGGAGGAAATTCTCTTGTATACAGAGAAAACGGCGGCAGCGCGGGCGGAAACACAGCCCGCCTGCGGCGAAGGTACCGGCCAGCTTCCGGCCTGCGGTGCGCTGGCTTTCCCCTATGTGGCCATGCAGGGTACAGACCCCGTGCGCTACGACGACCAGGAGGCCCTGCGGCAGGGCACACTCTTTCCCGGCCTTGATCTTCCCTTCCACAAGGAGTTGCGGTCCCGCTTTCCACAGGTAGACGGTCCCCTGCTGGAGCTGATGGCGCTGGATTTTGCCATTGATGAGCTGGGGCTGTACCTGACCACACACGCAGATGACCAGCAGGCTTTGGAGCTGTACTGGTCATACATCCGGCTGGGCCAGGAGGGGCGTAAACGCTATCAGGAAAAGTGCGGACCGTTGATGCAGACGGATATCACGCCGGGCAGCTACCAATGGCTGAACGACCCGTGGCCGTGGGATGGAAAGGGGAACTGAGCCATGTTTGTCTATGAGAAAAAGCTGCAATACCCTGTGAAGATCAAGAATCCCAACCCCAAGCTGGCAGCGGTCATTATCAGTCAGTATGGTGGCCCGGACACCAACAGACTACGAAAGTGCAACGTAAAATTCTCGTTTTCGCTTCATAGCATTTGACAAATCCCGATGCCTCGTCTATTCTAATGCCATAAAGGAGGTATCGCTATGGATTTTGTCGATGTCGAATATACCGAGGTGCAGGACGAGCCCATCACGGACACATGGTATACCTGCCCGGCCTGCGGCTGTCTAAACCATTCCGGCTCCCCTTGCGATTGCGGCTATGATCCCCGGCGTGCCGTAGCCCCTAAGAAGCGCCGCAAGCGCAGGCCTTCTGTGGCAGTCATCGTCCTTTCCGTCGCGCTGCTTGCTTCCCTGGCTATCAGCGTGGCACGGGAGATCTCTTACTCGGAGTGCCGTGCTGCCTTGCTTGATACCCAGGAGAACAACGCCAACGCGCGCACCAGCATATCGAACCTCACGTCCACCGTCAAGCGCCTACGGGACGAGCTTGACGCCCTCTCTCTTTACGCAGACAACGCCTGTGTAGTTCCTACCGGGGGCCGTATGTATCACCGGGATCCCACCTGCTCGAAATGTGACCTGTCGGCCGGATACTGGATATTCAACACAGAGCTTGCCGCAGGTAAGGGGTATAAAACGTGTCCCTCCTGTTCTATTGCTGAAATGCCAGTCCTGGGTAACTAATCTCGCAAGCACAAAGCCGGAGAGCCTCAGCTCTCCGGCTTCTCTATTTTATTCAGTTGGCCTTTTCCAGCGCGGCCATGCGCTCAGACATTTGCCGCACAACGACCTTCAGGAACTTCACCTCATCTTCAAGGTCATCAACGCGAGAGCGCGGCACGAGTTGTTCTCGGATGCCGTCCAGGGCCTCCATCACGAGATCGAACTTGGGCGCCACAGTGTTTTCGATCAACACCTGCATCCGCCGTTCCGACGCGCTGATACGGTCGTCGATCATCTCAGACATCCGTTTCTCCGATGCGCCGATTTTCTCGTCTACCAACTCCGATATCGCCTGCATATCTTTTTCGTTCAGCATATCGCGTTCCTCCCGCCCATTCAAGATATGCCCATTATACCCACCGGAGTTCCCGCTGTCAACGCTGCCTTTGTCAAAATCGCAAACGAATAACCGAAGGGCGCGAGGCATTCCTCGCGCCCTTCTTTACTTCAGCACCGGCATTTTCACCGTACCGCCGCCCAGCACAGGCATCTGTACGCCGGAGCTTTCCCGGCTACCCAGCACAGGCATGGTCACGCCGCTGCCGCCCAGCACCGGCATAGACACGCCCGCGGATCTGCCGGAGCGCCACGGTGCTTCATAGATCTTGCTCTCGGCCCACCCTTCCGAGTAGTAGAGTGCATCCTTCTGCTCGGAGGTCAGATCCATGGCCGCGATGACCTCCAGCTTCTCGGCCTTCTTGCTCATGGACGACGTGGCCGCCTTGTAGTTGTAATACTGCGTCGCCGTGATCCCCGCAGACATTTCCAGCTCGGCCTGTGTGAGCAGCGTCTTGTCGCTGGCCATGTCCGCGAAATAGATCTCCGCCTGTGCTTCCTCGCTGATGCCGGACCGCTGCAGGTAGTCGAACTTCTGGGACACGGCGCTCTCCGTGCTGGTGGCCTTGATGCCCTTTGTTCCGAAGTAGTATGTATAGAAATCGTCATAGGGCACGCCATTCTCCTTCGCATCCCGCGCTCTCTCGTACACATCCTTGTTGTACACCTGCAGGGCGTACTCGGCGCCGAAGCAGTCCTTGTTGGCCTCGCGGTACGCGGTGTCCTCATCCTCTCCGGCCGCAAGGTGGCTTTCCACAGCGGCGCGGAATACGTCTTCCTGCGCGATGGCGTTTTTCTGGATGCCGGTCACGATGGCCTTCAGCTCTCGCGTCTGCTGCTTTTTCTCACTGTCGGACAGCTCCGTGGACGCTTCCACCTCGCGGATCTGTTTCCACAGGTCGGAACAGGCGGTCTGCTGCTTGTTCCACCAGCGGCTCACCACGCCGGATGCCACGTCGCCGGCGTTCTTGGCATACTTCAGTTCGTTGGCCTCGTCGTAGAAGTCGCCGCTTACGCGGTTGCTGCTCATGACGTCCACCGTGAAGGCCTTTTCAAACATACCGCGCTCGGCCTGCGGTGTCAGCACCGGCAGGAGGAAATCGCCCAGTACGCCGCTGTACTGATCCAGCACATAGTTCAGCTTTTTCGGCGAGATGCCCAGCGCCTTGCCCACGGCCTTGGAGAACACGTCCGTACTGCTGTCGTAGCGCTCGCCCGGTGCGTAGTTCTGCAGGCGCCGGCTCTCAATGTCTCCACCGTACCACGTCCGCCCCGGACTGTCCGGGTTGAGGAGCTGGGAGTCGATGAGCGCGGAAAAGATGTTGCTGGTCAGCGGGTTCGCCGGGGCGACCTGGTTGCCCATGGTGTTGATGGTGGAGAGAATGTCCACGTCCTCCCCCCTCACCGCATCCGCCACGCGGTCCGCCGTGATGCCCAGCAGGGACAGTTCGCGTCCCTTCGGGATCTTCAGCCAGTAGCCGTTGCCCAGCTTGAACATATAGTTCGTGTCCTTGTCGCTGTCCCGCAGATCGTCCCACTCGTCATCGTCGTGGTACAGCAGCGCGTTCAGCAGGGACGGAGCGATGCCCAGCGCCACGGCCCGCGCCGCCAGCTTGGCCCACTCCTTTGCGCCCTTGGTCTCCGTCACCCGCCGGACGAGCTTGTCAAGCCCCTGCACGCCGGGGTTCAGGAAGGGTACATAGTTGGCGTTCAGCACCTTGCCCAGCGAGCCGGAGCGTCCGAAGTTCACGGTGATATCGGCGGCGGCATAGAGCGCGTCCGCCTCGGCCGCGAGGTCGCTTACCGCTTCGCCGCGCTGTTTTGCGGCCTCCGCCTCCTGCATGACGCCCATAAACTCCGCCAGACGCGGGGCCTGCTCCGCCGCCATGTTCAGCGCCTCCACACGCGCCATCACCTTGCCCATCCGTCCCTTCGGCTCCTTGATGGTGCCGGTGGTGTAGTCGAACACGGAGGAGTAGACGCCGCCCAGCGCCTTGTAGAGCTGCCAGTATTCCCCGTTGTTCTTTATCTCCGCCAGTGCCCGCGGATAGTTCCGCGCAAACGCCGCAGCGTCCCGCGTATTCAGTCCCGCAGTCTGCAGGTCCCGGATCACGTTCCTGGCAAGGAACGTCGGGTTGTAGCCCGTTACCAGCGACTTGAACAGGTTGTTGGCGCCGCGGGCCACGCGCGTCAGCTTGTTGCTCTCCGCCGTATCCGGCGACAGCGCTTTCACGGCATCGAACAGCGTGTCGTCCACCGTCATTTCCCACAGCTTGCCATCCATATAGGCCGTGACGATCTTGTCCTTGCTGGGCCTCTCGATGGCGGCATCGTCCAGTGTCTCCGGGTTGAACTCATGCTCGTACTGGCTTGCCTCCTTGACGTAGCGGTTTACCGCGTCCGTGTCGCCCGTCCGGAGATAGTCGCGCAGCAGCCGGTCCGCGAAGCGGTTTTTGCTTCCCTCACGCACGACCTTCATCGTCTGCTTGCCCAGCGCCTCATGCAGCGGCACAAGGCGTTCCGTGCCGCCCTGTGCGCGGCCCACTGTCTTGCCGATACGCACCGCGTTCAGATCCCGGCCCCGGCCCGCGGCGTCCTTGTCCTGCACGCGCATGGTGGGCACATAGTTGGGATAGAACTCCTTGAGGAAGTCCGCGTTCTCCTGTGTCATAAGCCCGCTGTCCACCCGGTACTGCATCATGTTGTCGATGTACTTCCGTACCTGTGCCTGGTACTCCGCGAACTCCGGGTGCTGCGCCAGCAGCTTCTCGGCGCGGGCTCGGCTGTCCTCTGCGGAAAATTCATAGTCGAACACCGGCTTGTCCTGGATGGCCTCGGCCTTGTCCAAATTCCGCAGCAGCCTCTCCCTCTCACGCGCCAGCGCCGCGATGTCCGGATCCGGATCCTCCGTCAGCCGGTGAAGCTGGGCGGCGGTGTCCGTCCGGATGTCCGGATTTTCGGTGTCGAAGTCGCGCAGCGCCGCCTTCGCCTCCAGCACCTTTTCCGCTTTTCCTTCGGAGAGGCTCATGCGGTCGATGTTGTGCAGGTCGAACATATAGAGCTGGAAGTCGTGGTAGAGGTCCTCCCCTCTTGCGCGGATGGGCGAGAACACATCGTTGAGGCTGTCCCCCACCTTCCTGCCCCTCACGTCCGTCTGGGCATCCGTGATCATGTTCACCCCGGCAGAGGACGACGCCCGTGCCTGGTTGTAGAACTGATACAGGTACGGATCGCCGACCGCCTCGGACAGCTTCGTGACGCTGTGCCCGGCATCCACCATCTTGCGGTAGAAGAAATCCCACGCTTCGCGGGCAGCCTCCCGCTTGCTCTGCTTTTTCGGCGTGGTCCTGTCTGTAACCATGTCAGAGGTCGCGTCCTGCAGGTACTCCCTGCGGCCGATCACGTCCGCCTGGTCGGCGTACAGGCTGGCCAGCTCGTCGAGGTCGGCCTGCAGGACCTGCTCCTGTTCTGCTGCCGGAGGTGCTTCGCTCTCCGCCAGCCGTCGGAGCTGCGCGTCATACACGGCATCCGCCGGCGTGTACGGATCATCTGTGAGGATGTTCTCATCCTGCGCCAGCGCGTCCATATAGGCATCCATCTCTGCCCGGTCTGCCGCGGAGACAGGCTCCTGTGTCACCTCTGCCGGTGCGTCGCTGCGGCTCTCGTAGTTGTACGCATCCTGCCACGTCATGGCATCTGCCGGCGTCGCCTCAGAGGTATCCCGCCGGATGATATTGCCGTCCCGCACAAATGCGCTCGGTGCACTCTCCCCTATCACCGGCATCTCCACCTCGTTGACAGCTCCCTCCGTCTGTGCTATACTATCAACAGAGGGCTCGATGTCAGCTATAGTGTCCTGCGGTGTTGCTGTGGGCCTATCGGAGGCGGCGTCGTAGCCCTCTGCTTTTTTATAAAGCACATTCCCCTCCGCGTCCAGCGCCTCATGCAGATAATAGCGGTTCGCATCATCCTTTGTCACGATGGCTGTCACATAGGTCTGTTTCCCATCATAGGTCACAGGCGCGGCAAACACATAGCTGTCGTACCCTCTCCCCTTCCAGTTCGGTGTGTAGTTGATCTGCACACCGTTTTCTATTACGCCGGGTACGGCCGCCGCCAGTTGGATCTTTGCCTCTCCCGATCCGTGTCCGACTACGCTGTTTCTCACCCGGCTTTTGGAGAACAGCACGTCACCGAAGCCTTCGCGGCGCACCTTCCCGCCGATGCTCTGGAAGAAGTTATACACCCGGTCTGTGGCCCTGCCGGTTTTCCCCACCTCTTGGCCGGTCACATTGGCCACCGGCTCTATGCCCTCAAGGGCAGGGATATTGGACCGCAGCAGGCCAAGAACGCCCTCTGCGTCGCTCTTGGAGCCGTCGTTGAACGTCGCCGCCGCCTGCCGCTGGGCGTATGTATTCCCCGCGGCGTCCGTCACCCGCGGCATGGTGATTTTCCCCGCCGCCGTATTCGGCTCTGTAAGCCTCTCTGCGGCGTTCTGCGTTTCGGCGTCAAAGTTTACGACCGGTGCCGTCTGCGCGTCCTGTGCCGCCGGTTCCGTGGCAAACTGCGGCATTTCCGCCGTGCTGGTATCCTGCGTGCGCTCCAGCGTCGGCATCTGCACCGTCCGCCCTCTCCGCAGCTGACCGCTGCTGCCGATAAGCCCCATAGTGCCGCCCAGCAGGAAATCATAGGCCATCTGCGCCGCGTCGTCCGTCGTGAAGATGGCCCCGGTGCCGTCGTCCAGCCCCAGCGCCCGGTCCGCCAGCGGGTTCAACACGTCGGAAACGACTTCTTCAAGGCCTTCACCGCCGGAGTTGATGAGCCACACAGCGGCCCGCTGGCCTGCTTCTGTCTTGGTCAGCTTGTCGGCCACTTTTTCCACAAGCTCGTCCGCCGTACCGGCGCCGTAAGCCTTGGCGAGACCGCCGAACAGCTTTTCCGTCAGCACCTCAATGGTGGCGCCTTTCAGGCCGGACAATGCCTGCTGCCCGGCTGTCTTACCCTCCCGCCGGGCCTCGGCGGAGGCGTCGCCGTATACGCGGCTGGCCATGGATACCATGCCCGCACCCGGCGCGATGTAGTTCGCCGCCAGGTCGGCCAGGAGCTGCGTGCCGGTGTAGCCCAGATCCACAAGGAATTGCCCCACCTTGCCGCTGCCCTCCTTGGCGGCGGCCACGTCCTTGTCGGCGCTGGCCTTCAGGCGGTCCGAAGCGGCGAAGGCATCGTTGGCGGTCTCCATCGTCCGGGCCTTTTGGCTCGCCGTGGCGTCCTTGTAGATGTTCTCCATCTCGGCGATCTTGCCGTCGGTGTACTGCGTGTTGAGTATCTTGTAGTACCGGCTTTTCTGGTCCACCGTCAGCCTCTTGCCGGTGTTGGGGTTGACGCCGGTTTTCAGAGCCTGCTCATAGAAGGCCTTGGTGTCCTTCATCTGCTGGATCTTGTTGTCGTTTTCCCCTTTCTGCATGATCTCCTGCAGGTTGCCCATGCCCTCCACGATGCTGCCGCCGATGTTGGCGTAGGAGGAGCCGATGCCCTTTACCGCGGCGCGTGCGGTCTTGTACGTCTTTTCCAGCAGCTCCCCGCCGCCGGAGTAGTCACCCGCGCCGAATGCGCGAATGTTCGCCGCCCGGTCTGTCGCCGACTGCTGCGCCGGCTTCACGGTCTTCACCTTCGGTGCCGTGGTTCTCCCGCCACTCTGTGTGCCGGATCCGTTCGCCACGGACTGCACGCCCTTGGACGTAGTTTTCCCCAGCACGGGCATCTGCGTCCCCGATGTCTTTGCCGGAGTCTTCAGCTTCGGCATCTGCAGCGCAGGAAGCGCAGAGGGCAGGGACGCAATGCGCGCCCCTGCCTTGCTCTGCTTGGTCTTTTTTTCGGTGATGGTCATAGCCATAGACTTCTTAGCCATGATAGAGCCCTCCTGTCAGCTTGTCCAGCCGTTCTGCCTCATGGTCGCCGCGAGGTCGTTCTGCTGTGCCGTGCTCAGCTGCCCCCACGCCTGCTGGATAAGGCGGTTGGCCACGCCGGTCATACCGCGGGAGGCGTACAGCATGATGTTATTCTTCACGGCGTTGTAATTGCCGAGGCCGGTGCCGGCCCCTGCGGCGCTGCCCTGCTCCTGCGTGGCCACCCCGCCTCCGCCGTAGGACTGATAGCTCGCGGTGCCGCCGGCGGACTGCTGGCGGGCAGCCATGCGCTCCTGCAGATAGCTCCGGTACTCGCTCTGTACCTGGCTGAGGTAGTTTGCCATCTGCTCCGCGATCTGCGCGTCGCCGGACAGCCGGGCTGCCGTGATGGCCTGCCGCAGCTGCGCCATCGTGTCGTTGTACTGTGTCTCAAGGTCGGTGAGGTCGTTCTGATAGTCGGCCTCCGCCGCGATCCGCTGGCTGTCCGCCATGCCGCCGTACACGCCGCTTGCCGCCAGCTCCTGTTCCATGTTCCGCTGGGACAGCATTTTGTTGATGTACGCCCGGCGCGCCGCTTCCTCATGACTGGTGCCCGCCTGCTCGATCTGGCGGTTGTAGTCGTTTACGGCCTGCTGCACCTGCGCGTTGACGGCATCGCGGAGCCGCCGCTCATAGTCGGTGCCGCCCATGCGGTCCAGGAAGTTCTCCCACGACATATCGCCGTTCAGCTCGTCCTGCGCCAGTGCCTCCCGGTAGGCGTTCCACGCCTCGGCGGCGCTCATGCCGCCCGCTGCCGCCTTGGAATTCGCGCCCCACAGGCCGTCCGCGGTGGTTCCGTAGTATTCCTGCATCTGCCGGACCTGGTCAGCGCTCAGGCCGCCGTTGTTGTAGCCGCTGCCGGAGGAGCCGCTGGAACTGCCGTAGCTTCCACCGTAGCTCCCGCCGGAGTAGCTGCCCTGCGCCACGTTCTTAGCAGCATCCTTCACCGCACCGGCGATGGCCCCGGCCACGCCGCCGGCAAGGCTCCCGCCGGAACCGCTGCTGCCGCTGCTTTTGGTAGTGCCGCCGGAGGAGCTCGTATCCTTCGCTACGCCGGTAAGACGCCCCACCTGTACGGTCTTATAGCCCGGAGGCGCAGAGACCGCTCCCTTGCCCCCGCTGGAGGATCCGCCCTTGATCCCGGTGCCCACGCTGCCGGAGACAGCGCCGGTCAGCGCGCCGTTGATACTGCCCCCGGCTTTGGTGCCTCCCAGGTTGTTCCCGGTACCGGTGGTCTTGTTATTCTTGTTCCTATTGGTGGTCTGGATGATGTTTCCGTTGTACCTTGCCATATCCCTTACCTCCTTACGTCCTCAGCAGGGCCGTCCATGTGTCCTTGCCCACGATGCCGTCAACGGCCAGCTTGTTGGCTGTCTGGAACTTCTTGACCGCCTTCTCCGTGGCCGCGCCGAAATCACCGTCCGCGCCGTATACGCCCACGCTGTAGCCCCAGCCGATCAGCGTCCGCTGCAGCAGCTTCACCTGCTGGCTCTTGCTGCCCTTGGCCAGCATATACAGCGCCAGCGTGATATTCACGCAGGGCTCCTCCGGCGTACCGTAGGCGATGGCCTCGAAGGGGAAGTTGTCGCCGGGGCACCCGGTGGCGTTCACGTCCCGGTGCTTCTGCACCTTCGTGATGCCGTACTTCTGCTTCAGATAGGCCACCAGCTCCGCGCCCGCTGCCCGCTGGGCCTCCGGCATGGCGGTCTCCGTCATGTAGTTGCCCTCGAAGCACACGCCGATGCTGTCGTAGTTGTTGTTGCCGGCGTGGGCGCCCACCGTGTCCTCCGGACGGCCCCGGTAGACGGAGCCGTCCTTGCGGACAAAGAAGTGGTACCCGATGCCCACCCAGCCGTTGGCCAGGTGCCAGCTGTGGATCTGCTGCGCCGTGCAGATTTTAGCCGCTGCGTGGTGCAGGATGATCCGCGTGGTGGCGGCCCGCTTCATCAGTGAGCCGTTCCACTTGTAGTCCACCTCGTTAATTTTCATCGTTCGCGCCCTCCGTGTCCGCCGCCACAGTCTCCGCGTGGCTCTCGGTAACGTTCTTCAGCTTTTTAATGAGCGTCACCAGGAACTTCGGCACCGGCGCGCCGATGGCCGCCACGTTCTCGAGAATGGAGATCAATTCGTTAATGATCAGCCATGCGATCACAATAGCTGCGATGAGGAAATCCACGTTGATGTGGATGCCCACCTGCTCCATGCCGTAGCGCAGCAGATAGTCCGCGCCCATCGCCACCAGCACGATCACAAGATAGCCCACCTTCTTGATGATGCCTTTGATGCCCGTCCGGCTGCACAGCTCACCGGCAGACCACGCCTTGGCCATCCCCGTGCCGTAGTCCACCACCATGGCGATCACCAGCACGATCAGGGGGATAAAAAGCTGCACCATATAGGCGCTCAGCACGCCCAGCGCGGCGGCCGTCACCGCAGCAATAGGGTTCATAGTCTCTTTCATGTCTCGCTCCTTTCCGCGCCCGGTCAGGGCGCTTTCGTCATGTCCTCCGCCCCTGTGGCAGCGTCCAGCTCCCGCAGCAGCGCTTCCTTCGTCTGTTCATCTCGTATCACGGCCACGGCGCGTTCCACCAGGCAGCACAGCGCCTCAATGACCTCCAGCTCACCCATCGGCGTTCTCCGTCCAGCCGTACACGCCAGGCTCCCACACGTTGTTGGCCGCGTCGCTGGTCCAGTGCTTGCCGTTGTGGCTCACTCTGTCCCCGGCGCTGTAGGCATCGTGCGCGCCCGTGGGCTGGCTCCACGCCGGCCATGCCTCCGCTGGATCCGCCGCCACCGCCCACAGGGACGCTGCCTTGTCCGGCTCCCAGCCGGTCTGGGACGTGTGGGCCTGTACGCAGCGGTACAGCTTCTCTCCGTAGTTGCGGAGCTGGCCCACCGTATAGGCCACGCCTGCGGTCCACGCGGCGAACATCGTCCGGTGTTCTCCCGCCGTCACGGCGTCGATGGTCCCCGCCTCCGCCAGCGTCACAAAGGCCACCTCTGTGGCCGCCGTCTGCACGGCCAGCCGGCTCTCCAGCGCGTCCACCTTCTCCCGCAGGTACGGCACACTCTCCACGACTTCCGCCGCGACCTCCTCCGTGCCCTCCATGGGCGTCCGGTTGCTCAGGGAGTATACCACCCCGCCCAGCACGACGCCTTGCGCGTCAGCGGCATTACAGAGGCCGTAGCAGCCGTTTTCCTGCAGCTGTACCCATACCGGCCATTCCTGCGCGGCCACCTCCTGGCCGTCCCTTTTGAATACATACATGGTCTAGCGCTCCTTTCCCGCGCCCACCAGCGCGGCGATGTAGTTCAGATCTGCGATGGGTGCCTCAAAGAAGGCGTTGCCCCAGAGGAAGTGGTCCTCGTGGTCCGGGTGCCGGTACTTCCCGCACAGCTTGTCCGCCCACACCCGGTCCCATCGGGCCTGGTGCCCGGCGCCCCGGCGCTCCAGCGTCTTGCAGATGGCCTCCGTCAGCGCCCCGCGCCGCAGGCCCTGCCCATCGTCGTCCCGCTTGAAATGCTCATGGGCCCGCTGGCTCCCGGCCGCGCAGAGCTGCCGTCCCTGGTAGTACAGGAAGTCGCCCCGCCTCTCCAGCGCGGCGCCGTAGGGGATGTTCACCCTGCCGGATATGCCCTCGAACCGCGCCCGTCTGTGACATACATACCTCATGCTGCCCTCTCCTTTCGCAGCGCGCTGTGCAGCGCCCGCAGCGCTGTCAAGCGTCCGTTGTCGTTGTGCCTCTTGTAGTAGCCCTTGGCGCTCACGATCTGCGCCCTTACGCCCTCCCAGTCGCCCCTGGCGGCCAGCAGGCGCATTTTCCGCCGGCAGCGCCTCTGTGCGTCCCCGGTGCGGTGCGTCACCACCCGGCCCGTTTCCGTCAGCCGAAACTTCGTCTTGCAGTAGCGGAAGGGCCGCCGCAGCGGCGCATAGCGGCACTTCCTGCGGTTTACACGCAGCCCCAGCGCCTCGCACCGTGCGATGAACGCCTCCAGCACCGCCGCCGCGTCCACGCCCGGCGGTACCAGGATCACATAGTCGTCCATGTAGTGCTGCGCCTCCATGTGCATCTGGCACCGCAGCCAGTTGTCCACCGCCGACGGCAGAGCCACCATCTCCTGTTGGCTCTGCTCCATGCCCAGCGGCATACCCCGGCCCGGCTCAGTCTCCGGTGCCGTCAGCACCATCTCGTCCGCCAGTGCCCGGATGGGCCCCTCCGGCATATACCGCCGGTGGCGGTCCAGCAGTGCCCGGCGCGGCGCCGAGGGAAAGAACTCCTTAAGGTCGCACAGGATCACGCTGCCCTCCCGGCCATAGCGGCGGTAGTGCCGCATCAGCGCCCTTTTCAGCCGCCGGTAGGCGAACTCCAGGCCCTTGCCCTGCTGGCTGGCCCCGTTGTCGTAGATCATGGCGGGGCCGTAGCACGGCGCGAGGACAAACCGGCTGTGTGCCTTCTGCACCTGCCTGTCGTCCACATGGGGCGCGTCGATGGGCCGTACCTTGCCCCGTTCCATCACGGTGAAGTGTACCGGCCTCCGCTGCGGGTGCCATGCGCCGCCTTCCACCAGGCGGCAGCTCTGCGCTGTCCGCATAAACAGCTCCGCCTCAAAGGCCTGTATGCTGGTTTTCCACCGCACGCCCCGGCAGCAGTCCTTTCCGCATTGGTACATCCGGTCGAACCGGGCGATGTCCTCTATCGTGCCCAGCGCCGCCATGCGCCGCTGCCTGCGCTCCTGCCGCCGTGCCTTCCGTCGTTGATAGCGCCCCTCCCGGCGCTCCGCGCTTGTCATACGGTAGTCTCCCGGCAGCGTCGGGCCGTGCCGCCCGGCGTGTTCTCTGCTCTCCCGCGGCACATGAAACGGAGGTAGGCACATTCTCCGCCATGCAAGCGCCCGCCATAGTCCCGGCGGGTGTGCCGGAACGCCGTTCCTTGGCGTTCCAGCAAGCGTCCGTGCAGCGGTGCGGAAGACGGTTTCGGACGGCGTGCGCCGTCGCGGGAAGTGCCTCTCCTTTCGCGCAAGGTCCTGTTGCTGTTCGACCTGCTCACCCTCCAAGCGTAGAGGGGGCACGAAATCCGGGGGCCACGCCAAGCGAATTGCTGGCATTGTTGTTGTTCGCGGCGCCCGACGTGTTCACATTGCAGAAATTGTTGCTGTTGCTGGCATTCGGCGAGCGCAGCCAGGCATTGACCGCCGCCCGCCCTCAACACGACGGGGCACTTATTCAGAGACACACCCATACTCTTATGACTTCCTTTTCTTTTCCTGCGCCAGATACCGGCGCTTGTCGCTGTCGGCCACCGCCTCCAGCTTCTTACGCAGCGCCACGCAGTCGGCGCCCACGTCCGTTTCCATCCGGTGCAGCTTCTTCAGCGCCGCCTCGGCGCCCAGCGTAACGCCCTTGCCGTTGCGGAAGGCGCCCTCCGGGTTGGACCGCAGCACCTCATGTACCTTGTCCATGCGCTCGCCCAGCGCCTTGGCCGCAGCGTGGCAGCGCAGCAGGTACTCCCGCCGCAGCGCCAGCTTCTGCCCGTCGCTGGGGAACACGTCGTTGGCCTTCACGGCGTAGTCCTGTACCTCCCCGGCCAGCTCCGCCGTCGGTACGGCGATCAGCCGGCCGTACCGTGCGCTCATGCACGAGAGCAGGTCGATGACCTCTACATACAGCTTCTTGCTCAGCAGCACGAACTCCGGATCCCGCGGGTTGTTCGGATCCGGCTTCTGTCTCTTATAGGCCGGTACGCTCATTTTGGATACTTCTCCTTTCGCTCCCCCGGCTTTCGCCGGGGGATAGTCTGTCTGATGCCGGGCTTCGCCCGATCACGCGCAAAAGCCGGGGGCGACGCCACGCGAAAAGCTGGCAAAGTTGGTGTTCGCGGCGCCCGACGTGTTCACATAGCAGAAATAGGCGCTGCCGCTGGCATTCGGCGAGCGCAGCCAGGCAATGACCGCCGTGGTGGTCGCCGAGTGCTTGTAGAACACCTTGGGGTTGCCCGCCTTGAAGTAGTCGTACTGCGCCTGCTTACTTTGCTCGTCGCTGTTGGCATACGTCCGCGCGCCGAAGATCTCAAACTCCGCCATGAGGAACGTGTAATCCGTGGTGGCAGTCGCCATCAACGGCGAGTTGTTCTGCGTCCACTTCGTCACCGGCTTCATCACCGCCCGCAGGTCCTCCGGCAGCACCGCCATGAGACTGCCCTGCAGAGGGTTGTCCGGCGTGTTGCTGTTGCCCAGCACCGTATTCCGCATTCGGGAGGCCTCCCAGCCGCCGGAGTTGGTGTCCGTGGTGTTCATGGTGAAGTACGCGCCGCTGGTCTTGTGGTCGTACAGGTTGTCGCAGAAGGCCACCATCTTGGTTCCGATCTTGCCCATAAGGAAGTGGATGCGGTTGGTGCCCTCCACAGCGCTGTTATGGTCAAAGCCGATGATGAACGCCTTGACGGTCACATTGGACATGATGAGGTCCTGCCAGTTGCCGGTGAGCGTCACGTCCTTCGTGTCGCCCACGGACCAGTAGTTGGCCCCCTGCCCGGCATCCGATACCGCCTTGATCATCTCCCAGCTGTTGGTGTTCAGCTCCGCCGCCACGAAGCTGAGGGTAAGCTCCTGCGGCACCGTGGCCGTCTTCACGTCCGGCGTGGTGGTGCCATCCTTGCTGGCGCTCACCGTGTAGGTGCCCGCCTCGTCCAGCTCCAGCACCGCCTGGCCGTTCTCACTGACGGCACTCACCGCCACGCTGCCCTTTTTGGCAGTCACCGTGGCGCCGCTGTCCACGTTCACCACCAACTTCTGCGCGCCGTCCCCGGCGCCGCCGCCAAATCGAATGATAGTAGGCATTTCTTTACTCTCCCTCCTTGATGACACGGATGGGGATGTCCACGGTGGGCACCTTGCCGTAGGCCTTCAGCGTCATGCTGCCCGCCGCCTGTCCGCCGTCCGTGATGTTGGCCGCCTGCAATGCCTTCAGCTGCTCCGCCGTGATGTTCACCGCCGGCAGCAGCTCCTGGTAGCTGGTGGCCGTCACACCGGCGATGGCCAGCGTGTACACAAAGGGCGCTTCGCTGCCCGTCCAGCCGGACGCCAGCAGCGTGGCCGTCACCGTGGCCTTGGGGCCGGAGTAATCCGTGCCTTCCGCCGCCGCGGTCACGCCGCCGGCGCCGTCGCCCTTCAGCAGTCCGCTGGCCGTCACCTTGGCCTGAAAGTCAGCGGGCTTCTTGCCGCTGTCGGACAGATTGCCCGCCGCGTCCAGCGTGGCCAGGTTGCCCGCCGCCGCGGGCGCCGTCTTGTCCGCCTTGTTCCCGATTTTGGCCAGGTCGCTGTTGAACTGCGTCTCCGTGCCGGTGTAGCCGCCCTTGCTGGCGGCGGTGTAGGCGCTCTCGCCCGCCTCGCCCTGCGGGCCCTGGATGCCCTGCTCGCCCTGGGGGCCGGTCTCGCCCTGGGGGCCCTGGGGGCCTTCCGGTCCCTCCGGGCCGGTAGGGCCGGTGGGGCCCGTCGCGCCGGTAGCGCCGGTGTCTCCCTTTGCACCCTGGATGCCCTGTACGCCCTGCGGCCCCTGAGCGCCGGTGTCTCCCTTAGGACCCTGTGCGCCGGTGGCGCCGGTGGGGCCTTGTGGTCCCTGCGGTCCCTGAAGTTTGCCGAGGCTCACCCAGTCCGTGGACAGCTCCGACCATATAAAGATCTCGTCATTCTCTGCCGTCACCTGGTAGGCGTACTCGTTTCCGGTGGGGAACGCCTGCTTCAGCGCCGCCAGCGTCGGGTAGATGTCCTGAATGGTGAAGGACTTGCCGTCCTCGCCGGGATCGCCCTTCTGTCCCTGCGGTCCGGTAGGACCGGCAGGGCCGGTGGCACCGGTCGCGCCCTGCGGGCCGGTCTCGCCCTGCGGGCCCTGTATGCCCTGTGCGCCCTGCGCGCCGGCAGGACCGGCAGGGCCGGTGGCACCTGTGGCGCCGGTGGCACCCTTTTCACCCTTGGCGCCCTGCAAACCGCGGGGGCCCTGGATGCCCTGCGGGCCGGTGGCGCCCGCGGCACCCTGCAAACCCTGCACGCCCTGGGGGCCCTGTGGGCCGCGGATGTTGTAGGCGGGCGGCGGCGTGGCCGTTTCGCTCAGTACGAACGTCAGGTTGCCCAGTCCGTCCACCGCCGGATACCATGCCGCGCCCTGCGGCCCCTGGTCGCCGGTGTCGCCCTTCTCGCCCTTGTCGCCCTTCGCGCCGGTATCGCCCTTGTCGCCCTTTACGCCGGATACGATGGTGTAGGTGCCGTCGTCCGTCACCACGCTTGCCCCGCCGAACTTTAGCCGGCTCCGCTGCGGCATCTGCCGCCCCGCCGCGTCGTAGATCAGGTGCCCGGACGAGGCCACCTCCGTCCATGTCGCGCCGTCCGAGGATACCTCGATGTGCTCGTCCGCATTCAGCCGGATATACTTGATGTCCTCGCTGCCGTACTGGATGAGCTGCTCCACGCCCAGCGCGACCAGCGCGTCGATGAGCTTGTTGTGCCCGTCCCTCACCGGCCCGGAGGTGAGCCGGTCAAAGACCTTTTTGTTTTCCTCAGCCGTGCCGCTGAGTTGGTCCGGGGATGCCTGTACGCCTTTACTGGTAATGTCGGCATCCGTGATCTTGAAATCGCTCAGTACCATGTGTTCACCGCCTTATCTCCTGTAGTTGGTGCCCGGTTCCTTGTACTGCACGCCGAAGGCGTACAGGCCGAAGGGCTCGTTCACCTCGTCGTTCCGCAGCCGGAACCGCACCTTGTCCACCTTTTTCAGCTTCACTTTGCCGTACAGCGTGCGCGGCGTCTGATCTCCGCTGAAGGTGAACTTTCCGAAGTCGATGTACTCGAAGCTCAGATACCGGGCCTTGCTCTTGGCGTCGTACACCTGTTTCCAAATACCCCGCACCAGCGCGTAGATCTTCACGCCGGTAACAGGTGCCGCCGCCAGCCGGGCGGCCACACCTGTGAACGACTTTGTCTGGAAGAACAGGTTGCCGTCGAAGTCCGCAGTGTCCCAGTACGCCGTGATGGCCGCGCCGTCATCGTTGTAGCTGGCCGGGCTGTCCGGATCCGACGCGAACCGGCACAGTTTCCCGTCCGCCGTGCCGAAGCACAGTGCGCCGTCCTCGTCCGTGAACATGACGCAGGCCGGGATGTCCGGGAAGTAGTAGCACTCATACTGAAAGCTGCTGTAGGGGCTGTTTTTCTCGTAGGTCTTCTGCTGCAGGTCCAGCAGATACACCGTGCCGTCCAGCGCCATGGCGTAGAAGTCGCCGTAGATGCACGCGCTGGCCGCTCCGCGGTCCCCCGCCTCGCGGATGGCGCTGCCGATGTAGTAGCTGCGTTCCTGGCTGTACTTCTCCCCGGTCAGCTCCTCCGCCGTGATGGCGAACACGCCGCGGTCCGTCAGAAACAGCGGCTCCTTGTCCGTCCGGCAGAAGGTGTCCGGCGCCACCGCGTCCTGTCCGATGATGGTGTTGGTGATGCGGAACACCGCCTCGCCGTCCTCGTTCAGCGAGCCGGTACGCACCACCACGTTCCGGCCGTCGGCGCTGCCGGTGAGGAACGCCGCCAGCGTATTGCTGAGTACGGTGTAGCCCACCACCTCGCCGCCGTCGCGGGCGATCTTGGTGTAGTTGGTGTCCGGGAAAAAGGCCGGATCGTCGAACTCGCTGTAGAAGTCCGTGCCCTTTTTTTCGCTGTTCCCGCTGAGAAACGCCCGGTCCGTGGCGCCGCCCACGCCGTACACCGCCGGGATGGTGCAGTGGTTGATGGTGTCCGCGTACCCCTCCCGCGTCTTGGAGGCGGTGATGTGTACGTTGTCCTGTCCGGTCACCGGGCTCTCGCCCGGCGCGGTGTTGAACGTCACCTTCCCCGCTTGCCTGTCCACGGTGAAGTCCGTGTTTTCCACCTTGGCCACCCATTCGCCGTCGCTGTTCAGTACCTCTGCCGTCACAGGATCACTGTCCAGCCCCTCCGTGGTCAGCTGGTACACCGTGGCATCCTTCGTGCCGAGGAAGCTCTCCGTCCACTTCTTTCCGATGAGGTTCAGCCCCTGATAGGCCGTTCCACCGCCGGTGGGGCGGCGGGAGATGATGATCGTCGGCACCGTGGCGTTGTCGCTCACCGCCGAGAGCGTCGTGCCGTCATAGACGCGGTACACGCTGCCGTCCAGCAGATACAGCTTCTCATCAAACACGAAGCTGCGGCTCCTGGCGTCCGCCATGTCCCCTATGACCTCCAGCGTCCACGTGCCGTCCGTGTCGATGTTCCGCCGGTACAGTTTCCCGCCGGCGTGGACCAGTACCTCTCCGTTCAGCCGATGGATGCCGTTGATGGCCGCGTTGCCGTAGGCTGTTACCATCGTGGTGTAGCCGGTCCGCTTCCGGACCTTGCCCACCTGGTCGCGTATCATGTTGGGCGCCTCCGGGGACCGGGACTTGTCCACGTTGCTGGGGCTGTTGTTCAGGTCCACGCCCCGGAACGCCTCAATGACTATGCTGTACTTCTTGCTTGCCGCCGGTACCGTGAATTGTGCCATACCTTACCACCACCCTGTCGTATTACGAACACCAGCGGACCGGATGCCCGATCCGCTGGATGCGTAAGCCGTCTGCACCTTCACAAGACCGTCCTCGTATTCATTCCGCAGTATGGTCGCTATGGAGATATCGTCCTCCTTGTACAGCTCGGCCGCGATGTACAGCGGGATCAGTACAGCGGCCTCCGCCGCCAGGTCGATCTCCTCCTCGTCCGGCGTGTCCGCCGTGACGGTCTGCGGGTACGCCTTGTACCACAGCGTATAGGTGCCCACCACGCTTCCGGGGATGACGAACACGTCGTCACCCTCCATGCTCCAGTCCTCCGCGGTACCGTAGGCGGTGCCGTCGGCGAACATGACCTCGCTGCTGTTCAGGCAGCGGAAGCGCGGCAGGTAGTCCTGCAAGGGTATCTTGTAAAGGTCCTTTGTCTTGGGCAGGATCAGCTTCTCCGCCGTCACCACCGGCTCGTCGGTGTCGGCGTCGATCTCGATCTGCCACGACTTGAGGATGGGGCGGCCAACGGACGCGATCTGCTGCAGCGCCTCGTTGGCCTTGGCGGGCATGGCATTGATATACTCACGGTTGATGTCGTCCTCTGTCAGCACAGCGCCCTCGTTGGAGTACATGGTCTGCAGTGCAGCCAGTTTCACATCTCCCCATGTCATGCCGCCACCGCCTTCCTCTTAGGTGAGGTCGGTGCCGGTGGACATATTGCCCGCAGCGATGAACCGCCAGTCCACGAAACCGGCGCCGAAGCGGGCGCGGCCCTGCCAGACGTTGTTGTCGTTGTTGGTGTCGATGATGGACTTGACCTCCAGCGGCACGCGGTCCTGGAAGATGGGGCCGTCGTTCAGCTCAATGAACTTGCTGTCCAGCAGGAAGAAGGGCTTTTCGCTGCTCTTGCCCATGTCGGCCAGCGCGGCGGTCAGGTAGGGATCCACGATGATGTTCCAGCGGCCGAACTGGTAGTTGAAGGCGTTGTTGCCGGAGGTGGGCTCCTTGTCGGCGCCCACGGCGGAGAACACGGCGTCCTTCAGCGCGCCGTCGTTGGGGATCCAGATGGTGTCCGGGGCCACGCCCAGCAGCTCGCCGTTGTCGCCCTTGATGTTCTGCATCTCGGTCTCGATCTTGCCCAACAGGGTGTTGGTGAAGGTGCCCTTGTACAGGTTGGTCTGCTTGGCGCCGTCGACCTTGTTGGGGTGGGTCTTGGAGAACAGGGCCTGCCCGTCGGCGCTGCCGCAGGCGAAGGTCTTGCCCTTGTAGGAAACGGTGGTGCCGTACAGGCCGCCAGCGTACAGGATACGCCCGAACTTCTCGCGGGTGCGGCCGTAGGCGGTCACCAGCTTGTTGGCGCGCTGCTTCATGGTGCCCAGCAGGCAGTCCTCCACCAGCTCCTTTGTCACGGAGAAGGACTGCTTGAACGTCATGTTCACGATGTCCCGGAAGTAGCCATCCTCAAAGCCGGTCTTGGGATAATCGCCGCCTTCTCCCACGGGCTCGAAGTCGCCCATGGCGGTCTCGCTGGAATAGCGCTCCGCCCAGTGGCGGCTCTTTTCCATGCGGTACAGATAGGGCAGCAGGCTCTCCCGCTGGAACGCCTCGCCCCGGCTCTCCAGAAATGCCTTCAGCGGCACCTGGCAATCGCCGTAGATGGTCCCGTTCAGCCCGGAACCGATAGAAACGGTCAGAAAACCACTCATGTTATGTATCTCCTTTCTTCGCTCAGAACTTCACCGTCACGTGGGAACCGACGGTCTGGCCGTCGATGCCGGTGACCTCTGCCACACCGCTGGTCTTGGTGGCGGTGACCTGCATACCGTCGGTGTGCAGGGTGACCTTGTCGCCCACGCCGACGGTCGCGGAGTCCGCGGGGGCCACGCCGAGGGTGGTCTCGAACTCCATGTACTTCTGCACCTCCACGCACGGCACCACGCCGTTGTCGTCGATGGGGCCCACGCACACATGGCTGGGCGCCACAGCGCCGCTGCACAGCGTCACCTTGCCGCTGGCCAGCTTCAGCGCCTCGCCCACCTGGTAGGTCTCGCCGTCAGTGGGCTGCATATACACGATGGGGGGCGTATTGCCCACCAGCATTCTGCTAAGCATGAACATAGTTTGTTATCTCCTTTCCCGCCCCATGTCGGGGCTTTACTGTTTGTAGAATTCTCCGTATGCGGCGTTGATCTCGTCGTCCGTCGCATTGGGATTGATCTCGCGGTACAACTCCTTCTGCCGCGGCGTGGCCACATAGGGCGCCTCACCCGCAGCGCCGGGCACCGGGGCCATGTGGCGCTTGCCGCTTGCCTGCTTGATGCCCGCCTGCTTGGCTGCCTCCATGCGCCGCTTGTCCACGGCGGCGCGGTTGGCCATATAGAAGGCGTCCTCGATGGACAACCCCTTTTCCACATAGCCGCGGAAGGCTTCCCCGGTGGGCATGGCCACGATGTCCTCAAGGCTCTGGACGCTGCCGTCGTACTTCACGCGCACCGCCTCAAGGCCCTGCCGGATGGCCGCCTGTGCCTGTGCGGTCACGTTCCGCGCTTCAGCGCTCATGCCCTCCAGGCGCTGGCGCTGCACCTGCTCCCGCAGGGGCTTCACGGCGTCGTCCACCATGCCCTGCAGTGCCGCCGGATCCACGCCGGCGGAGAGCATCTGCTCCTCGCGCTCCTGTCTGGCCTTGGCCTCCTGATAGGCCTGGAAGTCCGCCTCCGTGCGGATGGGCTGGCCGGTGTAGGGGTTCGTCTGGCCCGCGAACAGGTCGGCATACACCGCGTCCACGCGGGCCTGCGCCGCCGCTGTCAGGGCCTGCCGTTCCGCCTCGCGCTCCCGTGCCCGGCGTCCGTAGGCCTGCCGGCTGCGCTCCTCGGCGTTCTGTCCCGCTTCCGCGCCCGGCGCTGCTGCGCCGCCTCCCGCTTCTTCAGGATCTCCGCCGTCCTCATGGGCCTCCGTGCCCGGCTTCTGTGCCGCGCTTTCTTCTCCGGCGCCGCCGGTACCGTTTTCCACAGGCTCCTGCGTGCCGCCGTCCGCTGCGCCGCCCTCATCGGGCAGCTCCACGCCGAAGGCCTCCGCATAGTCCTGTTCCGTCAATCCGTTCATGGTGTTCTCCTTTCCGATTTTTCCGCGTTCGGTGCGAATACGCCCCTTTTCCGCCGGGGCCAAGCGAAATGTCCCGCCCGCAGGCGGTGATGTGTCGTCGGTGCCAGCAGGACGCGCTTACTTGCGCTTATCCTTGCTGCCGCCATTCCCGGTCCGAAGGTCGGTGCCGGTGAAGCGCACGGTGCCCTTCTGGGCAGGCGCTGCCTTCTGGGCGGGCGCTTCCACGCGCTGGCTGCCCACGTTGGCGATGCTGCCGATGTAGCCTTTCTTTTTCTCCATGCCTCATGTCCTCCTTTCGCCGTATTCGGGTTTTTCCCGCCGTCCCGCCGGCGAAACGTTGTCCTGTGCAGCTCCGGGGCTGCGGTGGATGCCCCGCCCTTCGGCAGGGCGTCCGGTAGTAAGACAGGAGGAAAATCTGTCTGGCTCCGGGCGGCGTGCGAAACCACCCACCGCGGCCCCGGATGGCCGCCTCACGCTTCGGCCGCGCCGTCCGCCGCCGGAGCGTCCTTCTTTTTTCTGAGCCGCCGGTCGTACCGGGCACATTGCGGGTTCCGGCACACATAGGCGGTCTCGCTGCCGCCGTCCGCGTTCACCGTGGCGCTGTAGATCATCATCTCCAGTCCGCATTCCGGGCACTTCATGCCATCTCGCCCCCTCCCTGCTGTGCCGCCATCGTCAGCAGCTCCTCCGCCGTGGGTTCCGTGCCGCCGCTGCCGCCGGGGCTGTCCGGCGCCGTCGGCGGCGTCTGTTGGGCCTGCCGTGCCTGCTGGCTCTCCATCTGATCCCGCAGGCTCTTGACCATATCCCCGGCCATGGGGTAGTGCAGCTTCTCCATCTGCTCCCAGAACCGCAGCAGCGTCGTGATCTCCGTGGGGCTGCCCATGGCGCCCTCCTGGAAGTTCATCCGCGTCTCCTTCCAAAGCGCCTGCCGGTCCGAGGCCAGCGGCGCCGAGCTGTCGCAGGAGAACAGAAAGTCCGTGTTGTACTGCCAGTCCCCCGCCTCGTCCTGGTACAGGAAGTCGTGGCGGTCGAAGGTCACATACTCCACGTCGCCGTGTTCGTCCGTCCGCCGGATGGTCCGCGGCTCATCGCAGTAGGCCAGCATCCATTTGAAGATGGCTTCAAACAGGTCTTGATACATGGCCCGCTTCATCACCCGCTTGCTCTCCAGACGCCCAGCCGCCTGCTGGGCGCTGAACTCCTTGGCCACGGCGCTGGTGGCCGTTGGGTCCTTCCGCCCCTGCATACTGTCCGTGATGCCGATGGTCTGCCGTGCCTGCTCGTAGATCTGCGCCATCATGGCCAGATCTGTGTTGATGTCCACCTGCGTGTTGAAGGTCTTGATCATCTCCACCTGCGCCGGGTTCTGCAGCTCTACCCGCACGCCGTCTTTGTCGGTGATGAACTGCGCGCCGGGCGGCACGGTGGTGAAGCTGCCGCCGGACAGCACCTTTGTGTTCAACTTCGTGCAGAGCTTGTTTAGGCTGTTCTGCTGGTCAAAGATGGCGTCAAGGTCGCTGCTGCCCCAGAACCGCCCCGGCATACTCACGTTTTTGCGTATGACCAGCGGGAACACGTCCGGCTTGTAGTAGGGGATGCGCGTCTGCTCCTGCCGGTAGGCCGCCTCCGTCATGGCCACCGCCGGACCGCCGCCCGGCTGCATCTGCGGCAACAGCACGCCCGCCTCCAGTGCCACCGGCTGGCCCATCTCGTCCCGCACGGTGCTCACCGCCGGGATCACCGCGCCATTCCGCAGCACGATGTCCTCCGTCAGCTCCTCGTACTCCATGACCTCATCCTCAAACTTCTTGGAGCCGCAGTAGGCGCACTTCTTGCCGTCGCCCACGGCGCCGCAGGCGGTGCAGCGGTGTACCCGCCGGAGCTGATAGTCCTCCAGGTCCTCCAGCACCACGTCGTTCACCCAGCGCAGCCGCCCGATGCCGCCCTTGCCGTTGCGGTAGTAGGCGGTCACCATCGTCACCAGCTGGTCCGTGGTGTCCGCCGATGCGCCCAGCCGCCGGGCGCCCGGATCGCTCTCGTTCTCGTTGTTGACGTCCACGCCGTAGAACTTTCGGATCTGTCGCTTCGTCTGCGGCGTCTTGAGGAAAAAGAAATCCATGTCCGCCACCTGCGTCATGCCGGCCTGCGGTACGATGCCATAGGGGTGGACGAGACTCACCTTCAGATCACCCAGCCAGTCTTTCCCGCTGACGCTGTCCAGCCAGTCCACCAGCAGGCCGTAGCCGCCCTGCACCGGGCTCAGTCTCTCGCCCTCGTCGTTCATGCGCTCCGAGGGCAGCCGGTCCATCACATCCCGCAGCATGGCCTCGATCACGTCCGCCAGCCACTCGTCCTCCTCCCGCACCGCCGTCACCTTCGGTGAAGGGATGGTGCTGTCTATCTGCGTTTCGATGATCTCAAAGCTCACGTTCCGCACATGGCTGGCAAGGCTCTCCCTGGCCTTGGTGCCGTCCGGGGCGTAGATGGTGTGCCCGCCCTCGTACTGCTGCTCCCGCCGGAGCATCCTCTCGCGTTCCCCGGCGATGGCGTTCTCCGCCAGCGTCAGACGCTCCTGCCACACCTGCAGCTTCTCTTGGTCCTTCCTGTTCATGTTCATGGCTTCCTCCCATCAAAATTCCCGGCCCCCGCCTGTCAGCATCGTTTCGTAGTCCGCGCCCTCGTCCTCGTCGTCCTGTCGGTTCATGCGCTCGATCATGTCGTGCAGCATCCCCAGCGCCTTCAAACAGCCCTTGGAGTCAAACTGCCATTGGCCGCTTTCCACGTAGGCCCTTAATTCGCTGTCCCACTGCATCACCGGCTTGGCGGCGCTGCACCGCTCGTACACGCGCCAAACCTCCACCGCCAGCGAGTGGCGCGTTACGCCCAGCGCCTCAAACTCTGTTTTCAGCAGCTCGTCCCGGTAGGCCTGCACCGCCGCATCTTTCATCAACCGGCTGGCCGTGTTGGCCGCGCTCTTTGCGCTGTATCCGGCCCGGATAGCGGCCCTCGTGCCGTTCATATCGATAAGCCACTCCCGCACGAAGCGTTTTTGCTTCTCACCCAGCCGTTTTTCCGTCCTGTCAGCCACGCCGCCAGCCTCCTTTCCCGCCGGTGAATACTCTCCGTTTTATCCATTGTGCAACACTTCAACGTGCAGTTATCACGGAAATGCGGAAAAACGCAAAAAGCCCGGAGGCCGTGCAAAATCAAAGCTTCCGGGCAGTTCATTCAGTTAAAGCGTGTCAGTTATCCCAGAAAACGAGCCGTTTACCAGCTCTCGTAAAAGGCCTTCCTCATGTCGTACAGCACGCTCTCCGTGATGGCGTGGTCCAGCGAGATGGACGTCACGCTTTTCCGGGTGGTCATCAGCTCAAAAAGAGCATGGCTGTACGCACCTCCGACCATGTCGCAGGTGTACTTGACCTTCTCCTGTATCCACTTTGGCTGCTCCGAGAGCGTCAGACAGGTGTAGCGGATGAAGCCCTGCTTCTCCTCCGGCAGCTTCACACCCCGCAGCTTCTTAAAGCCCATCCCCGTCACCTCCCTCCACCGGCTCCCCGGCACAGGCCACAGCCATCTCCTTGCTGCCGCCCACCTTCCGGGCGGGATCCCGCTGGGCGGGTATGTACCGCACGAAGTTCACCCCGGCCTCCGGGTCGTACCGCGTCCCCGGCAGCGCCGAGGCCCCCGCCGGCACCCGCAGCGGCGCGGGTGACCAGGTGTACAGGTGCTCCACCTTCGGCTTGACCATGTTCCGGCTGACGCTGTACTTCTTCTCGTCCGCCACGCCCCGTGCCTGGAGGATGAGATACCGGGCCAGCGGGTAGTAATCCTTCTGCCGCCGCAGGATCTGCACGTCCACCGTGCCGTTGCCCCACACGTCGTCCAGCTTCTCGCCGTACAGCCAGAACACGCCGTCCTCCAGCCGCAGGCCGTGGCCGGAGATGACAACATGGACGTGGACGCGCACCAGCTCCCCGGTCTCGCCGTCCATCTCACTGGGCACGATCACCCATTTCAGCGCCTTGCCGTGCTTCTTCATCCGGTAGGCCACACGGTCCGCGAACTTCCGCGCCTCCTTCTTGGCCCCTGCCAGCGTGCCGCCGCAGGCGGTCAGCGCCTCGTCGGTGAAGGACAGCGTCAGATACCCGTCGCCGTTGGTATAGTTGCAGTTCAGTGTCCGCGCCAGGGCGAGGATGGCCTGCTGCCGGTTGTTCTCCTGCTTCTTCTCGCTGCTGGCACCCTTGATCCGCGCCCCCCGCCGGGAGGGCCTGCGCCCCACATAGGCTTTGCGGCGCTCCACCACGGAGCCGCTGGTGATCTTGGTGATCATGTACATTCCCTCCTTCGCCGTCGTCATGGTTTGCTCATCCCTCTCCCGCGATAAAATAGCATAGGTCGCGCCCGTGCCCGCACGAGCCGCCTGTTCATTTCTCCGCCCGCCGGTAAAGCCGCCTGCCCGCCGTCCACGGAGGAGCCGTCACGTGGTGCCGTTCCTCCGCTGCAAGCGGCCTTCCCGCCAAACATAGGCTTTTAACGAGCCCACAGATACGCGCCCGCGCGTATTATATATAAGGTAGTCAGACACTCATATCGCCGCCCCGACCTGCCTACGTCAGTACACCACGCATGAGCGCAGTCCTTCAGCCCGCCAGGGCGGCTATACCAATGTCCGCCGATGCCATCGCCCAGCCCCTTCCGGGGCTGGGCTTTTTCTCATTTACGTCTGTTCCTCCACCGCCCGCTGGGCCTCCGCCGCCATGCCCGCGAAGGCCGCGCAAAGCGCCGCGGCGCTGGCGTTGATGGCGCCCATCTCAATGAGGGCCTCGTCCTCGTTGCCGTCCTTGATGGCGTCCCACAGCTCGCTGTGCAGCTTCTCCAGCGCCTTGGCGTCCCGCTTGGTCTCCTCGATCCGTTGCCGCAGGACCGCCCACGCCTCATAGAAGCTGGCATAGTCCCGGCCCATCTTGATCCGGCTCTGGCTCTGGGCCTCGGTCACCGTCTGGCTGACCAGCAGCGCCACATTCACATCCGCCATGGTTTAGTCCTCCTTCCCCGCCGCTGCCTCCGGCACGCCCTCCAGCTCCACCGCCACCGGCTCGCCGCCTACGCGCAGCCCGCCGGTCATCAGCAGCTCCACACGCAGGCGCATCTCCGTGAAGCGGCAGCGCTCCACCGTCACAGGAGCCTCGCCGTACCCGGCGTCCACCGCGCCCCGCAGCAGGTCGAACAGTGTCTCCACCGTCACCACCTTGTCGTCCTTCTCCGCCGGCGCGGAGGCGCTTTTCGTCATCACCGCCATAGTTTCCTCCTTCTGCTCCGGCACAGCCGCCGGAACCGTTGTTTTTTCTGTCTCCGCCGCCGGGCGGGGCCTGCTGTACTTCGGCCGCATGAGCCCCTGCCGGCGCCGCCATTCGGCGAGGCGCTTCTCCGGCACGCCCAGCTTCCGGGCCATCTCCTCGTCGGTGAGGCCTGCCTCAAACATCTGCCGCGCTGCCGCGGCGTCGAAGCTGAGAGGCCGCCCGCCGCCGTGGCTCCGGGGCTTCAGCATTAGTGCCCCGGCCGCCTCCAGCACCTCTCGGATCTCCCGCGGCGTCACCGCGTTCAGCTCCGCCAGTATGCCGATCTGCCGCTTAGGATCGCGGGCGGTGCGGTAGCTGCTCACGATCTCGCTCTCCGACATCTGCAGGTGTCTCACCGCCCCCCCTCCTTCGTTTTTCATTTGCCCATCTCCTCCTTCAGCCAGTTTTCTATGCTCTGTATCGTGTCCGGCAGGACGGTCTCCGCGCCCTGCGCCTTGGCGTAGCCGTCAAAGCGAAAGTCGAACAGCTGCACCGCCAGCTCCCGGTCCGACATCCGCCGGAGGACGTCGCCTCTTGTGGCCGGCACTACCACCAGTCCCACCCCGCCGCAGCGCGGGCAGCCCTGTGGCGTCACGCCCCGGCACGTCGGACAATACACCGTCTTCCTGTACAGCTCCTCGCGGTTCACCTTCACTCCAGTACCACCTCCACCATGGGCGTCCACCCACTTCTGCTTTTCCTGCAGCACCGCGATCTCCTCGGCGTACCGGGCACACCGGTCCGTCAGCTCCTCGATCTCATACGACGCCTCGATGCACAGGTCGTAGATCTCCACGGTGGCTTTTCGCGTGTCTCGCGGCAACTCCCGCAGCCTTTCCACCAGCTCAGTCGTCTTGCTCATCGCAGAACACCTCCTCCAGCAGCTTGTCCAGTGCCTCCTCGCTCTTTTTGGTCAGACGCCGCTGCCGCCAGCGGTCCTCCACCGCCAGCGCACCGGCCGCCAGCCACAGCAGCGACGCCGCGCCGCATACGATACTGAAAAAATCCATGTCGCACATTCCTCCTGTTTTTATTTTTCGGAGCGTTTCCACTCCGCTTCCAACTGTTTCCGCGCCGCCGGATCCGCCCGGCGCCAGTCCTCCCACATATCCTTTGTCCAGTGCCGCCGGTCCGCGCCGCCGGAGTCGGAGGTGTACCGCTGCTGGGTGCGGGCCGTGTGGGCGATGGCCGCTGCCATCACCAGGTCGTCGTGCTCTCCCGCTGCCGCCTGCGGCTTACGGTTCTCGTCGTACACGAAGGTGATCATCTCCCCCAGTGTCCACGCCGACATCACCAGCCCCGGCTCCTCGTCCATCACCGTGTGCAGCGTAGCCAGCATCTGAGGCCGCGTCTTAGGGGACGTCACCCATCCTTGAGACTTGACCATCACATTCTTAAAGGTGTCGAAGCGCTCCCGCTGGTAGAGTGTCGGATAGTGCCATTCCTCCAGCTTGTTCTCCGGGTAGGTGGAGAAGTTGACCTCCACCGCCGCCAGCGCATCGTTGTAGTACCGGCCCAGGCAGTAGATCTGCCGGGCATACTGTATCTCGGACAGCGGCATCTGCAGCTCCGCTACCTGCGCCCCGGTGCGGTTGTCCAGTACAAAGGCCGTGAAGCGGTCGCTGCCCTCTCCGGCCGTGTCGCCGCCCAGTACATAGGGCGCGCCCTTCTCCGGCGTCTGCCAGATACGCACCGCCCCGGTCTCGCCAGGCTCGTACCGCCAGTTCCGGGGCGCGTCCCCCGGCTCCGCCGGCTCGTCGAATACGAACCAGCCCACGGAGTCGGGCGCCGGTGCGTGCATCCGCTGGCGGCCCAGCGCCGCGTTGTCGAAGTAGCCCTCACCGCTGAGCAGGAACGCCTCGTCCGGCGTGTTGGGGTACTCCTGCCGGAACATGGCCGCGTCGTTGCCGCAGTTGGCCTTGATGCACCAGCGGCGCCACATGAGCTGCTCGTTGTCCAGCCCGAAGTCCTGCCGCAGCTTCTCCTCCTCGTCGCTCCACACGGTGCCCGCCGGCACGCTTTTCCGATACCCCGGCTCCAGATACCACGGCAGAAATACCGGCGTCCATGCGTTGACGCCTGCCACCGCGTCGTCCCACAGGGTTTTGAAGTGGTCGTAGCCGTTGGCTGTGGACTCGATGACCACCATCGTGTCCGGCTCATCCGGCACCGCCTGCATGATGCCCAGCAGCAGCTCGTCCTTGTTTTTGGGCCAGAAGGCGTATTCGGAGATATGTACATTGGTCAGCGTATCGCTTCGGCCCACGCCGCCCTTTCCCGCCGTCTGGCAGCGGATAGAGCTCCGCAGGCCCGGCCGGCGGCGCTTCTCCTTCTCGTCCTTGGTGGGGTTCTCGAACACCAGCTCCTTGGCGTTGGAGTTCTTCCGCATGGGCTGTGCGCCGGGCGGCAGGCTGTCGTAGAACAGCTTGTTCATTTTGAACAGGTTGGCCGTGGCCGTGTTTTCGTGGGCCACAATCAGCGTCTTGACGTTGGGGCGCGTCACCGTGTCCTGGAACATCAGCCCCTCTGTCACTGTGGAGATACCCTCCTGCCGCCCCTTGAGGACGATCAGGCGAATGGGCCTCCCCTGCGCCGCCTGCTGGCGGATGACGCCGTACAGGTTGTTCTGCGCGTCGTTGAAGCGCAGGTGCGCCATCGTCTGCTTTTTCGTGCGTATCCACAGCAGGTTCTCGCAGTATTCCTTGGGGTTCCGCAGGTTCACACCCTCGCCTCCTCTCCTCAAAGCCGCCGCCCGTTCATCGGGCAGCCGCTTTCAAAAGAGGGCGGTACGGGGCGGCCCACGCCAGCCCCGCCGCTTCTCTCTTTGCCACGACCTTGCGATACAGCCGCTGGGCTGTCCGGTCGTCCGTTACGATGTCGCCCCGCAGATAGTAGGTACACCCATTCGGGGACTCCGCCTTTCGTGTGTGGTTCGTCTTGCCGGCGTAGTCGCATTTGTACCCATCCCGGCCGGAGCGCCACACGCAGCTTCTGCAGTGCTCCGCCATATCAAGCGCCCACCTTCCGCACCTGGTCGGCCAGTGCCAGCAGCGCCCGCCGCAGCTTCTCCTGCTGGCTGTCCGGCAGCGCCTGCAGCAGTGCGGCCAGGGTGTTCACGTTTTCCACCGTCTGATCGAACACCACCTTGAACTTGGCCATACCCTCGCTGCTGGCCGCGGCGGCCAGCTTGTGGGCGGCCTCCGCCTCGGCCTTGTAGCCCTTGGCGGCGTCCAGTGCGCTGTCGCGCTCCCGTTCAGCGTCCTGCAGCTCCGACTCGGCGGCCTCCTTCCTCTCCTCGGCAGCCGCCGCCTCGCCGCGCGCCTTCTCCAGCGCCTTTTCCAGCGCCGCCACCTGCCGGGCAGCGGCGTCCTCGGCCTCCTGCCGGGCAGCGGCCAGCTGCTCCTCTGTGGCGTCCCTCTGTTCAATGGCCACCTCCGTGGGCCGGTTCTTCAGTGCCTCCAGCTCTCCCCGCAGGGCTTCCACATGATCCCGCGCCTCCCTGGCGGCTTCGCGAGCGGCGTACAGGTCCGCCTTGGCCTGTTCCGCCTCCTGGCGGGCGGTGTTGCGCTCTGCTACGGCCTTTTCCAGCTCCTTCACCGTCATCTCCGCCGCGGTCTTCTCCTCGCCGTTCACCTCATGCTTTTCGCCGGCGAAGCTGTCGCGTTCCGTGTCCGGCAAAGCCAGCAATACCAAGGCTTTCCGCACGCCCAAATCCGCAACGGTTGCGGATTTGCCGTACTCTTTCCACAGCCGGATATACTGCTGCGCGCTGCGCTCGGAGAACTCCACCTTTTTCTCCAGCCACGGCAGCCACTCCCCGTGGGAGAGTTGTGCCTTGGCCTCCACCAGCCGCTTGCCAATCTCCAGAATGGCCATGCCGGCCTGCTGCTTGTAGAAGTTGATCTCCTCCGTGATGACGTCGATGTCGCGCTCCTCAAAGGCCTCGCTCATATCATCCTCGCTGAACATCTTGCTCAGTTCCTCGCCCTCAGAATACCCCTCCGGCGTGGTGTCTACCATGTCATACATACTCATGCCGCGTTCCTCCTCGCTCTCTTTTTCGGCAGCTTCGGCCTGCCGTCCTCATCTCGTTTGCTTCCGGCCTTCAGCCATTTCAGCCACGGATCCAGCACCCCGGCGTACAGCTTTCTGGCACTCTCCCGGTCCGGGTTATCGGCGCAGCCCTCCAGCTCGTTCCGGTAGCCGTGTACCTGCACGACTGTGTTGCCGTTCATCTCGATGGTTGCCAGCGGCGTGTGGGGCCTGTCCCGCCGGCGCAGGAACAGGATGGTTGTCGCCCCCGTCATGTGCCGGGCAGCGTAGCCGCCTACGCAGTGCTTTAGCGCCTTGCCCTCGTCCACGATCTCATCGGCGTTGACCGGCGCGCGGATAAGGAAGTCGTCCGTCCAGAATAGATACTTTTCAGACAGGGCGCGCAGCCGCTTCCTGTAGGCCTCCGCGGCGGCTTTCTGCGCCGCTGTGTCCTCCGCCTTCCGGTACTGGCGCTGTATGGCGCTCCACGCCGCTGTCACCCGGTCATGCTTTTCCACAAGGTCCCGCGGCATGAGGATCAGGGGGTTTTCCATGTCCATCCCGCAGTGCTCCGCCGCGTCCAGATAGTCCTTGTATAGCTCCAGCACCCCTCTCCGGGTGCTGGAGCCGGGCCTGCCGCCTTCCTGCAGCGCTACCCGGTTCTTTTCCAGATAGGCCGTCAGCTTCTCCGCCGTGATGTCCAGCCGCTTCAGCAGGCGCACGGCGTAGTTCTCCTCGCCGCGGCCGATGGTGGCCTCAGCGAGCCACGCCGCGGTTTCTATGGTCATTTTCAGCGGCGTGTCCCTGTGCCGGATATACAGCCGCAGCACCCGCATCGGCTCTCCCACGGAACACGCCGCCATCGCTTCCTTGGGCGTGCATTTCATAAAGTTCCTGGGCTTGTCCGCGTCCCATTTGATGATGTCGGCGTTCCGCACGCCGCGCCCCACAAGGTCCTTCACCGCGTCCTCCAGCCCCAGCTTCACCAGCATTTCGATCTGGCGGGGGTAAAAGCAGCACGCCGTCAGCAGCTCAATGAAGTCATCCGAGGGGAGATGTATCTTTCTAAGGCCGCACCAGCGCATAAAGCCCTTGTCCGCCTCCAGCAGCCCGATCACGTCATAGCTGCTGCCCAGTTCGGCGCAGTAGGTGTAGGGCGAATGCACTTTCCACAGCCCGCCCTTGCGCCCGTTGCTCTTGCCGGGCGTAATCTGGCGGTGGTAGCTCATGGGTGTGCCGCCGCTGCACCACCACGGCCGCGTGGCCTGCTCCGCCACGCCCGGCGCGAAGCGGTACACACCCAGCAGTTTCATCTCCGGAAGCTCAGTCAGTACCGGCTCACCGTTCATACCGACGCGGCTGTAGTTCTTCTCACAGTCCCACGCCGTGGCCCATAGGGCGCCCCGCCACTGCCGCAGGATGACCGCTCGCCGGAAGCTCCACAGGTTGGCCCGCCCGCCGGAGTACCGCAGTTCCTTCACGGTGACCTCCGCGCCGCAGTATGGGCACCTGCAGCGCCTTTTCACCGTGGGCGAGTGGTCCCAGCCGTTCCGGGGCTCCGGCGTGTGGGGCGCGTGTAGCGCTCTCAGCTCGTCGGCGTTGTCCGTGTCCGGCTTGACGAAGGTATGCCGCCGGCAGCAGGTAGTCCATATCTCGCCCTTGCCGCAGCGCTTGAACAGGAAGTGCCGGAACAGTCCGTTGACCGCCTCCATCTCCTGCGCTGTGGGCTTCGGGGCCAGTCGCTCCAGCTTGGAGGCCCTCTCCTTTTCGTCCATCATGGCGCTCACCAGAAGTCCGCCAGATCCAGCACCACGGCCTTGCGCTCCTGGGGTGCCGCCGGGACTACGTCGTGCTCGCACATGGCAATGGACAGCTTCATGGTCACCACGCAGCCGGGGAAGAAGAACGCCGCCGCCCGCTTGTAGGCCTCAAGGTCGCTCAGGCTGCCGCCCACGCCCTTCAGTACGGTCTTGACGCAGTCCTCCACGCTGCCGCCCTGTGCCACCGCCTGGGCGAACTCCGCATCCTGTCGGCAGAAGTCCTCCAGCGCCGCCACCACCGGTTTGAACACCACGGCCTCCCGTTGGCCCGTCGGCGTCTTGGCGCCGTGCAGCTTGCCCAGCGCCCTGTCTAAATACTCGTTCATCGCACAGTTCCTCCTGTTTGTCTGTTTGTCTCTCGCCCGGCCCCTCAGTATCCGGCATATAGCCGCCGGAAGTAGTCCTTCCTGGCGGCGGCCCTCCGCTGCTCCTCTATGCGGATGATGCTGATGCAGTCGTCGCACAGCGGGCCGGAGCCGTGAAAGATCTTGCCGCACCGCTGGCACACGTTCCGCACCACAGGCAGCTTCTCCCGCAGCTCGCACCGGGCGGCCACCTTGGCCCACGGCACACCCCACAGGTGCGCCGCCTCCACCGTGGCCAGCTCCCAGTTGGGGGCGATCACCGGCACGTCGTAGTGGCCATCGCACTGTACCCACCACAGGAAGTCGTCTTTTTTGCCCTTTCCCTCGGCCATATTCACCGTCCCCTTCCGCGCATCCGGGCCTTTTCGGCCTTGGTGCTGAACTCGTTGATCTTGCGCCGCTGGTAGCGGTCTATCTCCTTCTCCCGCCGGTAGGCGGTCAGCTTCACCCGTTCCTCTGCCCTGGCGGCCTCCACCTCGGCGTACTTCCCGCAGCGGTAGCTCCCGTCCTCGTTCCTTCCGTGGCAGCCGACGTAGCGTTCCGTGCAGTGCAGGCAGGGCTTCAGCTCGGCATTTCTCCCTGTCTTAGGTCGGTTGTCCATGTTACCAGCTCCCTTCTGGCGCCGGCCGCGGCGGCGTCCTCGTGGCTCATCAGCACATCCACCACATAGCCGCGCACGCCAGTGTCCAGCGCCTTGTAGGTCTTTTCGCCTATAGTCACGGTGCTGCCCAGCGGGATGATGTCCGGATCCACCGCCACCGCCTCGCCGGGGTGTACCCACTCTCCGCTGGCGGTCAGCACAAGGTCGCCGCAGCGGTTGAGGTGGCTGTACGGCGTGCAGCAGGCGCAGTAGCCCGTCACCGTGAACACGCCGGTGCTTTCCGTGACCTCCGGCTCCAGCAGGACCGCCATCTCCTGCGGCTCCTGCGCGGTGCCCTCCGGTGCCGGTCTGCTGCTTAGCAGCCAGATCAGCTCCACCGCCAGCAGCACCGTCAGCACGGCGGCCACCGCCCACAGGGCATTCCGCAGCCGCCGGATGCGGCAGGCGTGGCTGTAGGCCCGCGCCCGCCGGTTCCGTTCCATCCGTGTCTCTGTCACCGGCCCAGCGCCTCCACGCATTTCAGCACCGCCCCAGCCAGCCACGCCGCGCCGATATAGGCGCATATCCATCCGAAGGCGCTCATACCGCCAGCCTCCCCATCGTGTCCTCCGACCAGGTCTCGATGCGGTCCGTGTCCCGCACCTGCACCTGGTAGGCCCACGCGCCGTTCCGCTTCGTGGCCCGGAGTACCGTGCCTATGGGCGGGTGCCCGCCGTTTCTCTCCGCAGCCGCCGGGGTGAGGCACACCGTCTGCTCCCCTTCGGCGAACTTGGCGCCGCGGCTCTTTCTCTTGTTCATGCTCTGCTCCTTTCGTATCCCCGGCTTGCGCCGGGGGATGGCCTTTTCGATCAGTCCTGCGCCGGCTCCGCCGTCTTGGCCTTGATGCCGATGCGAAAGCCGGGGGCGACGCCAAGCGAAAAGCCGGCAGGGTAGTAGTTCGCGGCGCCCGACGTGTACACATAGCAGAAAATGCTGCTGGTGCTGGCATACGGCGAGCGCAGCCAGGCATACCACAGGTACGCTTTCCGGTCGGCCTGACTCTCGGCAAAGAACGGCAGGGGCTTGTCCGGCGTATCGTCCCGCTGCATCCAGTCCGGCGCGTCCTTGCCGAACACCTCCACCGCGGACATGGGCCACAGCTTGTCCGTGCAGGTGTACACCTCGCCGTCCACCGTCTGTACGATAGTGCGCGCAAGCAGCAGCGCCGCCATCTCCTCCGGCAGCAGGGGCAGGAGCTCCTCGTTGAGGCGCTCTCTGGCGTCGCTCTCCGGATAGTTCACATAGTCGGTGTTCCACCAGCGGCGGCCGTCGTACATGGCCATGTCCCGCACGCCCTTAAAAAGGCAGCCGGTAAGGACGCCGTCGGCGATGTCCGCCACCACAAAGGCGGCGTCCTTGCCGTTCTTGAGTTGGAAGGCGACCTCGTCACCCACGCGCAGCGCCGCCAGCTTCTCCGGGCGGGTGAAGTCCTCCGCGCTCCAAATGGTCAAAGTCTCATGTTTCATGTTGTTTTCCTCCTGTTGTTGATTATTTTCCCCCGGCCTCCGCCGGGTAGAAATTCGCACGTCCGGCAAAAAAGGTATTCAGCACCGTGACCTGGATAGCCGTCGCCAGCTGGCCCCGCCGGGCTTCGTCCAGCGTGTCCACATCGGTCTCCACGCCGTTCACCTTCACATAGGCCTTCACCGTGATGGGCGGCCGTTCCCGCTTCGACATATTGTCACTCCCCTTTCCTGCCATCCTATGCCCCGCCGGGATTGTCCTATGGCTTCTTGCCAGTCTTTCGCAAATGTGATATAATCAATTTGAAAGGTGGGATTATTTATGGAGAAAAGTATCGCTACCCAGTTCCAAGGCGAAATGAACGCAGTGGTTTTCTACGATGAGTCAGAAACCTGTCCCCTTTGCCACTATGCCATTTTACCTAACTTAATTGGAACTTCGTGGTATAGAGATAACGGAGGTAAACGACACCTCGCGATCCTTTATACCTGCCCGCACTGCTGCCGCCCCTTTGTTGCTCATTTCATTGACAGCGACCCAGAGGGTAAGACTATGCAGCCCCAGCTTGATTACTGCGGGCCTAAGCTATATTCCGAGCAGCAGTTCGATGTCAATATTCAAGGTTTATCGCCCCAGTTCGTAAAAATTTACAACCAAGCCTTTGAGGCGGAGAACCAGCAGCTTGACGAAATTGCCGGTATCGGTTATCGGAAGGCCCTGGAGTTCTTGGTCAAGGACTATTGCAAACACATGCATCCCGGCGAAAGCGACGAGATAGAGCGCACTTGGCTGAAAACGTGCATTATTAAGTTCATTCCGCAGCAATCGATCCAGACACTCGCCAGCCGTGCCGCTTGGATCGGCAACGATGAAGCGCATTACACTCGAAAGCACGAGGATCGTGATATAGCAGATATGAAAAGCTTTATTCAAGCCATGGTGCATTTTATCGGGATGGAGCTCGTCGTCGAGGACGCCGCTTCTATGGAGCCAGCGCATTGACCAGCGATCAGCCACGCTGGTGCGGTATGCTAAAATGAAAGGGGATCGAATAATATGATTACTTCTCGCCGTCTGCCCCATCGCAGGCAGTCTGACCAGGGGCGAAACTGTGGCGCAGCTTGCCTTGCCATGCTGCTTGAGCATTACAAAATTCGGCCAAGCAAATTGAAAGAAATCACATCTCAAGTCTCCGCCCCTGGTTGGAACGGAGAACCAATGTGCTATAACAGCCTTATCGCCCGATACGCACAGAAGCGCGGCCTATATTGTTCGGTCGTTTCCGCGAGAGACCCGCGAACTTTTATCCCTTTTTGTCTCGAACAGGGGCTTGAGCTGTTTGTGAATTACCATCCGGATCCCAAAGATCCTTCGGCCCATTACTCTTTTGTGTCCTATGTGGCAGATGATAAGGTTTACCTAAACGATCCTCAGCTCGACGCTCCATTAGGCGTCAATTACGAGGTTCCTATGGATACGCTATGCCAAGGATTACAGAAGCGCGGCTCCGAAGACGAGCTTGCCATATCCAACACAATTCTCGTATTCGCAAAAGAGAACTCCGATGTCCCCGTGAGATACATCCCCGATGGCGATAATCGTTTTCCCTTTTTCGAGTGCATCGGCGACAAGGCCATCTGTGTTTTAGCCCCATTTACCGGCCAATGGATCGAAGTCAGCAAGCTCCTTGCGGCCCCCACGCCGTGATATACCGGCGTAAATGGGAGGTGCTTCGCCTTGAAGAAACTGCTCGTAGCGCTCTCGGCACTGCTCTTTTGCTACTTGGCATGGGACGATCTCGTTTTGCTCGTCACGAGTACCAAGTTCTGGCTCGGCATCGTGGAGACTGTCATTGCCTTTGCGATCCCGGTCATCATCTACGAGTGGGCCATGCGTTCCCGGAAGAAAAAGAAATAGTCCCCTGCCGACCGCGTCCTTCCGGGCGCGGTCTTATTTATGTCGAAACTCTACTTTTTGTAGAGTTCCGCCAAAAAAAATAGTATCGAAACTTACGCCGGTGACCGCCGCGATCATCTTTCCCTGCGAGATGGTCGCTGTCTCCGGATGTGCCTCTATGCGCCTGTAGGTATCGCGGGAAACGCCCAGTCTTTCAGCCATTTCCATCTGCGTCAGTCCGGCGAATTGCCGTGCCATTTTGGGTGAGAATTGCATCTCGTTCACCTCCTTCTGCCTCACACTATACTCTACAATATGTAGGATGTCAAGAACTTTTTGTAGGAATATTATTTTTTGATGTTGCAATTTTCCTACATTTAGTATATGCTGTACCCATAAACACGGAGGTGATGCTTATGCCCATCGGTGAAAATATCAAGAGTTTACGCGAGTCTCGCGGCCTCACACAGGCACAATTAGGCGACGCCGTCGGTGTCTCGGACAAAGCTGTATCCACATGGGAGTCCGGCAAACGTGAGCCCAGAATGGGCGCAGTGGAAAAGCTGGCCGCGTTCTTCGGTGTCGATAAGAGTGAGCTCCTCTTTGGTGCCAGCTATGAAAAAACCGCCGCCATGCCCGGCGACGGTCTTTCCCCTCTGGATGTCAAGCTGATCGAGCTGCTGCACTGTCTGACCGAGGATCAGAAGTGTCTGCTGCTGGCCCAGATAGAGACTCTATTAAGCCAACGAGGATGAGGACCTTCTCGTCCTCTGTCAGTAGTTGGAACCTTTCCAGTATTCTGTCATCTAAACTCATTTCTCTCCCCTTTACGTCCGGCTTCCTGCGCCCTTCTGCATTCATTATCCTGCCGGCGCATCGCAAAAGTCAATGAGCTATCATGACAATTTCTGCTCTATTTTAACAATTCGCGTTTTTTCTCGCTTTTTTCCTGCCCGTATGCGGGCAAATAATTGTCCATATTGGGGAATTGCTCCCCAATATGGGTAATTCATGTAAGGAGGGGCACTATGTCCGTTATTGACGAGTTATCCCCATACATCCGCGCATACCCCGAAGCTTTCCGCACGGCGCGGGCCCGCTGCGGCCTCACCAACGAGGAATTGTCCGAGCGCTCCGGCGTTCCCTACTCCACCGTCCGCAACGCGCAAAGCGGCAACGGCGGTGTTACCATCGTGCAGGCGGCAGCGCTGGCCCGCGTCCTGAGCCTGTCCATCGATGAGATGTTCGGTGCGGTCAAGCCGGAGGCGGAGCAGCAGCGTGCAGAGCTGGAGCAGCGTATCCGTGCTCTTGAGCTGGAGCTGGCGGACCGCAACGGCGAGATCCGCAGTCTGCGGGACGGCAGCAGCATCCTCCGGTACGAGTTGACCAGGCAAGTCTATGTGCTCATCATCTTGTGCTCGCTGCTGTCCATCGTTGCCGCAGGCTACCTCATCTGGGACTTTCACCTCCCCACCGCCGGTCTTGTCATCGGCGGCAATATGTCTCCGGGCGCGTGGTTCGTGTTGCTGACTGTGCTGATCGCCGTTTACGTCATGGTCCGCTGCCTGCTTCGTATGTCCTCCCTGTATACCAAGCGATCCCACACCGTTTTCATCGGCCACGAGCCGGGAGGTGACGAGCATGACTGATTTGAAAATCGCCGCAGCCTATATCCGCGTTTCCACCGATGATCAGGTGGAGCTCTCCCCCGCCTCCCAGCTGGTGGAGATACGCAAGTGGGGCACGGCCAATGGATACCTTGTCCCCGACGAGTTCGTTTTCGTGGACGAGGCGAAGTCCGGGCGTAAGGTCACCGGGCGTGACGAGTTCCGCCGGCTCATCGCCACCGCCAAGACCAAACCCAAGCCCTTTGACGCCATCCTCCTGTGGAAGTTCTCCCGCTTCGCACGCAACCGGGACGATGCAGTATACTATAAGTCCATCCTCCGCAAGCAGCTGAAGATCGAGGTCATCTCCATCAAGGAACCCATCGAGGACGGCAAAATGGGCGTCATTATGGAGTCCATGATCGAGGCCATGGATGAGTATTACTCCATCAACCTGGCCGAGGACGTTAAGCGCGGCATGGAGGAAAAGCACCGCCGTGGCGAGCTGCAGGCCACGCCGTCCTTCGGGTACACCGTCCTCGACAATGTGTTGGTCCCTGTGCCGGAGGAAGCCGTATATGTGCAGGAGATATTCTCCCGCTTCGTTTCCGGTGAGGGTTTTTACTCCATCGCAAGGTGGCTCAACTCCATGGGCGTCAAGACGCACCGCGGCAGCACCTTCGCAAACCGAACCGTCGAATACATCCTCCGTAATCCGGTGTACATAGGCAAGCTGCGATGGAACCCTGCCGGCCGTAGCCGCCGGGACTATGCGGATCCGAATATCATCGTGACTGACGGCAAGCATGAGCCCCTTGTCTCTGAGGAAACATTCCAGCAGGCGCAGACGCGCATCGCGCAGCTGAAGGCCGCCATGCCCTACAAGGCCCGGCCCCTCGGCAGCAACAAGGACTGGATCAGCGGCTTGGTCCGCTGCGCTTCCTGCGGTTCCACGCTTATCTTTGCCAAGCCCCATTATTGGAAGTGCAACAACTATGTGCGTGGCCGCTGCCGCGCCTCCCAGCACATTTCCTCCGATCTGCTGAAAAAAGCCATCCTCGACCGGCTCCACATGGACGCTGCGGCGTCCGCCCCTCTGAGCTACGAGGTGCTGCGCGTCAATGGGCGTGACGGTGATACCACCGCCGCCCTTCGGACACAGCGTGCGTCGCTGGAGCGCCGTCTGGAGCGCCTTCGTGAGGCCTTCCTCGCCGGCGTCGATACCGTGGAGGAATACCGGCAGTTGAAGGAGGACGCACAGGCACAGATCCAGCGCATCGACCAGGAACTTTCCGCGGCCGCCGCAGAGAACCGCCGGGCCGGTGATGTCTCAATCATGCGCTCCGCCATCAGCGACGCCCTGGCAGTCATCGAGAACGAGGACGCCTCGCTGGAGCAGCGCTGCAACGCCGCCCGATCCATCATCGACCGCATCACATGGGACAAGGCGCAGAACCTCCTAACCATCCACTACCGGCTCATGCTGGAATAATTTTTGCCCCTAATCGTAGTCTGTTACCATCCGGTGGCCCGGACGGTGAATTGGGAGCTTCTCTGCGCTATCTCAGCCAGCGGTACTCCATGCCCTACGCTGAGTTGAAGGGCCTGCTTACCGACATCGGCACAGAGGAACTGGGACACCTGGAGATGGTGGGGACTATTGTTCACCAGTTGACGCGAAACCTGTCCGACGAGGACATCCGGACTGCCGGATTTGACGCCTACTTTGTGGACCATACTACGGGAGTCTATCCCACCGCGGCGTCCGGTTTTCCCTGGTCGGCAGGCTCCATCGGCGTTACCGGCGACATGATCGCCGACCTGACGGAGGATCTGGCCGCCGAACAGAAGGCGCGCCTGACCTACGACAACATTCTGCGCCTGTCCGATGATCCGGACGTCAACGATGCCATCAAGTTCCTGCGTGCCCGGGAGATCGTCCACTTCCAGCGCTTCGGCGAAGCAAAGCGTACAAGATGGAGAGTTACCAAAAGAGCTGCTGAACAGAACAGCCGCAAGTCATCAAAAATGGTGGCTTGCGGCTGTTTGACTCTGAAATCCCTGGTAATGGGCGCACACCCTCTCACAGCAAAGTTTCTCCGTTTCCCTCAATGCAGCCATCCACCATCTGAACGATCCTGTCACAGCGTTCGGCAATCGAAGGGTCGTGCGTAACGATGATCAGCGTCTTGCCGCTTTCCTTGCAGAGCCGCATGAGGATGTCCATGACATTCGCTTTGTTCGCCGCGTCCAGTGAACCGGTGGGTTCGTCCGCAAGGATGATCGGCTGGTCACAGACGATTGCACGGGCGATTGCCACCCGCTGCCGCTCTCCACCGGACAATTTGCCTGCCTTGCGGTTCAGCTTGTCTGATATGTCCAGCTTCTGCGCGATCTCCCTGATTCGGGGCTTGTGCTCCCTGCGCTTGATCTGCCTGTTGTAAAGCAAGGGGATTCGGATGTTGTGATATACGGTTTCATCGTCCAGCAGGGCGAAGTCCTGCACAATATAGCCGAACGAGGCATTTCGGAAAGCGCTGCACCGCCTGTCGCTCATGTTCAGGACTTCCTTTCCGTTCACGGCGACGCTTCCGGAATCCGGCTTCAAAATCAGACCGATAATGTTCAAAAGTGTGGACTTGCCGCTGCCGGAAGGTCCGACAATGGCGACGGCTTCGCCGCTTTCCACGGAAAGATCGGCGTGATTCACCGCTTTTACGGTATAGTGGCTGGTTTCATAGCTCTTGCAGGCTTGTGTAACGGTGATTCCCGGCATAGTTCATTCCCTCCTTAATCCCTGTGAAAATTTAGATACAAAACGCTGCTGCACAATACTTGTGACAAGGAACGCCGAGCCCATGGTGGCTGCGAATACCATGAGAAGATTCAGCGGCGACGCAAGCCTGTTCAATGACAGGATCAGGAGCGTTCCCGCAAGCGGGATCACATGGTATCCCAACACGAACAGATACATCCTTGCAAAGATAAACCGCTGTGTTGCGCCAAACAGATGATGCACCGCATATTCCGGGATCCTGCGTCGCAAGATGCGATAGGTGTTCAGCAGCAGCGCACCGAATAAAACCAGCGTGGACATGATGTAGAACAGAAGATACGCCTGATGGGTGCGGGTGCTGCTTGCGGCGGAAAGCCGCAAAAAGTTTTCCGTTGACTGTATCTCCGCATAGGCGGAATAGTTTTGATACAGGAACGACCTGACATCGGCGGTGCTTTCCTCTGTGGGTTCGGCAAGAATCAGACGGTCTATGAACATGTCCACCGATACGTGTGGAAACGCCGCGAGGGAAAGGGCATCCCCACAGGATGGCGAGAAAACATAGAGCGTTTTCTTCAAATTCTCCGATGCGGGCGGAATGTAGTGCAGCGGATGGTAAACGTCCATATCGGATGGAACAACGGTCACTGTGCATTCGTGATCTCCGATGCGGAGCGTCTTTCCTTTGTCCCCGGCGCAGTCCGGCGAAACCGCGGCGATGGGTGCATCGCTGCCTGCCGGAAACGGGAATGCTGTCAGCCGAGTATAGGCGCCCACATAAACGATGGTCTGCTGATACCCGCCGATGCCGGGGAGAAGGACGAGGCTGCCGAGGTTGTCATGCTTTTGAAACAGATCCACGAGGCCCTGCTGCCGCCCACTGCCTGTGCTGATAGGCTGTGCGGTAGCTTTCCGGTCAGCCGCTGTCATAAGACTGCTCAAATCCTTTACCCGCACCATGCTCACATCGTTTTGCGTAAAGCGACGGATTGCATCATTTTGTGACGCGACATGCTGGTAGCTCAATCCCACCAGCACGAAAGCCATAATGGACATTGCGGTTAAAAAGCCGTAAAAAATGACCCATCCGGCATCCTTGACCAAATCCCGGATCACCTGCCTGATCAGTGTCATATCATCTTCCCCCTTTCCCCAACCGTGCGGCTGTTCCGCAGTAGCCCGCCCAGTTCAAAATCAGTGAGAACAGTACAAACCCTGCCGTAGTACCTATCAGCAGCGTGGTCAGATCACTGTCCGGCATATAGGTCAGCCCCTGGTACAGCGCCACGCCGAAAAGCAGAGCAGCCGTCAGTGCAATACCCATCGCCGTAAGGGTGGAGCGGAGGAACAGCCGTGCTTTTGACAGCCCAAACAAATGATAGATTTGATAGCGGCGGTCATTTTCCCGATACATGGTCAGCACCACATAGGAGAAGCAAAAGATCAAACCGAGCATGGCAGCGGAAATCGCTCTGGAAAGAACGCTGTCCGTCAGAAGCTTCGCCGCCAGCGCGGGAAGGCTCAAACGCTGCCGCTGGTCAGTGACCGTATAGCCGCTATTCTCAAATAGTGCCGTCAGACCACTGGTGTCCGTGCCATCTGTGAAGTACATTCCATCCTTCGCCTCGCTCATGGACAACGGATAGAGAAACCCTGCATTGGAGATAACGGAAGGCACATCCTGTTCCCGATAGGTTCCCAGTACAGGCAGCCCCAGCGCGTCCGGCAAAAACCGTCCGTCGCGCACATAGGTTTCCGAAAAAGCCGCGTCCTCTGCGGTTAATACGCCCTGCGCATCACAAGGCAGCGAAAGCCCGATGGCTTCACGGAGCCAATCCGAACCGTCCAGAATGCCGCAGCCTGCGGCAAACCCGTTCTTGTATAGGATTGTCACCTCGTTTTCCAATGCCCAGTGTTCCAGGAGCACATAAAGCTCATCGGACGGCGCGGCGGCGCTTGGCGTGCCTGCGTCCTCCTCCGGATGAAGGTATGTCCGGGAGACGTCCGCGACAGTAAAGGATTGCAAGCCCGACACGGGGCTGAAATAGTAGTCCGAGTAAATGATGGAAATGCCAAGCCCTATGCTCGCAAGAATCAGGATCGAGCACAGCAGGGCAGCCCAGCTCTTTTTTCGCATAGCTTTACCCTCCGTCCTCTCACAGCGCAATATGCCGTGTGGCGCAATCGCTCACATAGGGATCATGGGTCACAACAACAATGGTTTTTCCTTGTCGGTTCAGCTCTTTGAGAATGTCCATCACATAGCTGCGGTTGCGCTCGTCCAGACTGCCCGTAGGCTCATCCGCAAGGATAATGTCGGGGGATTTTGCAATGATTTTTGCCAGCGCCACCCGCTGCTGCTCACCGCCGCTCAAGGTGTAGACCTTACGACGCTCATAGCCCGAAAGCCCCACCTGTGCCAGCGCATCCGCGATGCGTTCTTTCTCTGCCTTGCCCTTTGCTTTACCGAACCGGGTGGCGAGCTTCATGTTGGCTTCCACGGTGTCGGTGTCCACCAGCCCGTAATTCTGAAACAGGTAGGACAGCTTGTGCCGCCGCAGATGAACCGCAGCGCGGGAGGAAAAGGACGGGTTTCTTGCGCCGCAGAGGGTGACGCTGCCGCTGTCCGGCGTTTCCAGCAGTCCTATGATGTTCAGGAGAGTTGTTTTTCCGGCTCCGCTTTCGCCCTTGATGGCGACAAACTCTCCGGCTTCAATATGCAGCGAGTAATCCCGAAACAGGACTTTTTCCCCGAAGCGTTTATTGATATTGGATAAAGTGATGGCAGTCATGCTTCCGCTCCTTTCACAATCTGATAGAGGTTCTTCCGGGCAATGCTGCCGCAAGCCAACAGCGTGATCAGCAGCTCCGCGAGAAGCGTACCCAGCAGGATATTGTAGTCAAGCTCGATGGCGAGCTTTAAGAGCAGCAGCCCTGCCGCTACCGCCCCATAGTACAGCACCGTCAGCACGAGATGGGTGCGAATACAGCTCAAAAGGGAATGCCCTTCAATCAGGCGACAGGCGATCCTGTCCCTGTAATTGTCGCAATAGAGCCTTGCGCCGAATAAGATCAGGCAGAACAGCCCGATCAGCAGCACCAAAGCCTGTACGCCCCAAATCATCAGCATATAGGTCAGATGATGGAGCATTTTATCAAAGGTGGCGGCGACGGTCGGTGTGGAAACGGTCGCCGCGTCAATACCCGTTTCCCGCAGGATGGGCAGCAGCTCCGCATACGGATCATCAGTGGGAACATAGAGGAAATACGCCCCCTGTGAACACCATGCTTCGATGAAAAGCCCGTCCAGCAGGTCACCTTCCTTGACTACAAGGATGGGCGCGGGCAGAGCGCCGTTTCCCCCAAGCCCTGTGCTGGCGTTATAGGAGTATATGTCAGACGCTTTATCATCGTAGAGGACAATATTCACATCCCCGGAATTTCCCCAGCTCGCGCCGCGCTCCCGTACCTCATCCCGCCTGTATTCCTTGGACTTCGGAAGCAGAATATTCACATGGGTATCGGAAAGCAGAGCGTCACCGATCTGCTCCCCGTCCGGCGCATAGATGGGGTTGAACGCAAGGTAGTTTCGGTTGATGTGGGCATAATCCTGACCGTATGCCTCTCCCAGCATTTTCCCTTCAAACAGGTCGTAATTAAAATCGTTGGCTGCCATGAGTATTCCATTGTAGCGATCCACTGTGGCATAATAGAACGCCAGATAATCCGCGCCCTCCGGTGCTCTGCCGGAATTAACATTGTTCAGAGGGACAGTCACATAGCCCTTTGTCTTTTGCGAACAGAACTCCGCTGCATGGAAGGTGTTGTAGATCTGCGTGATGTTCCGCATGGCAATGGTGAGAGAGAATAGAATAAAGATTAGAAAAGCAGCTTTCGCAAGCGTGTTTGTAATGTAGATTCCGCGCTTTGGAACTTTGCCCTTCACATACTCCGCGCTGCGCTGCCCAGAGAGGAACAGCAGGGAGAGCAGGATGCCCAGTATCAGAGGAACGAGCAGCCACAGACAATCCCCCAGCAGGAACAGCCCAAATTGCCAGGTCGCCACCGGATGAAGCCACACGGCGCAAATCATGGCGGCGGCAAAAATCAGCAGAAAGCAAAGACACAAAGCAGGGGCAAAGGCTTTGATCTCTCCCAGCAGGATATTCCCCGTGGTATAGCCCTCCATTTTTTTCAGCACATTTTTTTTGCCTGCGGACAGGGTGTAGAATACGATACTGACGCAGAGCATAAAGGCAGGAATGAACAGGAAATAAAGCGGCAGTTTGGTAGACAAAAGCCTTTCGTTGGTTGCTGTTACGGAATAGCCCAAGCCTTTCAGCGCATGAAGCACCGCGTCAAGCTGCCCTTCCGCCACATACCAGGTCGCGGCGGTCAAGTCATGCTGCCGCGCCTGCATGAGTGGATAGATGGCGGTATCTTGAAACAGCGAGGACAGATGCAGTGCCATAGCTCCCGGCTGCTTTGCAGTGGAAAAGAACTCGTCCGATTCCAGCCTCACGCTCCCTTTCCCGGTAGAAACGGAAAGAAAGCTGTCGGTATGGCTGGTCTTATAGTAGCGGTACAGTGGCTTGTCCCCATCCAGCTCCGCGTAGCGGTACATAATGTCTGCGCCGATCTTTCCGAGTGCAGTATCTATCTGTCCCAAAAATTCGCGGTTGCTCAATGTCTCCGGCTTTTCGAGGATTACCGCCCGCTTATCCAGTATCATACTTTCCTCTGCGTCCTGTGCAAAATTGAACAGGGATAGTACCGAAAGCACGGTCATACAGACGGCAAAGCAAAAGATCACAAGTTTTCTCATGGTACACCTACTTTCCAAATGGTCAGACCGCTATTCGTTCTCACCCTCTCTTTTTATACCCCGCAGCTCTTTTACGTTATAAAAAATACTCAATGCCAGCAGCATAGCGCAGTAGAACAGAACACCGACTGCAAGGATCAGTTGAAAGTCGCGCCATTCCGAACAGGATGCAGTGCGAAAGCCCATAACACACAGATGCCCCAGCCCGTATGCGATAGGGATCGGGAGCAGGTGCTCCACCCGGCGGCGGGATTTTTCTTTCCTGCGCAGCTTGAACCATACCCCGATAAGGATCAGGAACAGGGCGATGTTGAATAGCAGCCAATAGCCCAAAGAAAGCCCCGCCAAAGCGACCCAGCCGCCGCTGTCGGGCGCGGTGCCGTAGATGCACACCGAGCTGTTGCTGGAGCTTTCGGCGTGTCCGTTGATAAACTGCGTGAAATAAACGAGAAGCGGCTTGCCGCTCTCCGGCGCTGCGGTCACGGCCTGCGCGCCGGGTTTATGGAACGCTCTGTCCCATACGGAGGTCCACACCTCAAGATGGTAGACAGTGTTGCGATCATCGGGGTCGGCGATTTGTTGGAGCTTATAATTCGTGACCTCGTTGCTGAAAGAGAGCGTCACCGCACCGTTTGCTTCCTCTGTCACAGTCACCAGCTCTGGCGAATAGGCGAAGTATTCCGGCGCAGTCAGAAAGGAGACGACCGACAGCATCAGCGCCAGCAGCACCGCCGCCGTGCATAGGATGGTCTGCACCTTTTTCATCAGCAGTGCCTTTTTCAAGCGTTTCAGCGGCGCGGCATCCATGTCGGGCTGCGGCTCTGTTTGCACCTCCACAGGCTCCCGCAGTTTTTCAAGCTCCGCACGGCAGGCGGGGCAGCTTTCCAGATGCTCCTTTACAAACTCCGACGTATCCTCCGATACCATGTTTTCCACATACAGCGGCAGAATATCGCGGATGATACTGCATTCATTTTTCATCTTTGTCAACCTCCATTCCCTTTTGGATCATTTTTCGTGCGCGGTGATAGGTGACGCACGCCCAGTTTTCCGTCTTGTGAAACAGCTTCCCGATCTCCTTAAAGCTCAATTCGCCAAGGGTACGCCACATGAAAACCTCTTTGTACGGATCGGGAAGCTCATGTAGCAGATATTTTACCTGTTGGGCATTCTCGCTGCGCAGCAGCATTTCATCCGGTGATTCCTCCGCTTCCGATATAAGCTGTTCCATATCCGCTGTATGCTCTGTCCAGCGGCTTTGTTTCAGATGGGTATAGTAACAATTCTTTGCGATCTGACACAGCCACACCCGGATGTCGCAATCCCCCCGAAAGCTGTCAATGCGGCGAAGCGCACGGAAGAAGGCTTCGCTGGTAATATCCTCTGCCAGCCGTTCGTCCCCGCCGGACAGCCGTCGAACATAGAGAAACACATCCCGAAAATAGTCTTTGTATATCTGTTCAAAGTCCGTCACCTGCTCACCTCCTTGTCCCGTTCACTTATAAGACTGCGAAAAACGAAAAATCTTACAAAGAATTTTGTAAAAAATTTTGAGTTGACTACTTATCTTCCCATATTGCAAGACTGCCGCTCGGCAGTTTTCGCTGTCGGCGGCAGATTCGGCTATGCAGTAAGAGGACCATCCACAATCTTTACATACGCCTCCAGCTTTACTTTTCACAGGTATTGGAGCTCTCATTCTCGCCTAAGTATCGCTCTCCGTTTGCAACGGCTTCCTCCAGTATAGCATAGACCTCCGCCAAGGCGCGGACATACTGCGGAAAATTGCGCCGCAGCTCACTGTCCTCCCCCGGCAGCGGAATCGGTCTCTGCATCATACGATGAACAGCCCTCCACACTTGGAGCCTGCTGCCGGGATAGGATTTTCTTAGCTTCTCGACCGCGCGGTTCTTCGCCTTCTCCACGGCGGACTCCTTCATCATGTGATACATCCCGATCTCTTTCAAAGTTGCTTCCGGGTATCCGAACACGCCGCAGGTCTTGCCGAGAATGTCCCTGTCCTTCTTCGGCAGGGTGTCGAACAGCTCCCGGAGGAGTTCGATGCAGACCTTGCGGTACACGGCCTGCTCCGCCGAAACGGAGAGCATCCCCGGCATCAGCCGCTCGTAGGGATCGCCGTCATAGCCCTCCGGAACAAGATCATGCACACCGAGGAAATGGGTGTTGTAGCGAACATATCGGCTGACACGAGCCTCGGAGATGCCTAACTCCTCCGCGATTTCACCGGTATCCTTCCATGCGGCATGATACAGCCTCTGCGCCTGACGGACGGCAGACATCTCGTCCTTGCTCAGTGCCATGCAGCCAATATTCTGTTCCAGCCAGCGGGTCATGCGCCCCTTCAAATGCGGGTAAAGGTAGGTGGTGAGCGCGGCGCGGCTCTCGTCATATTCTCTGCTCTGAATCCGTGTCAGAAGCTCCACGGCGCCCTCGCCGCAGAGATCGTCCAGAATCGTTTTCGTATACGCGGAACACTGATTCGGATGATGCTGCTCCATTATCAGGCAGTTGAACTCCGCCGCAGCTTCCTTGGCGATGCCGCGGATCAGACCGATATTTTTATGGTACAGCTTTTCCAGCACAGCATCATCGCCGTCATAATATTGGCGAACCAGTTGCTCGTTGGTCATGATTGCTCACCCGCCTTTTCCTTCGGCGGACGGCCCCTCGGATTGGCCGTTCTGGTGATCCCACAGTGCTGGTAAACGCGCTCAGAGGAAATACGCTGCTCGAAAGCCTCTACGGAGATATTCGCGTCACGTAGAGCGTCATAGAGCAGATCCCGCACATAGTCCTTGGCTTTTCTTGTGTCCTCCTGTGAGATCGCACCCCGCTGCATATCCTTTGTGATGCGGGCAAAGGCGGTCACCTTGACTTTGACCTTGGGAATGTCCTTCGCCAGCTCCTTCTGCACCTCCACCGTGCCGAACTGCCGGCAGGTGTAGCCGGGCGCATGGGGACAGGCCCCTTCGCAGTACAAAGCATGGACACCGCTCTTGAGCAGAAAATACCGTCCGCAGATGATGCAGCGGCGGATGTTGTGCCCACTGTTCAGCGCCAGCATATAATCCGCTTTCATCAGCGCCTGCAAGCTGTCGGTCACATGCTCCTGACAGATAGCGATAGAGCCGTCCGGCAGCGGCCGCGGCACATAGGAAAGCTCGTAGGCATCGTGGGTCGTATAGCAGTCGCCGTTGTTGCGGATGGGATTGACGATCAGCTTCTCTGCGATGCGTTCATCATTGTAGAAGCCGTAGAGTGCTGCGGCATAGTCCTCTGGGCTGTTATGCTTCAGCTTGGACAGACTAAAGCTGATGAAATTCCGAATAGTACCGTTGAAAGCGCGAATGTCGTGAAGATATGTTTCATAACGGCGGATGTACTTTTTGTAATCACGCCATGCGCCCTTGGTAGAGCCGATGGCACGAAGCATTTCGTAATAAAAGGCATCGCCTTTTTCCAAAGCTGCTTCGCTCGGATGGAACAGGTCAGGCGGAACATCCTTGACCGTTTCACTGCGCGCGGAGATTTCATTCGCCACGCGCTCAAGTCGTTTCCGTTGTATCTCTTCTGACGGCGCATGCTCCTCTTTCGGAAACAAATCGAACTGCCCCGTGACCTCCCGTATGACAGAGAAGAAAGCGTCCTCGCTCTCGTCCAGCAGCAGGCGGAACACAGCGTAGCGGCGCAGCACTCCGCATAGCGCCGCCAACTCCTCATTCAGCTTCCACCAAAGCTCTATGCTCCCGCTTTGCTCATATTCCTCCGCAAGGCTGGTGACCTGCTTCATGCGTTTGCTCATGGGTCGATATTCGTCCGGCGACAGGTTCAGCAGATCGGCGGTCAACATACCGGCAGTGAACTGCTGACCGTATAGCTCCAGCGTACTGCCATAGGTGTAGAAAACGATGCTGCCCTCCATATGTGCCCCTCCTGGTAAAATCTGTCCTACATGAATTTTAATCTGTCCATGCTTTTTCTCAGCATAGCATAAATTCCTCCACAATACAAGCAGAGGGAAGAAACCACGCGCCGTCCCGTGGTAACGCCCCTCTGCTTTTTTCGCTCTCATCGTTCCGATGGGAGCAATATTTTTAAGGAGGATCCGAAATTGAAAAAAGAAAACCGATTGCTGACCATCGACGGAGAAACGCTGATGAGTCAGCCGCTCACGCCGCTGAACTTCGTGGTGGACACGCTGCTCTCTCAGGGCCTGCACATCCTTGCTGGCTCTCCCAAGGTGGGAAAATCATGGCTGGCGCTGTGGCTGGCGGTCACGGTGGCGAAGGGCGAAGCCGTTTGGGGCATGGGCGTGAAACAGGGTACCACGCTCTACCTCTGCCTGGAGGACTCCACCCTCCGCATCCAGAACCGCCTGTTTGAGATCACGGAGGATGCTCCCGCCAACGTCCACTTCTCCACCAACAGCGACACCCTTGGCAAGGGCTTGGAGGAGCAGCTCTGCGCGTTCCTCTCTGAGCACCCCGACACGGTGCTGGTCATCATCGACACGCTGCAAATGATCCGCGGCACCGGTTATGACAACACCTATGCAAATGACTACCGTGACCTCTCCACGCTGAAGCGTATTGCGGACACCCACGGCATCGCCATCCTTCTGATCCACCATCTGCGGAAGGAGTTTGCCGACGATGTGTTCAGCCGCATCTCCGGTACGACTGCCATTAGCGGCGCGGTGGATTCCAGCTTCACGCTGGTAGAGGACAAGCGCGGCAGCGGCAAGGCAACTCTCTCCTGCATCGGGCGTGACATCGAGTACCGGGAGCTGACGCTGGAGCGCAACGCGGAAAATGTGTGGGAGCTGGTGTCGGACAGCCGGACGCAGCCGGAGCTGTTGGGTGGCCGGATCGTCATTCTTCTCTCTGAGCTGATGCGTGACCGCACGGAATTTATCGGCACTCCCACGGAGCTGTCCGCGCAGATCGACCCTGCGGGCAGCGAGGGCATCACGCCGAAGAAGGTATCCCGTCTAATCCTGCAAAGCGTTGCCGCACTAAGAAAAATTGGCATTTCCGCCGTGGTGCGCCGCAGCAACGGCAAGCGGCTCATTGAGCTGCGCCGTGCCGAAAGTGACGATGCACAGGGTACCCAAGCTGTTGACCCTATCGACCCTGCCGATGTCTTAGGCAGTGAAAATGCCCCCTGTTTCGCCCTGTGAGCCGCTGTGTGCGCGGTTAAAGGCTGGGGTGGTGTGTGTACCCGACGAGGGGAGATTCAGCCCGCACGGGGCAAATTCCGAGACGGCATAAAAACGACGAATACGCCGCCAAACCCCCCGCGCGTCCAGCGTTTCAACGGCATGAAGCGCACGCCGAGGGTAATGATACCACCCCCCACACGGAAATGCCGAAAATGCAAAACGGGAGTCTTATCACCTCCCCCAACAGGGCTCCCGCCGAAACCCAGCGAAGCGGTTTCGGTGGGAAGAGGACGAGCGACAGAGAGAGCGAGTCCTGCCGCTTGCGGCGGGACGAGGGATTTGTCGTCCGCTCGGACGACGGCCAGCATCGCATTTGTCTGGTCTGCGGCGAAGCCGCTGCCCTGCCAAACGCTCTGGGCGGGCAAAGCCCTGCACCCAAATTCCGGGCGGAAGCCCGGACCCACTTAAAGCTACGATTGGAGAAAACCATGAAAAAAGATATCAAATTCAGCACGCGCATGGCGTCCGCTGACCGTGAGAAGATCAGGGCGCTGGCAGCGAAGGCCCACATGTCCATGAGCGATTACGTCACCGCCTGCTGCCTCGGCAAGCGGATCGTTGTCATCGACGGGCAAAAAGAACTGCTCCGCCAGCTCAAGGGCATCGGCAGCAACATCAACCGCCTCACCGTCCTTGCCAACATGGGCAAAGTGCAGGTCATCGGCTTGGAGAAAGCCGCCGGTGAGTTGTCCGAGGTCAGCGTCGCGTTGCGGGCTGTCATGGAAGGACGGTGAGCCGTATGGCCATCGTACATTTCGTGAACTACAAAAAGGGCACACAGTCCCGCGCCGCCATGCGCGGCGTGATGCTTTACGTCATGCAGGAAAAGAAAACCACATGGGAGGGCGGGCCGCTCGTCAGCGGCATCAACTGCCAGCCGCAGAGCGTCTACGATGATTTCATCAATACAAAGCTGCTCTATCACAAGGATGGCGGCGTGATGTTCTATCACATGGTGCAGAGCTTCCCAAAAGGCGCGGCGGTCGATCCACAGCAGGCCCACGAAGCCGCGCGGCGGCTGGCAGAATACTTCGACGGCTGCGAGGTGCTGGTCTGCACCCATGTAGACCGGGAGCACATCCACTCCCACTGCGTCATCAACTCTGTCAACTTTGAGACCGGCAAAAAGCTGCACATGGCGAAAGCGCAGATCCAAGAGCTGATGCGGCGCAACGATGCGATCTGTCTGGAGATGGGTCTTCCTGTCTTTGATGCGCCAACGCAACAGGCCCGCGGCATGGGCGGCGCGGAGTACCACACGGCGTTGAAGGGTCAAAGCTGGAAGCTGCGGCTCATGAACACCATCGACGAGTGTATGAAATACGCCGCCGACAAGGACGCCTTCGTTTCCCTGATGGTGTCCGAGGGCTACGCCGTCCGCTGGGAGAGCAGCCGCAAGTACATCACCTACACCACGCCGGACGGCACGAAGTGCCGCGACAACAAATTACACGAGGAAAAGTATTGCAAGGAGGCCATGGAGCATGAATTCAGAATACGGGCAGAGGTTGTCTCTGCAAGAACTCAAGCAGCGCAACTCCCAGCAGACAGCGCTGCCGGTGCAGGCACCACCTCCCGAAGCGCGTCCCTCAAAAGCGGACTGGGAGCAAATGATGAACGATCTGGATACACTGTGGTACCATGCGGATCGGCAGACGGATCTGTTGGAGAGCATCAGCAGGCAGATGTCGCAGCTTCCCACGCGGACGCAGCTGGACGATCTTCTGAAGACGGTACGCCATCTGGAGCAGATGAGCGAACAGGCTGGGAAGCCGAAAGAGAACTCTTTTTCTCTGCGCAGAATCAGACTTCCCAGACTGCATCTACCACAAGTCGGTATTCCGGCATTGATCTCTCTGCTAATGGCGGCGGCAGCACTGCTTCTGCTCTGGTGGGGCTTGGGCACCGTCTGGAGCAGCTCCAGCCTACTGCCCCTGTGATGCCCGTACAGCACTACACCGACAGAAAGGCATTGCAAAAAGAACGGGAAAAGAAAATCGCCCTCGGTCACAAGGCTGATGACCACGAGGACGAGGTGAGTTATGACTGGCAGCAGACCATGTGACGCAAAGGGAGAGTTGAAGGATTTCGACTCTCCCTTTCTGCATAGGACAAGGTTCTCGCAAATAAAATGATAGCACCGCGGGAGGTGATAGTTATTATTGTCCGCCCTTTCACTTACGATAGTGATGCGCACATTATTTCCGGCAGAAAAAATATGATCAGAATTGAAAACCTTACCCCACAGCTTACCGCCGAGGAGTGCATGGAACAGCGGCGATGTATCGAGGAAGGTCTTTTCGAGGTCTTTATAAAGTATGAAAAACACAATGAAAATGATAGCTATTTAGGAGCTGCTGCGGTATGATGTACCTGTCAGCAGCTCTTTTCTGTGAGGAAGGAGCTACAAAATGAACGCAATCTACGCAAGACAATCCGTTGACAGAGCCGATAGCATTTCTATCGAAAGCCAGATCGAGTTCTGCCAGTACGAAATGAGAGGTGAACAGTATAAGGTTTATACCGACAGAGGTTACAGCGGTAAAAATACAGACCGTCCCGCCTTTGCGGAAATGATGAACGACATCGAAAACGGAGTGATTGGTAAGGTCGTTGTTTACAAGCTGGACCGCATCAGCCGTTCTATCCTCGACTTCTCTAATATGATGGAGAAATTCGGAAAGCACAGGGTCGAGTTCGTATCCACGACAGAAAAATTCGACACTTCCTCGCCCATGGGACGCGCCATGCTCAACATCTGCATTGTATTCGCGCAGTTGGAACGGGAAACTATTCAAAAGCGCGTGGCGGATGCCTACTACTCCCGCAGTCAAAAGAGCTTCTATATGGGCGGCAGAGTTCCGTATGGATTCCGGCTGATCCCGACGACCATCGAGGGTATTAAGACCTCTATGTATGAGATCAACGCGGAGGAAGCGGAACAGGTGCGGTTGATCTATGAGCTCTACTCCAAGCCGGAATGCTCCTACGGTGACATTATCCGCTACTTTCAAGCCCACGGCATTCTCAAAAACGGAAAGCCGTGGGGACGCACACGACTTGCGGATGTTCTCAGGAATCCCATCTATGTCCGCGCGGATCTATCCGTCTATGAGTTCTATCGTGACCAAGGCGCGATCATGGCAAACGATCCGAGTGACTTTATCGGCACGAACGGATGCTACTACTACAAGGGACAGGACTCCGTAGGACGCAAGCAAATGAATTTAGAAGGCAACCATTTGGTGCTGGCGCCACACGAGGGCATCATTCCCTCCGACCTATGGCTGAAATGCCGTGCAAAGTGTCTGGAAGCGCAGCAGATCAAGCCATATCAGAAAGCCAAGAACACATGGCTGGCGGGAAAGATCAAATGCGGCATCTGCGGGTACGCTTTGGTGGATAAGCACTACTCGACCACACGCTCCCGCTATCTCCTCTGTTCGAACAAAATGAACTCCAAAGCCTGCAAGGGTCCCGGAACGATTTATACCGACGAGTTTGAGCAAATCATCTACAATGAAATGCGCAAAAAGATGGCTCAGTTCAAAACGCTCAGAAGGTGTAAAGGAAATTACGTTAACCCCGAGCTAACGGCGTTGAATGTTCAACTTACGCAAGTTGAGACTGAGATTGGCTCGCTGATGGATCGCCTGTCGGCTGCGGACGATACCCTGTTTCGCTACATCAGTGGGCGCGTCAAAGAACTGGATGGGAAAAAGCAAGAGCTGATGAAGCGTATCTCTGAATTGAAGCTGCACAAGGAAGCGGACTATACGGAGATCTATAATCACCTGACTATGTGGGACGAGTTGAGCTTCGATGATAAGCGACAGACGGTAGACCAGCTCATCCGTGTCATCTATGCGACCAGCGAGTCCATCAAGATCGAATGGCGCATTTAAGCAAGTACAGTTACTCCATCTTGTACGCTTCGGCGAAGGTCTGCGCTTGGCCAAAGACCGGCTGAACGAAAAGAACGTATATTTTATGAACCCATCCTTTGATAAATAGTGCCGCAATAATAAGCTGTCCCCGGCTCTGCCGGGGACAGCTTATTGTACGACATCCCCAGGTTTCCCCGGGGGATGTTCATTTACGGCACGAATGCACCAAGTATGTGCAGGACCCGGTACGCCTGATAGTCGTAGGTACTCAGCGGCCGCCAATCCACATCCGCGCTGTGGGCGGCTACCAGTATTTTGGCCGGATCACCGTCAGAGTTGGGCTGTACCACCACCGGAGAATGCTGGAATACATCCCCACTGAACCTTAGCTGTATCACATCTCCAAGCCGTGCCCGGGAGAGGTCCTGCGTCTCCTGGGCTACCGGCCCGGCAGAGCGTTCCTCGCGCACCAGAAAGTCACGCAGAAACTCAACACCCGTCCAGGAGGGGGATTTGTCATTGCTGTTGATGTAGTACCAGCCGAAGGTAGGTGTATAGTTCATTACACCGGTGCCGACGTAGATGCACTGTGAGGCATAGTTGGTGCAGTCGCCGCCGATCTCCTCATAATCGTAAAAGGCCGGATTGCGGCCATAGGCCCAGCGATGGGCGTAGATCACGGCCTCCAGTCTGTCATACGGACGAAAAAGCATCTGGCATCCCTCCGCCCTATTGTATGTGCCCTCCCCTGCTGATGTGATATTTTCCGTTACTTTTCTGTGACTTTTCTGTTGTCCTGCATTGACTTTATATGGGAAATACTATATCCTATTAGGTCAGAAGAACATGGAATGGAGGTTTCCCATGAATAAAGCAGAATTGTCCGGCGTGTGCCGTCAGATGCGCCGTGACATCATCAACATGACCGCCAACGCCGGCAGCGGTCATCCCGGCGGCTCCCTGTCCGCGGTGGAGCTGGTGGCCAGCGTATTCTATAACCATATGCGTATCGACCCCAAAAATCCGCATTGGGTGGACCGTGACCGTTTTGTGCTCAGCAAGGGCCACGCTGCCCCCTGTTACTACGCGGTTCTGGCAGAGTTGGGCTTTATCAGCCGCGATGAGTTCAAGAACTTCCGGCAGCTGCACAGCATCCTGCAGGGCCACCCGGACTGCAAGAAGGTCCCTGGTGTGGACGCCTCCACCGGCTCCCTGGGTCAGGGCTGCTCTATTGCCGTGGGTATGGCGCTGGGCGCCAAGGTGCAGGGCAAGGACACCAAGGTGTTTACGCTGCTGGGCGACGGCGAGTGTCAGGAGGGCCAGATCTGGGAGGCCCTCATGTCCGCTGCCCACTATAAGCTGGACAACCTGACCGTGATCGTGGACAACAATGGCCTGCAGATCGACGGCAGCAACGACGAGGTCATGTCCCTGGGCGATATGCCCGCCAAGCTGCGGGCCTTTGGCTTTGATCTGCACGAGATCGACGGCCATGACCTGGACGCCATTGAAGCAGCGCTGGGCGCGCCTGTGACGCCTGGCAGGCCCAAGGCTATCTTGGCCCACACGGTCAAGGGTAAGGGCGTATCCTTCATGGAAGGCCAGGTGGGCTGGCACGGCAAGGCGCCCAACGAGGAACAGCGGCAGCAGGCATTGAAGGAATTGGAGGACTGAGCCATGAGTGAAAAGATCGCCACCCGTGAAGCCTACGGCAAGGCGCTGGTAGAGCTGGGTGAACAGAATAAGAACGTCGTAGTGCTGGATGCCGACCTGGCTGGTGCCACTATGACCAAGTATTTCAAGGCGGCGCATCCCGAGCGCTTCTTTGACTGCGGCATCGCCGAGGCCAATATGATGAATATCGGCGCCGGTTTGTCCACTATGGGGCTTGTCCCCTTCTGCTCCACCTTCGCCATGTTCGGCGCTGGGCGCGCCTATGAGCAGATCCGCAACACCATCGCCTATCCCAGATTTAATGTGAAGATATGCTGCTCCCATGCCGGCGTGTCTGTGGGCGAGGACGGCGGCAGCCACCAGGCCATCGAGGACATCGGTCTTATGCGGCTGATCCCCGGCATGACCGTCATCGTCCCTGCTGACGCCAATGAGGCAAAGAAGGCCACCTTTGCCCTGGCGGAGTTTCAGGGTCCCGCCTATATGCGTCTGGCGCGTTTGGCCACCCCGGTATTCGAGGAGGACTATCCCTTTGAGATCGGCAAGGCCAATGTGCTGCGCGAGGGCAAGGACGCGGCGGTGTTCGCCTGCGGTCTGATGGTCAACGAGGCGCTGGAGGCCGCCAAGCTGCTCTCCGCCGAGGGTATCGAGATCAGCGTCATCAACGTACACACCATCAAGCCCATTGACGCGGAGTGCGTGACGAAGTACGCCGAAAAGTGCGGCAATGTCATTACCGTGGAGGAGCACAGCGTCATCGGAGGTCTGGGTGACGCTGTGGCCGATGTACTGATGGGCAAGGTCTGCTGCAAATTCCGCAAGATCGGCGTCAACGACCGGTTCGGTCAGTCCGGCAAGGCTGCCGACGTGCTGCGGGAATACGGCCTGACCGCCGATCAGATCGCGGTCAAAATCAAAGAGACACTGTAAAGTAGATATAATTTACAGCTGTTGTTATCAGCGGCGGCACGGATATCATCCGCGCCGCCGCTTTCGCTGTCCAAAATAATCGAAATAATTTGTAAGATTCCGCCGAGCCGCGCGTCATATAGACAAAGGAGGTGGCAGCAGATGGAATTTGAGCAGGTCTATGACCTGTACTTCCGGGATGTATACCGCTATATTCTGAAGCTATCCGGCAGCGAGCATGTGGCTGAGGAGATCACCAGCGACACATTCTTCAAGGCACTGCGATCCATCGGAAAATTCCGGGGCAGCTGCGACATGCGGGTATGGCTGTGCCAGATCGCCAAGAACTGCTATTATACCTATCTGCGGAAGGAAAAGCATACCACTCCGCTGGAAGAACTGCCGGAGTCTGTGGGCAGTGCGGATACCCCCGAGGAGCTGATCGGCGCACGGGAGGAAGCCCGGCAGATACAGGCTATTCTGCATGACCTGCCGGAGCCGTACCGGGAGGTGTTCATGTGGCGGGTATACGCCGAGCTGTCTTATAAGCAGATCGGTGAATTGTTCGCCAAGTCGGATAACTGGGTATGCGTCACCTACCACCGTGCCAGAAACATGATAAAAAACAGATTGGAGGACAGCAACAATGAAAAATGAATGCAGTATCGTCCGCGACCTGCTGCCGCTGTATGCGGAGGGCATGCTCAGCGAGGACAGCGCCGCCTTTGTCAAAGAGCATCTGGATACATGCAAAGAATGCCGCGCACTGTCCGCCGGTGAAGAGCCGTCCGCTCCCACTGACGCGGACACGGAGCAACGCACCGGTGAAGCCGGCGTTCTGCGGACGCTGAAAAAGAAGCTGCGGAAGCAGACCTGGTGCGCCATCGCCATCACCGCGACGGTGGTGCTGCTGGTGACGCTGATGCTGCGGATCAACTCCATCGACTATCTGGCGGCCATCAGCTCTGCCGAACAGTATACCTTCAGCGACCGCATGGCGCTGCTGTTCAAGGGAGATTATTCCGACCAGGACAAGGCAGAGGCTGTTCTGAGCAACGCACACATCGTATTTGAGTATTCAGAGGAGGAAATATACAACAATGTTCTGGCGATGCCGAGGGACGAGGCTGCCTATGCCATGGGCGCGCTGGTACGTTACTGCGTTCCGGAGATGGACGCCGGCAAAATGCTGACCATCTATCACATCGACCTGCTGTCGGCACATTTCAGCGGAGATTCCGGGAAAATGTGGGTCAAATACGGATACCAGCGCTTTGATAAGACAGATGACCTCAGCACATGCACCGGTACGGGCGCAATAGACCATATCGTACTCTGGAAACTGGAAAAATACGGTGACGGCTATTGGCGCGTGGTAGAGGTCGTATAACAATATGGTGCTTTCTTGACAGCGCATACAACTGAAAAAATCCCCCGGCTCTGCGGAGCCGGGAGATTTTTTGTACAGTCGTTTACGCCTTGCCAGCGCAGCCCAGCACGTCCACCAGTTTGTGGCGTACCAGCTCCTTGATGTTGGCGCGGGCGGGCTTCAGATACTCGCGGGGATCGAACTTGTCGGGGTGCTCGTCCATGAACTGCCGGATGGTGCCGGTCATGGCCAGACGCAGATCGGAGTCGATGTTGATCTTGCAGACGGACAGACGGGCGGCCTGACGCAGCTGCTCCTCGGGCACACCGATGGCGTTGGGCATCTTGCCGCCGTGGTCGTTGATCATCTTCACATACTCCTGCGGCACGGAGGATGAGCCGTGCAGCACGATGGGGAAGCCGGGCAGGCGCTTGCTGACCTCCTCCAGCACGTCGAAGCGCAGGGGAGGCGGCACCAGGATGCCCTTCTCATTGACGGTGCACTGCTCGGGCTTGAACTTATACGCACCGTGGCTGGTGCCGATGGCGATAGCCAGGGAGTCGCAGCCAGTCTTGGATACGAACTCCTCCACCTCCTCGGGACGGGTGTAGGACGCGGCGTGGTCAGCCACCTTCACGTCATCCTCGATACCGGCCAGCGTACCCAGCTCCGCTTCCACGACGACACCGTGGTCATGGGCGTACTCCACCACCTTGCGGGTGATCTCGATGTTCTCGGCGAAGGGCTTGGAGGAGGCGTCGATCATCACGGAGGTGAAGCCGCCGTCGATGCAGCTCTTGCAGGTCTCAAAGTCGGGGCCGTGATCCAGATGCAGCACGATGGGGATATCGGGGCAGGTCGCTACCGCCGCCTCCACCAGCTTCACCAGATAGGTGTGGTTGGCGTAGGCGCGGGCGCCCTTGCTGACCTGCAGGATCACGGGAGCGTGCTCCTCCTGGCAGGCCTCGGTGATGCCCTGTACGATCTCCATGTTGTTGACGTTGAACGCGCCGATGGCGTAGCCGCCATCATAAGCCTTGGCGAACATTTCCTTGGAAGTTACCAGTGCCATGTCAAAGTCTCCTTTATGATAAATTTTGCAAGTATGCACCTGTTGTATGGAACGTTCCTATTGTATCATATTTTTACGGATTTGCAAGCACAAACTGTTTACAACGGCTATTCTACATGGTAAAATACCCGTTGTAAACACAAAAATTCCGCTTTTGGAGGTATGCGAATATGAAAGAACTGCGCGGCGCGTGTATTATCGGTCAATCCGGCGGCCCCACTTCCGTTATCAATGCCAGTGCCTACGGCGTGATCGACACGGCGCTGAAGTCCGGCGCCATTACCCAGGTGCTGGGTGCCGAACACGGCATCATGGGTGTACTTAACGATCGGCTGTTCGACATGGGGCAGGAGGATCCCGAGGAGCTGCGCCTGCTGAAGTATACCCCCTCCTCCGCACTGGGCTCCTGCCGCTATAAGATCGCCGATCCGGAGCTAGATGATACGGACTACAAGCGTATCCTTGAGGTCTTCAAGAAGCACGATGTACGCTATTTCTTCTATAACGGCGGCAACGACTCCATGGACACCTGCAATAAGATCAACCAGTATATGCAGTCTGTGGGCTACGAGTGCCGCGTTATGGGCGTGCCCAAGACCATTGACAACGATCTGTTCGGCACGGATCATTGCCCCGGCTATGCCTCTGCCGCCAAGTACATCGCTACCTCCATTATGGAGGTCTATCAGGACGCACACGTGTACGACAAGGGAATGATCGTGGTGGTGGAGATCATGGGCCGTCACGCCGGTTGGCTGGCCGCAGCTTCCGCCCTGGCCAGCGAATATGGCGCGGGTCCGGATCTGATCTATCTGCCTGAGACGGATTTCAGTATGCCCAAATTCATCGAGGACGTCAAGAAGGTCTACAATGCCACGGGCAACTGTATTGTGGCCGTGTCCGAGGGTATCCACTATGAGGACGGCGGTTTCGTCTCCGAGGCCAAGGTGGCCGCCAACGACGGCTTCGGCCACGCCCAACTGGGTGGTCTGGCCACTATTCTGGCCGAAGTGCTGAAGGAGGAGACCGGCGCCAAGGTCCGAGGCATCGAGCTGAACCTGCTTCAGCGCTGCGCCGCCCATCTGGCCAGCGAGACGGATATCGAAGAGTCCTACATGGCCGGCAAGGTGGCCGTGGAGAACGCGGTCAACGGCATCAACGGCCGCATGATCGGCTTTGAGCGCGGTATCCAGAACGGGAAGTATGCCTGCCGCACCAAGCTCGTTCCGCTGGTGGAGGTCGCCAACGTGGAGAAGAAAATTCCCCGCGAGTGGATCAATGAGGAGGGCAATGGCGTGAACCACCAGTTCATCGAGTATGCGCTGCCGCTGATCCAGGGTGAGCCGGAGCTGCCCAAGCAGGACTCTCTGCCCCGCTTTGTCAAGCTGAAAAAGGTGCTTGCTAAGTAAAAACGTTATACATAAACAGCTGGAAAGTATTTTTGCTTTCCAGCTGTTTTTACATAAAGGTACGCCCTCCGGTATCGCCGGAGGGCGCGTATGTCATTTTGCATTTTTCTGATAGATGGCGTACAGTCCCTCCATCAGCAGATATTTGTCGTACACCACGTGGTTGCGGCAGTATCGGGCGATCACCGGTGCGTTTGGGCCGGTGGCCACGATAGAGGGCTCCGCCCCGCCCAGCGTCTCACGGATACGGTCGATGACCCCATCCAGCATGGCGGCGGTGCCGTAGACGATGCCGCTTCGCATACAGTCCTCGGTGTTTTTGCCGATGAGCTGCCGGGGGTGCTCCAGCGAGATATTGGGCAGCTGCGCCGTATGATGGGACAGCGCATCCAGCGACAGCCGCACGCCGGGGAACATCAGTCCGCCCTCGTAGGTGCGCTTCTCTGAGATGTAGGAGATGATGGTGGCTGTGCCCATGTCGATCATGATGATGGGCACCGGGTATTTTTCCAATGCCGATACCGCGTTAGCCACAATGTCCGCGCCCAGCTGCTGGCTGTTGAATTCCATGCGGATGTTCAGCCCGGTCTTGATGCCTGCGCCCACCACCATGGGCGGCTTGCCCAGAAGGCGCGTCAGCGCCTTTTCCATCATGAAGTTCATAGGCGGTACCACGCTGGATAAGATCGCCCCGCTGACATCGTGGATATCACAGCCGTACAGTGTAAACAAATTCATCAGATCAATGCTGATCTGGTCTGCTGTCTTGCGGCTGTCCGTGTCTATAGATGCCAGAAATTTCAGCGTTTTCTCCCGGTCAAACAGCCCTACGGAAATATTGGAATTGCCGATATCGATGGCCAAAAGCATATATGTCCTCCTCCCTATCCACCTTTCCTACTGGTGCTATCATACCACGCGGCGAACCGCTTGACAAGGGTACGGACGCAAGAAATCTCCCCCGGCAGGGCCGGGGGAGATCGTATATATGCCGCTTATTCCTGCGCCACAAAGGCGTCCGCTTCGTCCACAGTGTGCATATGCTCCAGCATACGCACCACCATGTTGCTGTAACCCCACTCGTTGTCATACCAGGCGATGAGCTTCACGAAGTCCTGATCCAGAGAAATACCCGCTGTCTCGTCAAAAATGCAGGGGCAGGGATTGCCGATCAGGTCGGTGGATACCACCTGGTCGCGGGTATAGCCGATAATATCCTTCATATACGTCTCGGAGGCGTGCTTGACCTCGTAGCAGATGTCCGCGTAGGACGCCGTCTTGCTGAGCCGCGCCGTCAGGTCCACCACGGATACGTCTGCGGTGGGTACGCGGAAGGCCATGCCGGTCATTTTGCCCTTCAGGGAGGGGATCACGCGACCCACGGCCTTGGCCGCGCCGGTGGTAGTCGGGATGATGTTGTTGAGGATGGAACGGCCTGTACGCCAGTCACTGCCGCCGCGAGAGTCCACGGCCTTCTGCTTGGCGGTGGATGCGTGGATGGTGGACATCAGGGACTGCTCGATACCGAACTCCTTGTGGATGACATAGGCCAGCGGCGCGAGGCAGTTGGTGGTACAGCTGGCGTTGGAGATGACGCGCATATCGCTGCGGTATTCATCGCTGTTGACGCCGAAGACAAAGGTAGGCGTGGCATCGTCCTTGGCGGGGGCCGTCAGGATGACCTTCTTGGCGCCGCCCTTGAAATGGCGGGAGGCCTTATCGGTGGTGTTGTTGGCGCCGGTGGACTCGATGATGTACTCCGCGCCGCAGTCTGCCCAGTTGATCATGGCGGCATCGGACTCGCTGTATACCTTGATCTTGCGGCCGTTGACGATCAGGTCACCGCCGGCGTGCTCCACAATTCCGGGGAAATTCCGGAACACAGAATCATATTTCAGCAGATAGACCATGTAGTCCACGTCCGCCTTCCGCAGGTTGATACCGCATACCTCGAAGCGCTCCGGGTCGTCTGCAAGTATACGCAGCACCACCCGTCCGATACGGCCGAAGCCATTGATACCGATCTTGATTCCCATGTGATTGTCCTTCCTTTGTTCCACCGCCCGGGGCGGCCGTATTTGTTCCAAGTACATTATACCAGCTTACATAAATTTGTCACTATAAAAGTAAAAAATATTTCACAATAATTGAGGTTTTACACCTGTTTTTCTACCGAAAAATTCAAAAAACAATGAAATCAAAACCAAATGTTCCATACGTTTCAAACCTTGTAAACGTGCAGCTTCTTACGATATACCGCCTTAAACAGAGCAACCAGGCGTTTGCCCGGCTGCTCTGTTATGGAGAATATATCCGGTGTCACAGAATAATGCAGATAAGTCCGCCGCCGCCCTCGTTGATTATGCGTTCCAGCGCCTGGCGCAGCTTTGCCTGAGCGTCTGCCGGCATACGCTTCAGCTTTGCCTGCAGGTCCTCTCCTACGATCTCATGGAAGCTGCGGCCGAAGATGTTGGACTGCCACAGCTTTCCCGTATCGCCCTCGAATTCCTGCAGCAGATAGTTTACCATGTCCTCTGACTGCTTCTCGTTGCCTACGATGGGGGAAACCGTCGTCTCGATATCCGCACGGATCAGATGGATAGACGGCGCGCTGGCTCGCATCCGCACGCCGTAGCGTCCTCCCTGCCGCACGATCTCCGGGTCCTCCAGGTTCAGCTCCTCCACGCCGGGCATTACGATGCCATAACCAGTCTCCCTGGCGGATCGAAGGGCCGGCGCCACCTTGTCGTATTCCCGCTTGGCCTCCGCCAGCTCACCGATGATCTGCATCAGGTCGCCGTCATCGGTCACCTGCAAGCCGCTGCGCTGGCTCAGCGTTTCAAAGAACAAACGCCGCGGCAGCCGTATTTCCACCTGTGCCACGCCGTTTCCCAGATCAATAGTGCTGGCTGCCGCACTCTCAATATTTTCGCCTTGGGACAGCGCTGCCAAGCATGGCGGCAGTGCACAGATACGTGTCAGCTGGGACGCAGCCTCGCCGATCTCCTGGTACAGTCCGCTGCGGATGGGGTGTTCACCCGGCAGCGCATCTACCCATTCGGGAAGAAAAACATCCAGCTCCCGTAAAGGGAACTGATACAGCAGATCCTGCAGGATATCGCCGATGTCTTCCTCCGTCAGTGTCAGGCAGTTGACACAGCGGCAGGTCACGCCGTACCGTGTCTGTATTTCCGCTGCGGCAGCAGCTGCCCTGGGGTCCTCCGGCTGGGCAGAATTTACCAGCACCACGAAGGGCTTGCCGATGTCCTGCAATTCTCGTATGACGCGTTCCTCCGCCTCGCGGTAGTCCTCTCGAGGAATATCCGTGATCGTGCCGTCGGTGGTCACCACGATACCCACTGTGGCATGGTCGGTAATGACCTTGCGGGTACCGATCTCCGCCGCTTCGGTCATGGGGATCTCATGATCGAACCAGGGTGTCATCACCATCCGCGGCGACAGGTCCTCAAACTGCCCTACGGCGGAGTCCACCATATACCCCACGCAGTCTACCAGCCGTACCGAGAAGGCCGCGCCCTCCGCCAGCCGGAGCTCCACGGCCTCCTCCGGAACGAATTTCGGCTCCGCCGTCATAATGGTGCGCCCGGAGCCGCTTTGCGGCAGTTCGTCCTGTGCCCTGTCACGCCGGTAGCTGTTTTCGATGTGCGGCAGCACCAGCGTCTCCATAAATCGTTTGACAAAGGTGGATTTTCCCGTGCGGACCGGTCCCACAACGCCGATATACACGCTGCCGCCGGTTCGCTGAGCCATATCCTGATAAATAGACGTTGTCTCCATCATAATGCCATCCTCCGAATGCTGTCTGTTGCCTTATTTCTATGCGCTGTCTCCGTGGTTTAGAAGTGCCTGATCTTCCACAAGAGTAAGGCGGTTTTGTAAAAAAGCCTTGTTCTTTCTGCCTTTTTGTGCTAAAATCAACACAAGGTCAACTATTCGGCAGATCAAAAAGAGTGCGGAGGGTATTGGTATGGAAGAGAGAGGTATTGACCGGCGCGTCAGAAAGACAAAGCGGCAGCTGCGGCAGGCACTGATGGATCTCATGTCTGAGAAGCCCTCCAAATCCATCTCCGTCCGCGAGTTGGCTGAGCGTGCCGACATCAACCGCGGGACCTTCTATATCCACTATAAGGACGTCAGCGATCTTCTGCAGCGGCTGGAGGACGAAATGGCCGAGCGTTTGATCCTGGTCTGTAAGAAATACGCCTACTCCACCGGCGAAGTCGATGCGTTTCCCTACCTGACGGAGCTGTATCGCTTCGCCCAGGACAACGCCGATTTGTGTTTGGTGCTGCTGGGGCCCAACGGCGATCGGGCGTATACCGAGCGTATCTGCGGAATCCTACGCAGTTATTTCCTGCGTGACTTCCTGGCCCGGTTCTATTCCGGGAGCAGCGACCGTCTGGACTATTTCTGTTCCTTCATTGTCTCCGGCAATCTGACGCTGACACTGGAGTGGCTCTCCGGCGGTGCAAAGGAGACGCCGGAAGAGATGGCCGCCCTGGCCGGCGCCATCATCATGGACGGCGTCCGGACACTGTGATATATGCAAAGAGACAGGGCGTCTGCCCTGTCTCTTTTATACAGTTCCATCGCAGACTGTGCATCGATGATGACCTTTTCTGTGCCGCGTATCGCGGCACACGCTTTTCCATCACGCTCGATCCGTTCTATTGTCAAATAATCACTCTCCCCATAGATAAAGGCGGCCGCGAGGCCGCCTTTCGTATGTTCTCCAATCAATCCTGCTGCCAGTTATGCCAGACGTTCTGCACGTCCTCATTGTCGTCCAGCATATCCAGAAGCTTCGTCATGCTGCGGACATCGTCCTCACTGGTCATGACAATGTAGTTCTGGGGAACCATCTCGATCTCCGCACTCTCGAAGGAATAGCCCTTCTCCTCCAGCGCCTTGACCACGTCGTTGAAGCTGTCCGGATCGGTGGTGATCTCAAACACGGGGCCGTCGGCCTGCATATCCTCGGCGCCGGCATCCAGCGCGTCCATCATCACGGTATCCTCGTCCAGCTCGCCCTCTTCGTTGTCGATGACGATCACACCCTTACGGTCAAAGGACCAGCTGACGCAGCCCTGAGCACCCATGCCCTTGCCGAATTTGTCAAAATAATGGCGGATCTCGGGTGCAGTGCGCTGACGGTTGTCGGTCAGCGCCTCCACGATGACAGCAACGCCGCAGGGGCCATAGCCCTCGTAGGTGACAGATTCATAGTTATCGGTATTGCCGGAACCCAGTGCCTTGTCGATGGTGCGCTTGATGTTGTCATTGGGCATATTGGCTGCCTTGGCCTTGGCGATAACAGTGGCCAGGCGGGAGTTGTTGTTGGGGTCGCCGCTGCCGCCCTGCTTGACGGCCACGATGATCTCCTTGGCGATCTTGGTGAATGCGGCGCTGCGCTTGGCGTCGGCCGCCCCCTTGGTCTTCTGAATATTGTGCCACTTGGAATGTCCTGACATGGTTTACTTCTCCTTTATGCAGTATTGGATGATCTCGCGGCTGTGCGAGGTCGAACATAAGACGTCGACTGCGGGGAATGCCTCTGCCAACCGGTCTCGCAGTGCGGGACATACCACGTTCTCCGTGGGAAAATGACCCGCATCGATCAAATTTAGCCCCTCCGTGTCCAAAAAGTCGTTATATTTCAGGTCGGAGGTCACAAAGGTGTCGCAGCCTGCGGCAATAGCCTGCGGAATATAGCAGCCGCAGGCGCCGCCGCCCACCGCCACCCGGTGTACCGGCCGTCCCGCGTCCACATAGCGCAAACCATTGCATTTCAATAATTCTATCACAGAATGGGTGAACTCCACAAGGGGTATTTCACATTTTAACGTGCCGATCCGCCCTATTTTTTCCTCCGTCAGCATTTTCAGGTCGGAAAGGCCCAGCTTCTGCGCCAAAACCTCATTGACGCCACCGGCCGCCGCGTCCAGATTGGTGTGCATACAGATGGCGGCGATGCCGTGGCGTATCAGCTCTGTCAGTACCCTTCCCTGCCGGTCATCGGTGCGGACGGTCTGCACCTGGTGCCACGCACAGTTCATCACCGGATGGTGTGCCGCGATCAGCTGGCAGTCTTTTTCAATGGCCTCGTCCACCACCTGCGGCGTTACGTCCAGCGCGACCAGAACGCGGCGCACCTCCGCTTCCGGGTCACCCACCAGCAGACCCACATTGTCCCAGCTCTCCGCCAATTCCCGCGGTGCCCAGGCGTACAGATACTGTTCGATATCCCGTACCGTTGTCATAGGGTTTTCCTCTTTTCTTCTATCTGCTGTGCCAATGCTTCCGCGGCCTCCGCCCGACGCAGAGCGTCCTCTCTGCCGCTGCGGCGCAGACCTTCCGCGATATGAAGCATCTTTTCGATGTGCTGGGTGAGATAGTCCGCATACAGCGGGTCGCCGTCCAGCAGAACACCGGTCAGCGTCTGTAATTCAGTCAGCGCCGGACAAATGCCGCCGTTCACGCGCAGCACCGGATACAGGTAATTCTTGTCCCACACCAGCCGCTCATCTGTAAAGGTGTACCCATTTACAGATAGCCATCGGCGCAGCTCTGCGGCCTTTGTCATGGGTTGAAGCAGCAGCGTATGCGCACCGTCCTTCGTCCATGGCGCACTTTCCAGGATGGCGATGATGGTCTCTCCGCCCATGCCGGCGATGATCACTGTATCCGTTTCCTCCGGAGAGATATTAGCCAGCCCGTCACACAGGCGGAAGCTGATACCCTCCACGCCATATTCCTCCGCAGTCCGCCGCGCGTGCGCCAGAGGCTCTGCGCCGATGTCCGCAGCAATAGCGCTTTGGATACGCTCCCTTTGCAGCAGCCACACCGGCAGATACCCGTGGTCCGTGCCGATATCCGCCAGACGGCAGCCCGCCGGTGTCATGTCCGCCAGCAGTTGGAGCCGCGGTTGTAATTGCAGTCGTCTCTCCATATTTCCCTACACAAATGGCCACGCATACGCTTGCGTATGCGTGGCTTTGTTTTTTTGTTTACTCGGCGATGGGCTTGTTGGCTTCCTCGTTCACCAGCTCCAGCAGCTTATCCACATCGATGCCGTGAACGGCGCAGGCCTCCTCCACCGTCTCGCCGCGGGAGGACGGGCAGCCCAGGCAGTGCATACCAATGGACAGGAAGATGGGCGCGGTCTGGGGCGCAACGTCCAAAATATCACCGATAATGGTGTCTTTCGTGATCTCGATCATGTTGGAAAACCTCCAAATACAATATTGTGCTGATAGTATACCCCAAAATGCCGGAACTTTCAACAGGATTTTTCTCATCCTGCGCTATAAAAAACCGCCCTCCGGCATACCGGAAGGCGGTCTATTCTATCTACTTAACAGTGTGCAGTCAGCAGATCAGCCGTTCTCACGCATCTTGGCGAAGCAGTCGCTGCAGTACACAGGACGATCGCTCTTGGGCTCGAAGGGCACCTTGGCCTCGCCGCCGCAGGCAGCGCAGACAGCGGTGAAATACTCGCGGGGACCACGGGCAGCGTTCTTGCGCGCGTCACGGCAGGCCTTGCAGCGCTGGGGCTCGTTCTGGAAGCCGCGCTCAGCGTAGAACTCCTGCTCACCGGCGGTGAAAACGAACTCGTTGCCGCACTCTTTGCACACTAAGGTCTTGTCTTCGTACATGATTTTACCCTCTCTTTGAGAAAAAATATATTGCGCTCAGCCTTTGCTGATATCGCCGGATAGAAGCTGCCGCGCTATTTTGCGGCGCAAACGCTGCACGGCGTTGTCCACCGATTTCGGGGACCGGCCCACAGTTTCTGCGATCTCACGGCAGGTGAGACCGTCCAGATAATACCCTAAAATCTTTACCTCGAATTCGGACAGCAGCTTGCGCGCGTTTTCCAGCAGAGCGGCAGTTTTTTCGCAGTCGATGACCCAACCCTCGGGATCGACGTGGGCAAAGGAGAGATTCGCGTCAAAGAAAGAGGTATCCAAAGGAACGGCTTGGTTCAGAGGTGAATGCTTCCCGGAGGCGGCAGCACGCAGCACAGAATACAGCCGCCGACGAATGCAGGTCTCGGCAAAAGTGCACAGAGAGGCCTCGTGTCCTGGCTCGTACTCCCGTATTGCCTTGATAAGCCCGAACATTCCCTCCTGCAAAAGGTCCTCGCTATCCCCTCCCGCCAGAAAGTACGGACGGGCGCAGGAGCGCACCAAACGGTGGTAACGCCCTACTAGGATCTCCTCGGCGTCGCGGCTGCCCTGCTTTACCAGAGCGCACAGCGCCTCGTCGCTCAGCGTCTGCAGATGGTCATATTCAGCCCTTGTATCATTCACCATACGCTATTATACCTTTTTACAAAATAATTTGTCAAGTCAATCGTGTAACTTTGTCAAAAATAACTCAAATTTGACGGCTTTCTTGCGGAGAACAACCGAAAAATTCCATCGAACCGTCTCTGCGCACTACAATTCCAGCTGCTGCTGGCCCGTAAACGCAATGTGCAGATGTGCATAGGCCTTCTGCGTGACGCAGCGCCCTCGGGGCGTTCGGGTCAAAAAGCCGATCTGCATCAGGTATGGCTCATACACATCCTCCAGCGTCACCGACTCCTCGCCGATGGTGGCCGCCAGCGTGTCCAGACCTACCGGGCCGCCGCCATAGTTTTCAATAATGGCCTGCAGCATCCGTCGATCTACGTTGTCCAGACCCAGATAGTCTACCTCCAGCGCCAGCAGCGCCTTGTCCGCTACGGACTTGGTGATAACGCCGTCGGCCATCACCTGGGCGAAGTCCCGTACCCGCCGCAGCATCCGGTTGGCGATACGGGGCGTGCCCCGGGACCGCCGCGCGATCTCCATAGCGCCCTCCGGTTCAATAGACACGTTCAGGATGCCGGCGCTGCGCGTCACGATTTTTGCCAGCTCCTCAGGCGTGTAGAGCTCCAGCCGCAGCGTCACGCCAAAGCGGTCCCGTAGCGGTGCAGACAGCGACCCTGCCCGTGTTGTGGCGCCGATCAGTGTGAATTTCGGCAGATCCAGCCGGATAGAGTTGGCAGAAGGTCCCTTGCCGATGATGATATCGATGGCGTAGTCCTCCATGGCCGGGTACAGGATCTCCTCCACCGCCCGGTTCAGCCGGTGTATCTCATCCACGAACAGGATATCGTTCTCACTCAGGTTCGTCAGCAGCGCCGCCAGGTCCCCGGGCTTCTCGATAGCCGGTCCGGAGGTGATGCGGATATTCACGCCCATCTCCTGGGCGATGATGCCCGCCAGTGTGGTCTTGCCCAGTCCCGGAGGGCCGTGCAGCAGCACATGGTCCAGAGACTCTGTCCGCCGCCGCGCCGCCTCAATGAAGATCGACAGGTTTTGCTTGGCCTTCTCCTGCCCAATGTATTCCGCCAGTGTGTGGGGCCGTAGAGAACCTTCGTTGGCATCCTCACTGAGAAACGTTTTGGCGACGATAGGCTCCTCGTACAGGTCCGCCCCGAAATCAATGCTCATGTGCGCCCCTCCTCTACTTCATCATGCGCTTCAGCGCCTGCCGGATGATGTTCTCCAGCGTCAGCGCTTCCATGTCGATATCTTTCAGTGCTGCGGCGATCTCCGCGCTGCCGTAGCCCAGCACCGCCAATGCCGACTGCGCCTCACTTTTCTTGCTGTGGGGCACCGCAGCCATCGCGGGCGCACCGCCCTTAACGGATGTGCCGCCCAGCGCTTCCTCCCGTGCCAGCTTGTCCTTCAGTTCCAGTATCACCCGCTGAGCAATCTTTTTGCCGATGCCGTTGGCAGCAGTCAGTGCTTTTTCATCCTCTGTCACCACCGCCAGCGCCAGCTGCTGCGGTGTTACGGCGGACAGGATAGACAACGCCGCCCTGGGGCCTACGCCGGATACGCCGATCAGCAGCTTGAAGCTCCGCAGCTCACTCTGATCGGCGAAGCCGAACAGCTCCATGGCGTCCTCGCGTACATTCAGATAAGTGTACAACTTGGCCGGTGCGCCCTTTTTCAGCTGGGAGAGCGTATAGTTCGTCGTGGCACAGGCGTAGCCCACGCCGCTGCAGTCGATGACCGCCAGCCCCGCATCGATCTCCGCCACGGTGCCGTTCACATAATAATACATATCAGACAGTCTCCTTCACGTCGGGGTCCTTACGCCGCAGCAGGCTGGTAGCGCTGCGGGCATGGCATATGGCGATGGCCAGCGCGTCTGCCGCGTCGTCCGGCTTCGGCACTGTCTTCAGCTTCAAAAGCCGCTTTGTCATGTCCATCACCTGCTTCTTGTCCGCCAGGCCGTAGCCGGCCACCGCCTGCTTCACCTGCATGGGGGTATATTCGAATATGGGTACGCCCAGTCGCTCCGCCGTACACAGGATCACACCCCGCCCGTGGGCCACGGCGATACCTGTGGTGATGTTTTTGCTGAAAAACAGCTCCTCAACGGCGATCTCATCAGGCTTCAGTTGGGCGATCAGCGCGGTCATGTCGTTTTCGATCTGCACCAGACGTGTCGCCAGCGGCAGTCCCGCCTCGGTAGTCACAGCGCCGTATTGCAGCATTCGCACACTGCCCCGGTTCGATTCGATCAGCCCGAAGCCCACAATGGCGATGCCGGGGTCGATGCCCAGTATCCGCATAGCTGCGCCCACCTCCCAACATTTGTTCTATTATAGCAAACTGGAATAAAAATAGCAACAAAAACCGCCCGGAAAACCGGGCGGTTTGATAGGCTGTTATGCACGGGGATGGGCCTTATTATATACATCCTTCAGCTGCTTTTTGATAACGTGTGTATATATCTGCGTGGAGCTGATATCCGCGTGACCCAGCATCTCCTGAATGGATCGCAGATCGGCGCCGTTTTCCAGCAGGTGTACGGCAAAGGAATGGCGCAGGGTGTGGGGGGTGATATCCTTCTCGATGCCCGCTTTTTCCTGATAGTACTTGATGATCTTCCAAAAGCCCTGGCGACTCATGCGTTCGCCGCTCATATTCACAAACAGCGCATGCTCTTCCTCATCGGCGATGAGCCGGGGACGAATATCCCGCACATAGTCCTCCAGAGCCTTCACCGCAGCGGTGTACAGCGGCACGATGCGCTCCTTTCCCTTGCTGCGGCAGCGGATAAAGCCGGCGGACAAATTGACATCGCTGACATCCAGACCGATCAGCTCACTGACTCGAATTCCGGTGGCATACAGCAGCTCCAGCATGGCGTGGTCACGGAAGCCTTTTTCGTCCACGCATTTGGGCTGCTCCAAAAACAGCTCTACCTCCCGGTTGGAGAGGATCTCCGGATACTTCCTCTCCACCTTCATGGCCACCACGCTCTTGGCCGGGTTGCTCTTCACAGCGCCGCACTGCATCATATAGGCATAAAATGACTTGATCGACGCTGTGGACCGCGTGACTGTGGCGGGGCTTTTGCCGCTGTGGGTCATATGCAGCAGATACTCATTGATCGTCTCTTTCTTCACCTTCCGCATATCCGTTACGCCCACGGAAAGCAGCCAGCTGTGAAACTGGGTCAGGTCACGTATATAGGAGCTGAGGGTATTGGCGGAGGCGTGCTTCTCCTCAGTCAGATAGTCGCGGTATGCCGCGATAAAGTCCGTCATGTGTCCCTCACTCCTCTCTCTTTCAAGTCAAGCCTGGCATCAGCCATGCAAAAAGCCGCGGCACCAGGGCGCACTCCGCCACTGTCCCGGTCAGCAATACAAACACACAGATGATCACGCTCCGCCGGTCTCTCACCTCCGGCTTTTGACGTTCTGCCCGGCGCCACGCACACGCAAAGCTGTCCGCCGCTATCGTCAGCAGACATGGTATGGTGAACAGACACCGCAGTCCCAGCGCCGCCAGCGCCAATACCACGCCCTGCTTTCCCAGTGCAGCGGCAAAGCACTGCACCGCGAACGACAGGAAGAAGCCCTGGGCCGCGCACGTCAGCGGGATCAGCATCACGCCCCAGGCTGTACAGCCCAGCAGAAACGCCGCGGCCGGATAGCGCAGATAGGTCCATAGGACCTGCCACAGCCCCGCGCTGCGCGGTTCTTCTGCATTCAGCCTCGCATAGCCTGTCACATAGCGGCTCAACGACAGAAGGTCCTCCGATGCCACAGTCCGACCCGCTAAAAAGCCCGCCAGGATCCCGGCGGCAAGAAACAGGCACAGTATGTACAGCCGCGCCTTCGGCGGCTGGAGAACAGGCATACGGCGTCGACGCAGCTTCATAGGGCTCACCTCGTCCACAGTGTATGAGCCAAGCCCTCTCGATAGACGTGCCAAAACGTAATAATAAATATATGGCAAAATTCACAAAACCGCAAGAGGTTTTCCGCAAAAACATATTTTTTGTAAATTATGTCAAAATGTTATGTCAACTTAATTATGTAAACAAGGTATACCGGGGTACTGACACGGTTTATAAAAATGCCGAAATCCCAATATCCGGGGAAATGCCGAAAATCCCTGCACCATATCTTGAAAAGCGTGATGCGGCGAACGACTCCCCTGCCGCCCGCCGCACCGTCGGATAAAAAATGCCGCAAAAACACGTTTTCGTTATTTTAACCATGCGCCGCTTTATGTTACCGCCCGTTTTCGACGGTCACCGCTCTTTCTGTGACCGCTGTGGGGTCTCCTCCGCTTCTGCTTCGTTCCGATCAGTCCCGCCAAAAGGCCGCCGCCCCACACGGCGCAGGTCTGGGCAATACCGCTGCCGGTAAAATGTATCGCCTCGTTTCCTGTCAGCGCCGCGATCCACATTGCACCATATACGCAGGCGGATACTGCCAGCGCCCGAGGCAGCGGACCATCGCCGCCCTGCCGTATGGCCATACGTCCGCCGCAGAAGCACGCCAGAACGCTGCTGCCCCATACCAGCGGACCCATCGCGCGCTCCGGCACGATGCCCCGCAGCAGGAGCAGTGACGATACGCCCAGTGCTGCCAGCAGCACGACTGCCGCTGTGGCGGTGCCCAGCCACGTTCCTTTGCCGGCCAGTTGCTTCCAAGACATAAGAATACCTCCCGCATCAGCTTTGCTTCAGCTTATGCGGAAGGTCTGCATCACATGATACACCGATCCCGATCGCTGTCAGCGCAAAAAGAGCGCCGCCCTCCGGGCAGCGCTCCTCTCGGTCTGTATTACTCGGCGTCGGTTTTGTCAGCCTCAGCGGGAGCCTCGGTGACCTCATCAGAGGCCTTCTCCTCCACAGCGGGAGTTTCCTCCGCGGCCTCTTCCTTCTTAGCCTTCTTCACCGGACGCTGCTGGGCGGCAGCCTGCTCGTCCAGGGTACCTACCTGGCCGATAGCGGACTTCAGGAACTCCACGCGAACGCGGTCCTCGCTGGTCTCGATGACCACAGTACGGTCGGTGATAGCCACGACGCGGCCGTACACGCCGCCGATGGTGGTCAGCCAATCGCCCTTCTTCAGAGAACTCCGCATCTCCTCGGCCTGCTTTTTCCGCTTGTTCTCGGGGCGGATCATCAGGAAGTAGAAGATGGCGATCATCAGGACGATCATCAGAATGGTGGAACCCATGCCGCCGGTGGTGGTGGCAGCGGCAGCATCAGCGTAAGCGATCTGAATCATGGAACATTACTCCTTTAACAACAAAGTGATACTATTATACATAGTTCTTTTGCTTTTGGCAAGAGGTTTATATCTTCTCCGCCAGTTTTTTACTGTATTCCTCCCGGAATGCGTCAAAGCACCCGTTGTCCAGGCTGTCACGGATACGCTCCGTCAGCTTGTTGTAAAAATACAGGTTGTGCATCACCGCCAGGCGCATCCCCAGCATCTCCTCCGCTGTAAACAGGTGCCGGAGATATGCCCTGCTGAACTGCCGGCACACCGGGCAGTCACATTCAGGGTCGATAGGCTGTTCATCCAGCTTGTATTTGGCGTTTTTGATGTTCAGCGTGCCCTTCCAGGTAAACAGCTTTCCGTGCCGCGCGTTGCGCGCTGGCATCACACAGTCGAAGAAGTCCACGCCCCGGGCCACGCCCTCAATGATGTTGCTGGGCGTGCCCACGCCCATGAGATACCGCGGCTTATCCGCCGGCATATACGGCTCTACCGCGTCGATGATCTCATACATCACCTCCGTAGGCTCACCCACCGCCAGTCCGCCGATAGCATAGCCGTCGCAGTCGATCTTGGCGATCTGCTGCATATGCCATATCCGCAGATCGGCGTAGGTGGCGCCCTGGTTGATGCCGAAAAGCATCTGTCCGGGGTTTACCGTGTCCGGCAAAGCGTTCAGCCGGTCGTGCTCCTTCTTGCAGCGTTCCAGCCACCGCAGCGTCCGTTCGCAGGAGGCCTTGGCGTAGTCATAGGGTGCGGGGTTTTCCACGCATTCGTCAAAGGCCATGGCGATGTCGCTGCCCAGATTGCTCTGGATACGCATACTCTCCTCCGGACCCATGAAGATGCGGTGTCCGTCAAGGTGGCTGGCAAACGTCACACCCTCCTCACTGATCTTTCGCAGCCCCGACAGCGAGAATACCTGGAAGCCGCCGGAGTCGGTCAGGATCGGTCCGTCCCAGCGCATGAACTTATGAAGTCCTCCCATTTGCCGCACCACATCGTCGCCGGGGCGCAGGTGCAGGTGATAGGTGTTGGATAGTTCGATCTGCGTCCCCAGCCGTTCCTTCAGGTCGATAGCGCTGACGCCGCCCTTGATGGCGGCCTGGGTGCCTACGTTCATGAATACCGGCGTCTGCACCTCGCCGCCGTGGGCGCAAGTAAACACACCTCGCCGGGCTTTTCCCTCTTTTTTGATAACCTTGAACATTTCTCTCTCCTGCTTTCACTGAATGAACATCGCATCGCCAAACGAGAAGAAGCGGTACCGTTCCTCCACCGCCTGCTGATAGGCAGCCAGCACGTGCTCTCGTCCCGCTAATGCCGATACCAGCATGATGAGTGTGGACTCCGGCAGATGAAAGTTTGTCACCAGTGCGTCCAGCACCTTGAACTTGTACCCCGGATAGATGAAAATATCTGTCCATCCGGCGCTGGCGCGCATGGTGCCGTCCTCCGCTGCCTGAGATTCTATCGTGCGGCAGCTGGTGGTACCCACGCAGATGACACGCCCGCCGTTTTTCTTCGTCTCGTTAATAAGATCGGCCGTCTCCTGGGGGATCACACAGTATTCACTGTGCATGGTGTGGTCGGTGATCTCGTCCTCTTTCACCGGGCGGAAGGTCCCAAGTCCCACATGAAGTGTAACGTATCCTACCTTTACACCCATTGCCTGTACTTTTTCCAGAAGCTCCGGCGTAAAGTGCAGCCCCGCTGTGGGCGCCGCCGCCGAGCCGTTGACCTTGGAGTACACCGTCTGATAGCGCTCCTGATCCTGCAGCTCCTCCTTGATGTACGGCGGCAGGGGCATCTTACCCAGCCGCTCCAGCACCTCCAGAAAGATGCCTTCATAAGAGAACTTTACCAGCCGGTTGCCGTCGGGCAGCTCGTCTACCACCTCCGCCGTCAATTCACCGCTGCCGAAAATGACCTGTGCGCCCTTCCGAAGCTTCTTCCCCGGCCGCACCAAACATTCCCAGATGTTGTCGCCCCGGTCGATAAGCAGCAAAATTTCGCAGGCTCCGCCGCCGGGCAATCGGTGCCCCAGCAGACGCGCCGGCAGTACCCGGGAGTTGTTCAGGATCAGGCAGTCGCCCGGACGCAGATACTCCGGCAGATCGTAAAAATGCCGGTGCTCTACCGCCCCTGTTTTCTTGTCCAGCACCAACAGCCGTGAGCCGTCCCGCCGTTCCAACGGTGTCTGCGCGATCAGCTCCTGCGGCAGGTCAAAGTAAAAATCGTGTGTTTTCATCGTGTATCACTCATTCATTCAAAATTTGCACACCGCGGGATATTATAGTATATTTCCCGCCTTTATGCAACGTTTTTCCCGGGAAAAGTTCCTTTGCATAGGGAAAAGCCGCGGTCATACCGCGGCTTTTCCAAAAAACGATGGCAATAATTACAGATGCAGCGCACAGCTTACACCAAAACAGCCTTGTGGAACATCTTTTTGCCCTTTTTGATGACCACGCCGTCGCCGGTGAACTGTTCGCAGCCGAAGGTCGTCTCAATGGCCGCCACCTTCTCATCGTTGACGGAGACGCCGCCCTGCTGCACCAGCCGGCGCGCCTCACCCTTGGAGGCCGCCAGACCGCACTTCACCAGCAGGGTCAGCACGTCGATGCTGCCGCCGCCGAAATCATCGTTGGTCAGCTCGGTAGTGGGCATATGCTCCGTGTCGCCGCTGCCGGCAAACAGCGCCTTGGACGCGGCCTTGGCCTTCTCGGCCTCCTCCTCGCCGTGCACCAGCTTGGTCAGCTCGTAGGCCAGGATCTCCTTGGCCTCGTTCAGTTGAGAGCCCTCCCAGGTGGACATCTTGTCGATCTCCTCCAGCGGCAGGAAGGTCAGCATACGGATGCACTTCAGCACGTCGGCGTCATCCACGTTGCGCCAGTACTGGAAGAACTCGAAGGGGCTGGTCTTGTTGGGGTCCAGCCACACAGCGCCCTTGGCGGTCTTGCCCATCTTGTTGCCCTCGGAGTTCATCAGCAGGGTGATGGTCATGGCGTGGGCGTCCTTGCCCAGCTTCTTGCGGATCAGCTCGGTGCCGCCCAGCATATTGCTCCACTGGTCGTCGCCGCCAAACTGCATATTGCAGCCGTAGTGCTGGAACATGTAGTAGAAGTCATAGCTCTGCATGATCATGTAGTTGAACTCCAGGAAGCTCAGACCACGCTCCATACGCTGCTCATAGCAGCGGGCGCGCAGCATGTTGTTCACGGAGAAGCAGCCGCCCACCTCACGCAGCATCTCGATGTAGTTCAGGGGCTTCAGCCACTCGGAGTTGTACAGCATCAGCGCCTTGCCGTCGGAGAAGTCGATGAACTTCTCCATCTGGCGCTTGAAGCACTCCGCGTTGTGCTTGATGGCGTCCTCGGTCAGCATCTGACGCATGTCGGTGCGGCCGGAGGGGTCGCCGATCAGGGTCGTACCGTCGCCGATCAGGGCGATGGGCTTGTTGCCCGCCATCTGCAAACGCTTCATCAGGCACAGCGCCATAAAGTGGCCCACGTGCAGGCTGTCCGCCGTACAGTCAAAGCCGATGTAGAATGTGGCCTTGCCGTTGTTGACCATCTCGCGGATCTCTTCTTCATTTGTGACCTGTGCGATCAAACCGCGGGCCACCAGTTCCTCATAAATACCCATAGCTTCAATTTCCTTTCTGTATGTTCATTTGTTTTCTTGTGACAGGGAATAAAAAACGCCCCCTGTCATCTCGACAGAGGGCGATGCAGACGCTCGCGGTACCACCTCATATTCGCCATGCCCTCGCAGACACGACCTCGTTGGGTGCAGACACACCCTACCGCTGTAACGGGCGGACCCGACACATCCCTACTGGCTCACGCGAACGTTCGGGAGGCTGCTCCGGGATGTATTCACCCATTTCTTCCTCTCCTCCTTACACCGGCCGGAGGCTCTCTTTGCAGGTCTGAAATGCGCTACTTATTCCCTTCATCGCTGTTACAGTATCAAGTTGAGGTTATTGTAGCAGATTTTTTTCGTTTGTCAACCACTATTTTCATGTTGCGAAAAACAGCTACAGCTCCGCCCGGAATTTCTCCGCCTGTACCAGCAGCTCCTCTGCCCCGTCCAGCATGGTCTGGGACACATGGCTGCCGCCGGTGAGCCGCGCCAGCTCCCGCCGCCGCTGATCTCTGTCCAGCCGCCGCACCTCTGTATAGGTACGGCCGCCTCTTTCGCCCTTCTCTACGGAGAAGTGCGTGTCCGCCATAGCCGCCAGCTGCGGCAGATGGGTCACGCACAGCACCTGCTTTCTGCGGCTGATACGCGCCATCTTCTCCGCCACCTTCTGGGCCGCCCGGCCGGAAACGCCGGTGTCCACCTCGTCGAACACCATCGTCCCCACGTGATCCTGCTCACTGAGCACGTTCTTCATAGCCAGCATGATCCGGGCCAATTCGCCGCCGGAGGCGATCTTGTGGATGGGACGCAGCTCCTCGCCCACGTTGGCAGACATCAAAAACCGTACCGTGTCCATGCCGTCGCTGTCCAGAGGCTTTTCTGCAAAGTCCACCGCAAAGCGTATCTTCCCCATGTCCAGCTGCTGCAGCTCGGCGAGTATCTGCGACGTCAGCTGTTCCGCCGCCGCCTTTCGCGCGTCGGACAGCGCCTGCGCCGCCTGCCGTGCCTCCTTCTCCGCCTTGGACAGCGCCTGCTCCAGCCGCGCCAGCGTGTCACCGGCATCCTCGATCTGCGCCAGCTCCGCCTCGCACCGGGCCTGGTAGTCCAGCATATCCTCCACGGTCGCGCCGTACTTCTTTTTCAGCCGGTACAGCAGGTCCATCCGGCTCTCCACCCGGTCCAGCTCACCGGGCGACACATCCAGCTCGCCCCGCTTGTCCTCCACGGTAGCCGCGATGTCGTAGACCTCGCTGTACGCCTCCCCCAACCGTTCATACAGCTGGCCGAAAGCGTCATCCAAATGGCGTACGCCACCCAGCGCGTCCTGGGCCTGCCGCAGGGCGCTCAGCGCCCCGCCGCCGCTGTCGTCGCCGTTCAGGGCATAGTCCGCCCCGGCCACCGCGTCCAGGAACTTCTCCGCGTTCCGAAGCATCCCCCGCCGCGCTGTCAATTCCTCTTCTTCTCCGGGCTTCAATTTTGCCCGACGAAGCTCCTCGATCTGATATTGCAGGGTATCCACCCGCCGGGCTTTTTCTGCCTCATCCATCTGCAGCGCCCCGATCTGCCGCCGTATATCTGTAAAGTGCTTATACTTCTCAGCATATGTATTTATAAGGCTTCCCGCCCTGCCAAAGCTGTCCAGATACACAATGTGCTGCTCCTCGTCCAGCAGCTGCTGCCCGTCATGCTGTCCATGAATGTTCAGCAGCTGGGCACCCAGCGCCCGCAGCTGTCCCACTGTTACCGGACGGCCGTTGACCCGACATACGTTTTTACCGTCGGTCTGGATCTCCCGCTGCAGCAGCAGCGTCCCATCCGCCTCCGGTTGGATGCCCAGCGTCTCCGTCAGCTCTGGTACCGTGCCGGAAAAAGCCGCGCTGACAAACGCCTTTTCGGCTCCGGTGCGGATCAGCTCCCGGCTGGTCCGCTGCCCCAGTACAGCGCTCAGACTGTCGATAACAATGGACTTGCCCGCGCCGGTCTCACCGGTCAGGGCATTGAACCCCGGTGCGAATTCGATATCCGCCGCCTCGATAATAGCGATATTCTCAATATGCAGCAGCTCCAGCATACCGATCTTCCCTCCTCAGCGCAGCATTTGCCGCACCTGTTCGCAGAAATCCGCCGCGTGGGCACTGTCGTGAAATACCAGCAGCACCGTGTCGTCGCCGGCCAGCGTACCCACGATATCCGTATCCTGCATGCTGTCCAGCGCAAAGGCGGCGGCGTTGGCCATGCCGTTCATCGTCTTGATGATCGCCAAATTCTGGGCGTTTTCCGCCGATACGACGCACTCCCGAAAGATCGTCTGCAGCTTCTCCTCAAAATTCAGCTTGGGCATCTGCGCCGACACGGCATAGCGATACCCACCCTTGCCGTCCGGTGCCTTCATCAGGTGCAGCTGCTTGATGTCCCGGGAAACAGTGGCCTGCGTGCAGGCAAAACCCCGTACCGCCAACAGCTGCATCAGCTGCTCCTGTGTCTCCACAGCTGTCTCCTCAATGATCTGCAATACCGCTGTCTGCCGGTCATTTTTCATGCTTCAGCGCCTCCATCCCCATCTTTGAATCCAGTATCTCACAAAAGCTCTTTTTACTCAGCCGCACCAGCTTCGTCACGAACTTGGACTGCCGTGTCCGCACCACATCGCCGTTTTTCAGCGAAAACGCCTTCCCGCCGTCCACAGACAGATATACGAACTTCCGATTGGCGTCTGCCGTTTCCACCAGCAGCGTGTGCTCCGGCGAGAGCACGTAGCTGCCCGCCCGGGTCGAGTGGGGGCAGATGGGCGTCAGCAGCAGATTGTGAGCCGTGGGCTCCACGATGGGCCCGCCGGCCGCCATAGAGTACCCCGTGGATCCGGTGGGCGTGGACACAATGGCCCCATCGCCGGTGATCCTGGTCAGCCGGCCCTCCTCCGTGGATACATCCAGCCGCACCACCCGGGCCACACTGCCCTTTGAGATCACCGCGTCGTTCAGCGCGATATTGTTGTATACGGGCTTACCCTCCCGCAGCACGGTCACGTCCAGCATCATCCGGGACTCCACGGCAAAATCCCAGCTTTTCAGGTCACGCAGCCGTTCCAGCTCATTTGGCTCCAGCTCGGACATAAAGCCAAGGCTCCCCAGATTGATGCCCAGCACCGGCACATTGTGCAGCGCCACTGTCCGGGCCAGATGCAGGATCGTACCGTCGCCGCCGAAGGCGATGAGCATATCCGCCCGCTTGATCTCCTGCTGTAACTGCCGGATGGGCACACCCAGCTGATCGTCATACCCCTCCCGACTGAAGGGCAGACATACCACCGTTTCAAAACCGAGCCCCTCCAGCAGCTCCCTGGACCGCTTGGCCACGGTCAGCTCGCTGTCCCGATAGGGATTTGGGCAAAGGATCACACGTTTCATATCTCCCCATGACCTTCCTTCAACGCAGAATGTGAGGCGTCCACCAACGCCCGCAGGTCAGGGACGCAGTCCGCTTCCCCGCCCTTTTTCAGATAGCCGAGGTACTCGATATTTCCCTCCGGCCCGCGGATAGGAGAATATGTAATACCAAGAACTGTAAAGTTATTTTCCTTTGCATGACGCAAGAAGCTCTCCAGCACCTCCAGGTGTACTGCCGGGTCACGGATGACGCCCTTTTTCCCTACTTTTTCCCGCCCGGCTTCAAATTGCGGCTTGATGAGGCAGGCCACCTCACCGCCCTCGCACAGCAGCGTATATAGTGCCGGAAAGATCAGCTTCAGTGAGATAAAGCTCACGTCGATGGACGCAAAATCCAACGCCTCCGGTATCTGCTCCGTGGAGAGATACCGCGCGTTGGTCCGTTCCAGACACACCACCCGTGCATCGCTCCGCAGCTTCCAATCCAGCTGTCCGTAGCCCACATCCACAGCATAAACCTTTGCCGCGCCATTTTGCAGCATACAATCCGTAAACCCGCCGGTGGACGCGCCGATGTCCGCGCACACCTTGCCCTCCAATGTGATGGGAAAGGTCTGCATGGCCTTTTCCAGCTTCAGTCCGCCCCGGCTCACATACCGCAGGGCGTGACCCCGTACCTCCACACTGGCGTCCTCCGTCACCGGTGTCCCGGGCTTGTCCGACCGCTGTCCGTCCACGAATACCAAACCTGCCATAATGGTGGCCTGGGCTTTCTGGCGGCTCTCGCACAGCCCGCGTTCTGTCACAAGCACATCCAGCCGTATTTTTTTGCTCATGCCAATACCTCCCGCACCGCCTGTGCGATTCCCTCTGCGTCCAGACCGAGGGCGTGCCGCAGCTCTACCGTGGACCCCTGGCTCGGGAGCGTCGTGCCGACGCTTCGCAGTACCAGCTTTTCCGTGCCCGCACCCTGCTCCAGCAGCAGCGCGCCCAGCCGTTCGCCCACCGCGCCGGCGCGGAGCTGATCCTCCGCGGCCACTATGCGCTTTACGCCGGCCAGCGCCCGGCAAATACCGCTGCTGTCCAGCGGCGCGACCCGGTTCAGCTTTACCACCCGGGCGGAAACGCCCTCCCCCGCCAGCAGCGCCGCTGCCCGCAGCGCCTGCTGCGTCAGGATACCGTAGGTCACGATAGCCGCGTCTGTCCCCTGACGGAGCACCGTCACTGATTCATCGCCGCAGTCGCCGTCATAGCCGTCCTCGCCGCCCCGGGGATACCGCACCGCCACCGGTCCGTCCATCTCCAGCACCGCCCGCCGCAGCATCTGCCGCAGCTCGGCAAAGCTGGCGGGCGCGAGCACCGTCATGCCCGGTATCTGGCTCAGGTAGTCCAGACAGCCGTGGTGTGTCTCGCCGTCTGCGCCCACGATGCCGCAGCGATCCACCGCCAGCACCACATGGAGCTTCTCCAGCGCCATATCCTGCACCAGCATATCGTAGCCCCGCTGCAAAAAGCTGTCATACACGGCAAACACCGGTATCAGCCCCTGCTTGGCCATACCGCCGGCCATAGCCACACCGTGGCCCTCCGCAATGCCCACGTCAAAAAACCGCCGCGGGAACTCCCGTGCAAAGCCTGTCAGACCTGTGCCGTCGGCCATGGCGGCGGTGATGGCGCACACGCGCCTGTCCTCCCGCGCCAGCTGCCGCAGTGTCTCGCCGAACACATGGGAGAACGTTTCTTTGCCTGCCTGCCGTACCTTTCCGGTGGCCGGATCAAAGGGCCCTACGCCGTGGAACTTCTCCGGCTCCCGCAGTGCATAGTCGTATCCGCTGCCCTTCACGGTGTGGACGTGTACCAGCACCGGGCGCCCGGCCTCTTTGGCCGCCTGCAATACCGCTGTCAGCCGCTGTACGTCGTGGCCGCCCACCGGACCCATGTACGCAAAGCCCATATCCTCGAACACGGTGCTCACCGGCGGCAGCAGCGTCTTTTTCAGCGCTGTTTTTACCTCGTGGCTCCACTCATACAGTGTTCGGCCCGCCGGCAGCTTCTCCAGTGCCTTGCGGTAACGCTTCTTGAATTCGTAATACTCCGGGTCCGTCCGCATCTTCGACAGCTGCTTGGACAGCCCGCCTACATTCCGGTCGATGGACATTCCGTTATCGTTCAGAATGACCACCAGCGGTTCGCCGCTGCCGCCGGCGTCGTTGAGCCCCTCAAAGCTCAGCCCGCCGCCCAGCGCACCGTCGCCGATAACGGCCACCACATGGTAGTCCTGCCCCAGCAGCGTCCGCGCCCGTGCCATGCCCAGCGCTACCGACACCGAATCCGACGCGTGCCCCGCCATAAAGGCGTCGTGCACACTCTCATAGGGCTTGGGAAAGCCTGACAGTCCGCCAAACTGCCGCAGCGTATCGAACAACTCCCGTCGGCCGGTCAGTGCCTTGTGCACGTAGCATTGGTGCCCCACATCCAGCACCAGCCGGTCCGTGGCTGTGTCGAACACCCTGTGGATCGCCACCGTCAGCTCTACCACACCCAGGTTGGATGCCAGGTGCCCGCCGGTGCGGGATACCTGCTCCACCAGAAAGCACCGCAGCTCCCGGCACAGCGTAGCCGTCTGCTCCTCGGACAGACATTTCACGTCTGCCGGGCTGTTGATCGTCTCTAAAATCAAATCTGTCTCCGTCCTTTATCACACAGGTATCATACAGGTATTATACAGGCAGGCATAAACGCCTATACTCCTAATCTTAATTGGCACATTATTGTATCACATTTGTACCTGATTTACAACTGTATTTCCAACTGTTTATGCAAAGCATCCTGCATAAACAGCCGCCTTTGTCCAGCTGTCACCAGGCATTGCTCAATACCCCAAGTTGGTACGCCAAAAATGTATCAGGTGCTCCGCGATACGATCTAAGGCGAAGGCAGGTATCGGCTTCGTCCTTGGGCAGACGGAGCAGGACGCGGGGCACGTCTATCTCCGCTCCTGTATCGCCCTGTAAAATGAAAACGTTATGCCTGTCAGCCAAGGCTGACAGGCACTTTTTTCGTCCCGCGCACATAGGATATACCTGTAACGAACCCTATAAGGAGGTCATTCCATGAATGAACAGGATATTGTCAACAAGCTGAAAAGCGACCCCCGTGCATTGAAGTCTGTCATGCAGTCACAGGACGGCCAAGCACTGCTGAATATGCTCTCCGGCGGCAACAGCGCCGCACTGGGTCAAGCAGCGCGCCAGGCTGCCTCCGGTGACACGGCAGCTTTGAGCGCCATGCTCTCTCGTGTACTGTCCAGCCCACAGGGCGCGGAGCTGGTGCAGCGTCTGGAAAACAAGCTTCAACAGTAACGGAAAGGAGGACACAGCGTGGACGACGTCAACGAAAAACTCAACGCGCTGCTGTCCGACCCCGGCAGCATGGCGCAGATCATGCAGTTGGCGCAGCAGCTCTCTGGCTCCATGGGTGGCGAGAACACACCGCCATCTCCTCCGTCACCTCCTCAGGCGGTCCCATCACCTGCGCCACTGCCGGCCATTGATCCCCAGGTCATCGCCAAATACCTGCCACTGCTGCAGGAGCTGACCCGCGACACCAGCCAAACCACCCAACTTCTCTACGCGCTGCGTCCTTTCCTGAAGGACGATAAACAGGACAAGGTTGCCCGCGCCGCAAGGCTGGCGCGGCTCATCACCATTGGCAAGCGATTTCTTTCGGAAGGGGGCGGTTTCCCTGTATAACCGCTACATTCGCGGCGACGATGGCGTCTATACACGTGTTCCCGTGGACGAAGCGCCGCCGCGCCCCAATCCGCCGCCGAAAGGTCCTCCTCCGCCGCCACCGGAGCACGGTGCACCGGAGCGCAGCTTCTTCAACGACCTGCTGGAAAAGCTGCACCTCGGCGATTTAGACGCCGGTGATCTGCTGCTGTTGTTCCTGCTGTTCTATCTCTCCAGGCAGAAAGCCGACGAGGAACTGCTTATCGCCATCGGCCTACTGCTGATCCTGTGACTTCCAGTATTTACATTTGCAAAATGGTTACAAAACGGTTACAATGTACCCAGTCTTGCAAGGCAAATACCACAAGGAGGTACAGCAACTATGTTCTGCAATTTCGACTGCGCTTCCCTGCTGAAGCTGCTGTGCGGCTTTTTCGGCAAGTGCTGACGCATATACACACATAAAAACATCCCCCGACAGTCTGTCGGGGGATGTTTTGCGTGTAAAATGAAATTACTTCACAGCCTCCGCCACCGCAACAGCCACGGCCACGGTCGCGCCGACCATAGGATTGTTGCCCATGCCCAGGAAGCCCATCATCTCCACATGCGCAGGGACGGAGCTGGAGCCGGCAAACTGCGCGTCGCTGTGCATACGGCCCATGGTGTCGGTCATGCCGTAGGAAGCGGGACCGGCGGCCATATTGTCCGGGTGCAGCGTACGGCCGGTGCCGCCGCCGGAGGCCACGGAGAAGTACTTTTTGCCCTGCTCGATGCACTCCTTCTTATAGGTGCCGGCCACAGGGTGCTGGAAGCGAGTAGGGTTGGTGGAGTTGCCGGTGATGGACACGTCCACGCCCTCATGGTGCATGATAGCCACACCCTCGCGGACATCATCGGCGCCATAGCAGCGGACATCGGCGCGCTCGGTCTCGGAATAGCGAATCTCGCGGACGATGTTCAGCTTGCCGGTGAAATAGTCAAACTGAGTCTGCACATAAGTGAAGCCGTTGATGCGGCTGATGATCTGCGCAGCGTCCTTGCCCAAACCGTTCAGGATGACCCGCAGAGGTTCCTTACGTGCCTTGTTTGCGTTGCGAACGATGCCGATAGCACCCTCGGCAGCGGCAAAGGACTCGTGACCGGCCAGGAACGCGAAGCACTTGCTCTCATCGCTCAGCAGCATGGCGCCCAGATTGCCGTGGCCCAAGCCTACCTTGCGGTCCTCGGCCACAGAACCGTCGATGCAGAAGGACTGCAATCCCTCACCGATCTTCCGTGCGGCGTCGGCAGCGGTCTTGACACCGGACTTCAGCGCGATGGCCGCACCCACGGTATACGCCCAGCAGGCGTTCTCAAAGCAGATGGGCTGAATGCCCTTGACGATCTCATAGGGGTCGAAGCCCTTCGCCTTGCAGAGCTCGCGGCACTCCTCCACGGAGCCGATGCCGTACTGCGCGAGGACGCCGTTGATCTTATCGATACGTCTTTCGTAACTTTCAAACAGAGCCATTTTGTCGTCCTCCTTCTCTTATTCCTGGCGCGGGTCGATATACTTCGCCGCGTTGTCCCACTGGCCGTAGTGGCCGGTGGCGTTCTTCAGGGCTTCGTTGGCATCCACACCCTTCTTCACGGCGTCCATCATCTTGCCCAGGCTGATGAACTCGTAGCCAATGATCTCATCCTTGTCGTTCAAAGCCAGCTTGCTGCAATAGCCCTCGGCCATCTCCAGATAGCGGGGACCCTTTTCGCGGGTGCCGAACATGGTGCCCACCTGAGAGCGCAGGCCCTTGCCCAAGTCCTCCAGAGACGCGCCCACAGCCAGACCGTCCTCGGAGAAAGCGGACTGAGTGCGGCCATAGACGATCTGCAGGAACAGCTCGCGCATGGCGGTGTTGATGGCATCGCACACCAGGTCGGTGTTCAGCGCCTCCAGAATAGTCTTGCCGATCAGAATCTCGGAAGCCATGGCGGCGGAGTGGGTCATACCAGAGCAGCCGATGGTCTCCACCAGCGCCTCCTCGATAACGCCGTTCTTCACATTCAGCGTCAGCTTGCAGGCACCCTGCTGGGGTGCACACCAGCCGATACCGTGGGTAAAGCCGGAAATATCCCCGATCTGCTTGGCCTGTACCCACTTGCCCTCCTCGGGAATGGGAGCCGGACCGTGATAAGCGCCCTTGGCGACAGGACACATATGCTGTACTTCCGTCGTGTAGATCATAGTGACGATGTTCCTTTCTGTGTTATAGTCGTGCCTTGCGGCGGGTAAAACGAAATGGCGATCCATGTATCATGGCCGCTTCGCAGTTATTATACCAAATCTCCCCACAAATTGCAAGAAACATTCCAAACATTTGGACATTCTGCGAAATCGTCCGTAAGCATTGACTTTTCCCGTAAAACCAGTATACTATTATAGTATTTTTAACAAGTAACGGAGGTCCACCCCTATGTCTGACGCCGCTTATTTTACCGAGATGGAAGCCAAGATCCCCACGGGCAAGGTCCGCACACGCTTTGCACCGTCCCCTACCGGTTATATGCACATCGGTAATCTGCGTACTGCCCTGTATACCTGGCTCATTGCCCGCAGTAACGGCGGCACGTTTATCCTCCGCATCGAGGATACCGACCAGGGACGGCTGGTGGAGGGAGCTACCGACGTCATCTACCGCACCATGGCCGAGTGCCATCTGAACCATGACGAGGGCCCCGACATCGGCGGTCCCGTGGCTCCCTATATCCAGTCCCAACGTCGGGATACCTACGGCAAATACGCCCGCTTGCTGGCGGAAAAGGGCGGCGCCTATTACTGTTTCTGCGAAAAGTGCGCCTCCGAGGAGGACACCGGCGACTTCGACCGGGCCGACGACCCCTGCCGCGACCTGCCGCTCACCGAGGCGCTGAAGCGCGTGGACGCCGGCGAGCCTTACGTCATCCGCCAGCGCATCCCCAAGGAGGGTACCACCACGTTTCACGATGCCGTTTTCGGCGACATCACCGTGGAAAACAGCACGCTGGACGATCAGGTGCTGCTGAAGCGGGATGGCCTGCCCACCTACAACTTCGCCAACGTCATCGACGACCACCTGATGGGCATCACCCATGTGGTACGCGGCAGCGAGTATCTGTCCTCCGCGCCCAAGTACGACCTTCTTTACCACGCTTTCGGCTGGGAGGTACCCACCTATGTCCACTGCTCCCCCGTCATGCGGGACGCGCAGAACAAGATGTCCAAGCGCCACGGCGACCCAAGCTATGAGGACCTGAAGGCAGAGGGCTATCTGACCGATGCCATTCTCAACTACGTTGCTCTGCTGGGCTGGAGTCCCAGGGGTGAGTTGGCGGAGCAGGAGATCTTCTCTCTTGATGCGCTTGTCAAGGCGTTTGATCTGACCGGTATTTCCAAATCTCCCGCCATCTTCGACAAGGCCAAGCTGGATCATTTCAACGCCGTCTACCTGCGTGCCATGTCCCCGGAGGACTTCGCCAAGGCAGCCGAGCCCTACATCCGCCAGAGCGTCAAGGGCGACTTTGACGTGGCGGCCATCGCCGCGCTGCTGCAGGCGCGCTGCGAGCGTCTTACAGATATCCCGGAGAAGGTGGACTTCTTCGATGCGTGCCCGGAGTACGACGTGGAATTCTTCACCAACAAGAAATCCAAGACGAACCCGGAGGTCTGCAAGGCCATGCTGGAGGCGGCTATTCCCATGCTGGCGGCGCTGCCCCGGTGGACGGACGAGGCCATCCACGATGGCCTGATCGCCTTAGCTGAACAATTGGGTGTCAAGAATGCCACCCTCATGTGGCCGGTACGTATCGCTGCTGCCGGCAAGCTGGTCACCCCCGGCGGCGCAGTGGAGATCTGCCGCATCCTGGGCCGTGATGAAACGCTCCGCCGTCTCCGCGCCGGCCTGGAGAAGCTGGCATGAAAAAACAGCTTTGTGCCATCGCCGCGTTCTGGCACAGGGAATACGGCCGATTTGTCGGCATAACTGCCCTTGCTTTTTTGGCACTGACCGTGCTGGCTTACATTGTCGGAAGACTTGTCCCCAATGTTCCCGTAACCATTATACGCACCTTCAACGAGAGCATTGCAGACGCCGGTATTATCCGCGATGATGGCAGCTTCAGCGCGCTGGCCCTGTTCGGCAACAACCTTCGGGCTATGGTGATGACCGTGCTTTATGGTTTTATACCATTCCTGTATCTGCCGGCACTGTCTCTGGGACTCAACGCTGCGATCATCGGTATGCTTGCCGCACTGATGGATGGCCAGTGGCTTCTGTTGTTGGCCGGTCTTGTGCCTCACGGCATCTTTGAGGTCCCCGCCCTGCTGCTCAGTCTGGCCGCCGGACTCTGCCTGTGCAGAAATATCAATCGATACATCCGCTGCAACGAAAAAGGTATGATGAAGCCCCTGCTTCTGGACCTGCTTCGCGTGGTGGGATTGCTGGTGGTACCACTGCTGACCCTGGCCGCTGTGATGGAGGCCTATGTCACTCCGCTGGCTATGCAGCTGTTCATGTAAGCCCCGTTTCCCATACGGTTTGTTTTTCCCGCGGCGCCGCCGCGTACTTGATTTTGAAAGGATTGATCCCGCAATGTGTGAAAAGACCACGAACGTTCCCGCTCTGTTTGGCAAAATGGTGTTTGGTGAGCAGCAGATGCAGCAGCGTCTCCCCGCCGCCGCCTACCAGAAATGGCAGCAATGCCTGGCCCAGGGAACGCCGCTGGATCGTACCACCGCCGGCGAGATCGCCAACGCCATGAAGGACTGGGCCATTGAGAAGGGTGCTACCCATTACACCCACTGGTTCCAGCCTATGACCGGCGTTACCGCCGAAAAACACGACAGCTTCATCACCCGCGACGGCAAAGACGGCGTGGTCATGGAGCTCAGCGCCAAAGAACTCAGCAAGGGCGAGGCAGACGCCTCCTCCTTCCCCTCCGGCGGTCTCCGCGCTACATTCGAAGCCCGCGGCTACACCGCCTGGGACCCCACATCTTACGCTTTCGTCAAGGACGAGACGCTGTATATCCCTACCATTTTCTGTTCGTACAGTGGGCAGACGCTGGACAAAAAAACGCCTCTGCTGCGCTCTATGCGTGTGCTGGACAGGGAGTGCATCCGTATCCTGCGGCTGTTCGGCAACACCGAGGCGCAGCATGTCACGCCGCAGGTAGGCCCTGAGCAGGAGTACTTCCTGATCGACGAGAAGGTATACCGTCAGCGGGAGGATCTGAAGCTGTGCGGCCGCACGCTGTTCGGCGCCCGTCCCTCCAAGGGGCAGGAGCTGGACGACCACTATTACGGCGCCATCAAACCCCGGGTAGCCGCGTTCATGCGGGAGCTGGATCAGGAGCTGTGGAAGCTGGGCGTGCTGGCCAAGACGGAGCACAACGAGGTTGCGCCTGCCCAGCACGAGATCGCGCCCATCTACTCCGATGCCAACAGCGCCTGTGACAAAAACCAGCTGACCATGGAACTGCTGAAAAAGGTAGCCGCCCGCCACGGTTTGGTGTGCCTGCTCCATGAAAAGCCCTTTGCGGGCGTCAACGGCAGCGGCAAGCACGACAACTGGTCCCTGGCCACTGACACCGGCGAAAACCTTCTGAAGCCTGGCAGCACCCCCAGCCAGAACGCCCAGTTCCTGCTGTTTCTAGCCGCTTTTATCAAGGGCGTTGACGAGTACCAGGAAATGCTGCGCTGCTGCGTGTCCTATCCCGGCAACGACCACCGTCTGGGCGGCAACGAGGCCCCTCCCGCCATCATCTCCATCTTTCTGGGCGATGAATTAACGGCTATTCTTGATGCCATCATTCAGGGCACTGAGTATGTGGACATCACCAAGAAAAAGCTCACCATCGGCGTGGACACTTTGCCGGAGATACCCCAGGACACCACAGACCGCAACCGCACATCTCCCCTTGCCTTCACCGGCAATAAGTTCGAGTTCCGTATGCTGGGCTCCTCTCAGTCCATCGCCAGCCCCAATGTGGTGCTGAACACCATCATGGCCGAGGAGCTGCGCCAGTTCGCCGATATTCTGGAAAAGGCAGACGACTTCCAGTCCGCCCTCCAGAAGCTGCTGCACGACATCTTCACCGCCCACCAGCGCATCATCTTCAACGGCAACGGCTATGATGACGCCTGGGTACAGGAGGCCAAGCGCCGGGGCCTGGCTAACCTGCGGGACACGGTGGACTGTATGCCTGCCTACATCGACCGGAAGAATGTAGAGCTTTTCACCAGGCACGCTATCCTCACCGAGACGGAGATGCGCGCCCGGTACGAGATCCACCTGGAAAACTACTGCAAGGTGTCTGCCATTGAGGCCAGCACCCTGCTGGACATGGTCCAGCGTCATATTCTCCCCGCCGCCAGTGCTTACGCCGACCGCCTAACCCAGACGGCCTTTCACAAGGAGAACAGTGTCCCGGCCTTGTCCGCCCGCATGGAAAAGACTCTGGCCCAGCGTGTTACCGACCTGGGTGAGAAGCTGTTTGATACCTGCGAGGCGTTGCACGCTGCCCTCAGCGATGCTCCCGCCGCGGATGGCGGTATCGACGCCGCACGGTACTACCGCTGCGAGATCGTTACCCGCACCCAGAAGGCCGGCGAGCTGATCGGCCGGCTGGAATCGCTGGTGGACGCCAAGGCGTGGCCGTATCCCACCTATGCGGATATTCTTTTCAGCGTGTGATCCAAAACATTGTAATTCTGTACAGAACTCACTCTCCTCGCAAAAAGCCTCCCCGGTCGGGGAGGCTTTTTCTTTCTTATTTTCCGCGAAGCGCCGCAACGATCTGCGTGTATACCTTCTCCGGCTCCCTCCGGAACCGTTCCGCCAACGCCTCGGCGTCGGCCTTATCGGCCACCATCAGATCCAACGTCATCAGGCTATCCACATCGTCCCGCAGCCGCAGCTCCACGGTGAACGTCCCGTTTTCACGCGGCGTCACCCGTCCCTGCACCTGCTGCCGCCGCACCGCCGCCTTGTTCCAAGCCGCGATATGCCTGTCTGACAGCTGCCTTACGGAATATGGCAGGCTGCTCTCGCAGATACCGCTGTTTCTCCGTCCCTTTTCCGTGATGATGTACTGTCCGTCTTCCGTGACACGCAGATGCTCTGTCTTCACCAGGTCACCCAGACACTCCGCATAATCAAAGTAGTCGATGCCCTCGTCGCACATGGTCATGTCCTGCAAGTCGGCTCCGTCCACCGGTTCCGTCAGCCGCGACACAATGTACAGGATCAGGAACTTGATCTCCAGCTTGTCCTGAATGAACGCGATACCCACATCGCCCACCTCCTTTTTTGGTATTATACGCAATTTTTACCCGCTTGTAAAGCGAAACCCCGCGAAAAAAAGCAGAGGACGGCGATAGCCGTCCTCTGTTCTGCTTCTCAATGGCACGCACAGTAGTTCTTGGTGCTGTTATAGTCACAGGGCGTCTCCACCGCGTTGGGCGGGAAAAACTCGTTCATGGGGAACGCCACACTGCGGAACAGCCCGCAGGGATCCTCCTGGCTGCCGCAGTCGCACTCGCTCTGGGGCACGCAGTAGTCATATACCGGCACCAGCAGCTGCGTATCGCGCTCCAGCCGCACCAGTGTAAATTGTCCCAACGTCACGTACAGCCGCCGCGCTGCGCTGTCGTCGAACACCAGCTCTCCACCGAAGCTCTGCGCCACAAAGGACGGGATCTCCGACAAACAACTGCCTGTCGAGACAGGGACCGGTACCTCCGCTACACGGGTGTCCAGCACGATGGGGTCCACGGCCTCCACCACGGCGATAGGCAGATTGGTCCGTATCCGTCCCGGCACATCCAACTCGTCGAACACCGTGTCCGAGGAGAATATCTTGGCGTTTCCTTCGCTGCCGAACAGGATACACCGCTTGTCGAACACGCACAGCCCTTCCACCTCAGTGTATCGCGGCGTGCCGGTACACACCTGTAAAGTCACCCGGTAGTAGAAGCGCATATCCACCGAATAGAACCCCCGGTTGAACGTCACCGGCTCCACATCGGTGTAGACGTATAGCAGCTCCGCTGTGCCGCCCTTGATCATCTGCGACGCGCTGAGCACCTCCTGCGCCGCCGCCGTGGGGTAAAAGCGCAGATCCTCCACGCAGTCCTTATCCCTGCATGAGTCAAATATCTTCCGCGTATGGATGCACACAGCCTCCCGGACGTTCCCCAGGTCGCAGACCGGTCCCGGCATTACATTTTCAGGCATAGAATGACCTCCCAATAAGTAGTGAAAGACGGCCTCTTTCATTCCACTCTATGCCCAAAAGGCAAAAAGGGTGCGGCCCGCAGGCCGCACTCTGACACTCATTCGCTCTTTTCCTTCCTCCGCACCACAACGTTCTCCGGCCCAAGCCATTCCCGGCACTCCTTCAAAAACGCCGGATGGTCCATGCAGAAGCCGCCCCACAGCTTTCCTGTGTCGGCGATCCGTATCTTCAGCGGCACCTTCCCTTCGAACATGGTCGCCACCAACAGCAGATGGCTGAACGCCGGGTCATCGATGCTCTTCACCCGCAGATACACCGCCGCCGTGTCGCTCTCCGCGGCCTTGCTGTCCTGCAGCGCCCCCACGCCGCAACTCTCCAGCGGGAATACCACGTCCGGCACGATCTGCGGCGGCTTTTCGTCCCGCAGGCTCAGCCGTCCCTTGATAAGTACCGGGCTGTTCACTGCCAGATAGCTGCCGCATCGTTCCAGCACCCGAGAAAAGCACAGAAGCTCCATGGATGCCGTCTCGTCCTCCAGCACCACATAGGCCATCAGCGAGCCGTTCTTGGTGGGCCTGGTCTTGCTGGACGCCACGATGCCCGCCACCGTCACCGGCATCCCGTCGGCGAACCGCGTGGGGCCCTCCTCGCCGTTCACGTCCTCCAATACCTCGTTCAGCGTCACCGCGCCGCTGTCCCGCGCCGTGGCGCGATAGTCCACCATGGGGTGCCCGGACAGATACAGCCCTGTGGTCTCCTTCTCCATGTGCATCCGCTCCGTGGCGGTAAACTCCGGAATGTCCGGCATCACCACCGTCTCCACGGTGCTGTTGGCGGCGCTCATGCCGAAGAAATCGATCTGGCCCTCCACGTTCCGCCGCCGCACGTTGCCGATGCCGTCCAGCACCTTCTCATACACCGCCAGCAGCTGCGACCGCCGCGCCCCCATGCTGTCGAAGGCGCCGCTGCGGATCAGGTTTTCCACCGCCCGCTTGTTCATGTCGCCGCAGTCGTACATCCGGTCGCAGAAATCCTGCAAAGACGTAAAGCTGCCGCCCTGCTCCCGCTCCCGGACCACCGATTGGATAAAGCCCCGTCCGATGTTCTTGATGGCCACCAGGCCGAACCGTATGCCGCCCGGCTCCACGGTGAACCGATCGCTGGACCGGTTCACGTCCGGCGGCAGCAGCGCGATGCCGCAGTCGCGGCACTCCCCGATATACCCCGCCACCTTGTCGCTGTTGTCCAGCACGCTGGTCAGCAGCGCGGCCATATACTCCTTGGTGTAATGGCACTTGAAATACGCCGTCTGATACGCCACCACCGCGTAGCTCACCGCGTGAGCCTTGTTGAAAGCATAGTTGGCAAAGTCGTATATCTCGTCGTAGATGGCCTGCGCTGTCTTCTCGTCGATACCGTTGGCGATACAGCCCTTGATTCCTCGTTCCGCATCGCCGTATACGAAGGCCTGACGCTCCTTCTCGATCTCCTTGGCCTTCTTCTTGCTGATGGCCCGGCGCACCATGTCCGCCTGCCCCAGCGAAAAGCCGCCCAGCTCCTGGAAAATGCGGATAACCTGCTCCTGGTACACGATGCACCCGTAGGTGACCGACAGTATAGGCACCAGCCTTGGGTGCTTATACGTCACCAGCTTCGGGTCGTGCTTGCAGGCGATAAACCTCGGAATGGACTCCATTGGTCCCGGACGGTACAGCGCGATCACGGCGGTGATATCCTCAATACTCTGTGGCTTCAGCCCCACGCACACACCGGTCATGCCCGTGGACTCGATCTGGAACACGCCCGCCGTCTGTCCTCGGGAGATCATGTCATAGGTCTCCGCGTCGTCGTCCGGTATTTTGCTCAGCGCGAACTCTGGCTCCCGCTGCTGCACCATCTTCACGGCGTCATCCAGCACCGTCAGGTTCCGCAGCCCCAGAAAGTCCATTTTCAGCAGGCCCAGCTCCTCCAGAGTCGTCATCACATACTGGCATACTACCGCATCGTCGTTCCGCGCCAGCGGCACATATTCGTATACCGGCAGTTTTGTGATGACCACGCCTGCCGCGTGGGTAGATGCGTGCCGCGGCATTCCCTCCAGTGCCATGGCTGTGTCGATGAGCTTTTTGACCTTTGGCTCCTCCCGGTACATATCTGCCAGCTGCTTCGATAGCTTCAGCGCCTCCTGCAAGGTAATATGCAGCGCCCCCGGCCCTGCCGGTACCAGCTTCGCCACAACATCCACCTCGGCGTAGGTCATGTTCAGCGCCCGGCCCACATCCCGTATGGCTGCTCGGGCGGCCATGGTACCGAAGGTCACGATCTGGGCTACATGGTCGTCGCCATATTTTTTGCGGACATATTCCACCACCTCACCCCGCCGCGTGTCGCCGAAGTCCATGTCGATATCCGGCATAGACACACGCTCCGGGTTCAGGAACCGCTCAAAGTACAGATCGTACTTCATGGGGTCGATGTCCGTGATCTCCAGGCAGTAAGACACCATAGATCCGGCCGCGCTGCCGCGCCCTGGTCCCACCGGTATTCCCCGGCTCTTGGCGTACCGCACAAAGTCCGACACAATGAGGAAATAGTCCGTAAAGCCCATTTTCTCGATCATGTCCAGCTCATAATCCAGCTGCTTCCGGTATTCCGGCTTTGCCTGACCGTACCGCTGAGCAAACCCCTCATCACATAGTTTCCGCAGATATGTAGGCGAGTCGTACCCCTCCGGCAGCTTGAATTCCGGCAAGTGGTACTTGCCGAAGGTGAATTCCAGCTGGCACTCCTCCGCGATCTTTTCCGTGTTGGCCACCGCGTCCGGATATCCGGCGAACAGCGTCTCCATCTCCTCTGTGGAACGGATATAAAAATTCCGCGGCTCATACCGCATTCGGTTCTCGTCATCCACCGTCTTGCCGGTCTGGATACACAGCAGCACGTCGTGGTTTTCTGCATCCTCCTTCCGCAGATAGTGGGCATCATTGGTACACACCAGGGGTATCCCCGTTTCGTTGTGCAGCCGCAAAAGACCCCGGTTCACCTCGGTCTGCTCGGCGATGCCGTGGTCCTGTAATTCCAGGTAAAAGTCCTCACCGAAAATTCCCCGCATCTCCAGTGCATATGCCTTGGCTCCGTTGTAGTCACCATTCATCAGCCGCTTGGGAATTTCTCCTGCCAAACAGGCCGACAGGGCGATCAGCCCGTCGGAATGGGCGCGCAGCAGCTCCATATCGATACGCGGCTTGATATAGAACCCCTCGATATACGCCTGCGACACCATGTATGATAGGTTTCGGTACCCCGTCTCGTTCTTGCACAGCAGCACCAGATGCCGAGACTCCGCATCGAACTCATGCTGCTTGTCGAACCGTGTCCGACGCGCCACATATACCTCGCACCCGATGATGGGATGAATGCCCTCCGCCTTGCAGGCGCGGTAAAAGTCCACTGCGCCGTACATGACGCCGTGGTCGGTAATGGCGCAGGCCGTCTGCCCCAGCTCCTTTACCAGCTTCGGCAGGTCCCGTATCCGACACGCACCGTCCAGCAGACTGTATTCCGTATGTACATGCAGATGCACAAATCCCATACCTGTTCTCCTTTACTTCTCCCCTATCATCCCGCACAGTATCTCCGCCGCGCTGAGAATAAGCAGCCCGCAGTGGTCCCCTGCCGCCAGTGCCATGGCCGTGTCAGTGGGCTGCAATTCCTTCTCCGCCAGCAGTTCCCGGCAGTTGAGATGCTTAAATCTCTCCATAAACCGCCGCTGGTATTCCTTGGTGATCTCCGCGGATTTCGCCTTGCTGGCGGCCATTTCCGGAAACGCGCAGCCCAGGATCATCACAGGCGCGTTTACCGCCCCACAGATGTTCCCGCTTCGCACGCCGCCGCCTAACCCCGCACCGACAGCCAGCGCTTGGGTCTCCGTAATACCCATTACATCTGCGAATGCCGCCAGCAGCGCCTGGGCGCAGTTGGCCCCGTTTTTTCTGTACGCCTCCGCGCGTTCGCACCGTTCTCTCATGTTCATAGCTCCTTAGCCTCCTCCATCAACTTTCTCATTCGATGGTTCATGCACGACTTTGTTACCGGCGGGTCGCACTTCTCTGCCAGCTGTACCAGCGACAGCTCCGGATATTCCAGCCGCAGCGCCGCGGTTTGCCGCAGCTTTTCCGGCAGCTTGTCCCACCGGGCGCTGCGGCGCAGCTTCTCGATGGCGCCCACCTGCTCCTGCGCCGCGTCCAGCGTCTTGTTTACGTTGGCCATATCGCAGTTCATGGCCCGGTTGGCGCCGTTGCGTATCTCCTTGTCCACCTTCGCCGTCATGATGTCCATGGCCGCCGCCGGTGCGCCGATCTTCGTCAGAAAGTCCTCGATATGCTCTGACTGCTTGAAGTACAGAAGTGCATCCGCGCCGCGCCGTATGGAACGTGGCAGGAACCCCATCTCCTCCATCAGCGCCTGTACCTCCCGGCTGGCCGGCACATGACTGGTGGCCAGCTCCAGATGGTACCGCTTCTCTGGGTCGGTGACGCTGCCTCCCGCCAAAAATGCCCCCCGCAGGAACGCCGTCCGGCAGCAGTCCTCCTCCAGTATTCCGAAGTTCACGTGCAGCGCCGTCAACTGCCTCGCATCATAGCCAAGTGTGTTGATGATCTTTTCCAACTTTTCCGGCGCTGTGATGCCGAAGATCAGCTTTCCTTTGCCGTTCGTTTCCTCCGGTACCCGGTCGAATTTCACCCCAAAAGCCTTCTGAAACAGCTTTGGCAGCCGCGCGGCGAAGTCTCCGTTCTCCGTGATGATCCGTATCTCTCCGGGCGTGAACGTGTTGCCGTACAGCAGCACACCGTAGCCCTCGGCCCGGGCGCAGCACTGGCGGCCTATCCCCACGCGGCACAGCTCATTTTTTACCTTTCCCGCAAATGAGATCATGACCCTTCACCTCACTGTTCCGCACGGCGGAAAGCCACCGTTTTTGCCTTCATGGATATCTTTTCCACCCGGTAGCCGTATGCCGCAAGCTCCTTTTTATACGTTAGGAAGGCGTGGTCGATGGGCACACCGGCAATACGTCCTATTTCCTCGAACGACAGCGTAAATTGATCCCGTCCATCCTTAAACACATATTCCCAGAGTTTATCGTATTTGCTCATACATCGTCTCCTGTTTTTGCTCCGACCGCAGGTGCGGAACACACTTACCGCCCCATATCCCTGTGGCTTTCCGCCACGGAAAAGCCCAACGCGTCAATGTATGCCGCCAGCCGGTGCGCCACAGCTACAGATCGGTGCCGACCGCCGGTACAGCCTACAGCCAGCACCAGCTCCGTCCGCCCCTCCTGTCGGTACTGGGGCAGTAAATAATCCACTATCGGCGTCAGACGCCGCCAGAATTCCTCCGTGGCCGCCGCGTTCATCACATAGTCGCGCACCGCCACATCCAGCCCGGTCAGCCTTTTTAACTCCGGCACATAGTAGGGGTTTGGCAAAAACCGCACGTCCAGCACCAGGTCTGCCTCCGGTGGCAGGCCGTTCTTGAACCCGAAGGACAGCACCGTCACATGCAGTCCTCCACCGCTGCCGCCGCCCAGCAGCGTCAGCAGTGTGCTACGCAGCTTGGCCGTAGAAAATGCCGACGTGTCCAGCACCAGGTCCGCCTGCGCCCGCACCGGTGCCAGCATCGCCCGTTCCCGCGCTACCGCTTCTTCAATGGAGGCCCCGTCACCGCACAGAGGATGGCTCCGCCGTGTCTCCTTATAGCGGTTGATAATGGTCTTGGTGTCCGCCTCCAAAAACAGCAGTCGACATCGCAGGCCCTGCCGCCGCAGCTCTTCCACCGCGCCGGTCAGCCGGTCAAAGGGCTCCCCGGCCCGCACGTCGTACACGAAAGCCAAGCGGTCATACCGGCCGCCGGCGGCCGCGCAGAACTCGGCGAATTTGACCATCATCTCCGCCGGCAGGTTGTCCACGATGTAGTAGCCGCTGTCCTCCAGACAGATGGCGGCGCGGCTCTTTCCCGCACCGGACATTCCCGAAATAATGAGTATTTCCAATTCAGTATCCTCCCCCGCCGTCAAGCGTGATTCGGAATCCCGTCAAAAACAAGCCCGGTACGGCGTTATTTTTGCTGCACTTTTGCGTTCTTTTTTATTACCTTTACTGTAACATTTTTGTATACTTACTGGCACATTTTATATACCTTCTATCAAGGCCATTGAAACACCTGTGATCGATGCGGTCGTAATTCAAGTAATGACCCGGACCTCAGGCTCTAGCACAACGCCGGTTTGCTCCCGCACGCGCTTTTGTATCTCTGCCATGAGAGCTGTCACATCAGCGCAGGACGCCCCGCCCCGGTTGATGACGAACCCTGCGTGCTTCTCCGACACCTGTGCGCCGCCCACGGTCAGTCCCTTTAGGCCGCACTGATCAATCAGCGCCGCAGCATAGTGGCCCGCCGGGCGCTTAAAGGTACTGCCCGCGCTGGGATACTCCAGCGGCTGTGACGCCTTACGCCGGGCCATCAGCTCGTCCATTTTCTCCCGTATCTCCCCGGGGATACCGGCCTGCAAGCGGAGCGTCGCCCGCAGCACCACCGTGTCGGGTTGCTCTGTCAGCAGGCTGTGCCGATAGGAAAACGCCATTTCTTCTCCACTGAGGGTCTTGACACCATCCTCGGGGAACAGCACGGTCACTTCCTTTACCACCTGTGCCATTTCCCCGCCATAGGCACCGGCATTCATGCACACTGCGCCGCCCAGGCTTCCCGGTATCCCGTGGGCGAACTCCAGCCCGGAAAGCCCTGCCTTCTGCGCGAAAACAGCGATCTTTGCCAGTGATGCGCCGCACTCTGCCGTGATCTCACCTGCGACCGCACCAGCCGCCACACACGCCATGTCCCGGGTGCAGATCACCAGACGCTCCACGCCCTCATCCGGGAAGAGCACGTTGGTGCCGTTTCCCAGCACAAAGGGCCGCGCGCCCAGCTCCAGTGCATGGCTCACCAGCAGTACCGCCGCCTCCCCGCTGCGGGGAAAGGCCATGCGCCGCGCCGGCCCGCCGATGCGGAAGGAGGTATACCGATCCAGCGGCGCGTCCTTCTCATATTCCATATCCGGCAGATAGTCCGCCGCCCATTTGTCCAGCTCCTCGTACCAGCTCATAATGCCTCCAAGCTTTGAAAATAAGGGGTTCCCTACACTGCCAGCGGTAGTATATGCCCCTGTCAGATACGCTTATTCTTTCCCAGCAGGGCCGCGCCGATCAGACCCGCCCGGTTGCCCAGCTGCGCCTTGACGATGCGCGTCCGCCGGTCCTTGCCGCAGGGAATGCTCTCTCTGGCCACCCGCTGCTGCACGGGGAGCAGCAGCTGCTCGTCCGCTTCATTGCTGACGCCGCCGCCAATGGCCAGTGTATCCGGCTGAAAGATATTCACCACGTTCACCACGCCGCAGGCCAGGTAGTCCACGTATCGGTCGCACACCATTTGTCCCACCGGGTCACCCTCGCGGGCCGCGATAAACGCCGACTGTCCGGACACGTGTCCGTCATTCTCCGTGATGACCCGCGCCAGAATACTGTCCGGGTAGGCCGCCAGTGCCTCTGCCGTCATGCGCTTCAGCGCCGTGGCGCTGGCGTATTGCTCCCAGCAGCCGCGCCGCCCGCAGGGGCACGGCAGGCCGTTCTGCTCGATGACCATGTGACCCACCTCACCGGCCATACCGTTGGCGCCGTGGTATATTTTCCCGTTGTGGATGATACCCGCGCCCACGCCGGTACCCAGCGTGATGGTCACAAAGCGCTTGCTCTCGCGTCCCGCGCCCACATGGAACTCCGCCAGCGCCGCGCAGTTAGCATCGTTTTCGATGTACAGCGGGATATTCAGATATTTGTGAAACAGCTTTCGCAGCGGCACGTCCCGCAGGGGAAGGTTGCAGGTATACGCGATAGAACCCGCCCGTATATCCACCGTTCCGGGAACGCCGACGCCTACCGACGCCACATCACTGACCGGAATATTGGCCGCCTTTGCCAGCTCCTGCACCAGTGACGCCACTGTCCACGCCAGCCCCTCACGGTCTACGATGGACGCGACCTTCATCTTCTGTGTCGCCAGCAGCGTTCCGCTTTCGTCCACCAGCCCCGCCTTGAGGTTGGTGCCGCCAATGTCTACGCCAACGTATTTCATCTGTTCTCCGCCTCGCCCGTTGTGCTCTTTTTCTTCAGCATGGCGTCCACCTTGCTGTCAAACTGCGTCACGAAGTCACGTGCCGCGTTGTAGCCGTACTTCATCTGCCGGTTCTTCATGGTGGCGATCTCCACGATGCCTGCCAGGTTACGCCCCGGCCGCACCGGGATGGTCACGATGGGCAGGCTCACATCCAGCATGGTGTATTTCTCCTCGCCCAGGCCCAGCCGGTCATAGAACTTCCCGTCTTCCCACTGTTCCAGCTGGATCACCAGGTCGATCTCCGTGTCGAACTGCACCGCGCCCATGCCGAACAGCTGCTGCACGTCGATGACGCCCACGCCGCGTATCTCGATATAGTGCCGGATGATCTCCGGCGCCGTGCCGTAGAGAGAGTTGGACACCCGGCGGATCTCTACCGCGTCATCCGCCACCAGCCGGTGACCGCGCTTGAGCAGCTCAATGGCCGTCTCGCTCTTGCCGATGCCGCTGTCGCCCAGGATCAGTACGCCCTGTCCGTAGATATTCATCAAGACGCCGTGCCGCGTGATCTGCGGGGCCGTTACCCGGTTCAGGTAGTCAATGAGCCGGCTGGTGATATCCACCGTGGAGTCCACCGCCCGCAGCAGCGTGCGGTCGTGCTTGTCCGCCATCTGCACCAGCTCAGGCGGCGCCTCCATATTCCGCGCCACGATCATTGCCGGGAACGGATAGCTCATCAGCTGGTTGAACACCCGCAGACGCTCTGCCTCGGTCATGCGCTCCAGATAGCGTATCTCGCCCCGTCCCAATATTTGCAGGCGCTTGTCGTCAAAATAATCGTAAAAGCCTACCAGCTGCAGGGCGGGCCGATTCACGTCGGAAATGGTGATCACCGCGCTGTCATAGTCGCTGCCGCGGTGCAGTATTTCCATACCGAAGGTCTCTACCATTTTTTTCAGGCTGGCGGGTGTGCGTTTCACTTTTTCCATGGGCGCTCCTCCTGCCCGGAAACGGGCGAATATACTTCTTTTAATTATATCTTGCGGCGCGCTTTTTCGCAACACTTTCCCCATGCAAAAAAAATTCGTTTTTTTGTCAAATAATACTTGCAATTTCGGCGCACATCTGTTATTATATCAACTGCTTGCGATGCAAGAGGTATGTTATGACAGCAAGGAGGTGCAACGGATGGCAAAGTGCGAATTTTGCGACAAGGGCGTGACCTTTGGTATCAAGGTGTCCCACTCTCATCGGCGTTCCAACCGCCCCTGGAAGCCCAATGTCAAGCGCGTGAAGGCTGTGATCAACGGTACGCCTCGCCATGTGTATGTTTGTACCCGATGCCTGCGTTCCGGCAAGGTTACCCGCACGATCTGATCGCGTCTGAACTGCACAGTTAAAAGCTCTGCGATGTATCGCAGAGCTTTTTGCGTTTCCGGAGAACACAGACACCCTGCCTTTTAAGCAGGGTGTCTGTGCTTTTTTAATGATTTTCACAGCTCTGGGTCCCAGCTTTTCTTCTCCGTGTACCGCGGCGGGACGTCCTCTGCTGTGACGGGTCCGGCCTCGGGAACGGCCCCTGCGGTGTGCCGGTCAAAGCCCAGGTAACGGGTACCCTGGAACGTCAGATCGCCCACGTCGCCCTCCGCCATCATGCCGTATTCCCTTCCGGGAACGTGCAGCTCAAGCCGGTCGCCGCTGTCAAACTGGAACGTTACGTAATAGTGAGTGGAGGTGCTGGTGTGCATACCGCCATTGTTATTGCTGTGGTGGTGCACATCGGTATTCTGCCGCTTGGCGACAACAGCCGCCTGCACCGTCAGGCGCGGAGAGTTGTTGTTCTTGTGCCAGGTGCCAATGCCCTTTACCGCTAAGGCGATGAAGCAGACGATGACGATGGCAAATATCGCGAAAACAAATACCTGCATGATGTCGAACCCTGTGTCAAAGCCGAACCAAAACCCCATATCCGTTCTCCTTCCGTATTTATAAAATTACTTTGCTTTACACCTTCTTCAAATGATGGGAGGCGGCCTTCAGCATAAGCTTCTTGGTACCCACCGTATCGAAGGCTACCTCCAGCAGTGCATCGCCGCCCATAGGCCGCACGGAGAGCACCAGGCCTCTGCCGAAAGCGTCGTGCTCCACCGTCTCCCCTGCCTGCAGCTGTATGTAAGAGGCGGTAGACGGTGCTTTTGCCGCCGTTCTGGCCGTATGCAGCGAGCCGGGACGAGACGCGGCAGGTACCTCGCGGCGCGTCGGTGCTGTGGTACCCTGACGTGTATAGCCGCCGTAACCGTAAGCGCAGCCATCATCGTCCCGAGAGTCCTCCCAGGTGTCGCTGCGGGGTACCGGCTTGGACAGCCACTCCATGTTGTTCTCCGGGATCTCACTGAGGAACCGGGAGGGCATACAGGGTGTTGTTTTACCGTACAGCGTGCGCTGGCGGGCGTTGGTCAGCGTCAGCTTCTCTTTGGCGCGGGTCATGGCCACATAGCACAGCCGGCGCTCCTCCTCCATCTCGTCGCCATCGCCCATGGCGCGATTTCCGGGGAAAAGCCCCTCCTCCATGCCCACCACAAATACCTGGGGGAATTCCAGGCCCTTGGCGGCGTGCATGGTCATCATGGTCACGCAGTTGTCGCCGTCCACCCGGCTGTCCAGGTCGGTGTACAGCGCGATCTCATCCAGGAAGCCGGAGAGACTCGTCTCCGCGCCCTCGGCGTTTTCCAGGTAGGCCAGGATGCTGGAGCGCAGCTCCTGCACGTTCTCCAGCCGGCCCCGGCTCTCCATATCGTCCTTCTCCCGCAGGGCGGGCGCGTAGCCGCTTCGCTCGCAGACGTAATCGTAGAACTCCGGCAGCTCACTCTCCGGCAGGCGGCGGCGCATTTCCTCGATCATCTCTGTAAAGGTATTCAGCTTGCCAGCTGCATTTTTCAGCTCGGGGAATTCCTCCGCACGGCGGAATACGTCGTAGAGCGTCAGGCCGTGCTGTGTGGCAATAATCTGGGCCTTGTCCACGGTGGCCTGGCCGATCTTGCGGGCGGGAACGTTGACGATGCGCCGCAGGCGCAGATCGTCCGTGGGGTTGTTGATGACGCACAGATAGGCAAGCATATCCTTGACCTCGGCCCGGTCAAAAAACTTCAGACCACCGTAGATCTTATAGGGGATGCCGCTGCGCTTGCAGGCGTATTCCAGCGCGTTGGACTGGGTGTTGGTACGGTACAGCACCGCACAGTCACCCCAGCTGCCGCCCCGGCGGTAGTACATCATGATCTGCCCCAGGACAAAGTTGGCCTCGTCGCTCTCGTTGAAGGTGGTCTTTACCGTCACCAGCTCGCCGCAGCCGTTCTCCGTCCACAGGGTCTTGCCCTTGCGGCCCTGATTGTTGCGAATGACCGCGTTTGCCGCGTCCAGGATATTCTGCGTAGAGCGATAATTCTGTTCCAGCCGAATGACCCGCGCGCCCTTGAACTGCCGCTCAAAGCTGAGGATATTGGTGATATCCGCGCCCCGGAAGCGGTAAATGCTCTGGTCGTCGTCACCTACCACACAGATGTTCCGGGCGGGGCCCGTCAGCAGCTTGGCCAGCTCGTATTGCAGCGCGTTGGTGTCCTGATACTCGTCAATGAGGACATAGCGGAACTTCCGTTGGTAGTACTCCCGCACATCCGGCGCCGTCTGCAGCAGGCGCACCGTGTGCCACAGCAGGTCATCAAAGTCCAGCGCATTGGCCTCACGAAGCTTTTTATTGTAAAGTGTATATACTTTACCCATCCTTATTTTCCGCCAGTCGTTGATCGATTGCCACTGCTCCAGAAATTCCTCCGGCGACTGCATATCGTTCTTGGCGCGGGAGATGACCGACTGCACCTCGCGGGGCGGAAACGACTTCTCCTCCAGCCCCAGCTCCTTGAGAATGTCCTTGACCACACGCTTGCTGTCATCACTGTCATAGATGGTAAAGCTGCGGTCGAAACCGATGCGGTCGATGTCTCGCCGCAGGATACGCACACAGGCGGAGTGGAACGTGGACGCCCACACATCGGCGGCAGCTTCCTCCCCCAGCATCCGCCCCAGGCGATCCTTCAGCTCGTTAGCAGCCTTGTTGGTGAAGGTGATAGCCAGCACCTCCCAGGGACGGGCCGGTTCCACCGCGCAGAGATACTCCACGAGAGCGTGCTGCGCCGAGTCCGGCACCTTGGCATACTGCTCCAGAAACGATACCTCGTCCTCGCTGATGGGAATCGGTATCTCCTCGGTATCACTGCCACGACCATACCGCAGCAGATTGGCCACCCGGTGGATCAGCACGGTCGTCTTACCGGAGCCAGCGCCCGCCAACAGAAGCAGCGGCCCCTCCGTGGCCAGCACGCCCTGGCGCTGGCAGTCGTTCAAATTCTGATAATCCACCGCGATCGCATCGCGCCGGGCCTTGATAAAGCGTTTTTCCAGATCCGTCATAGAGGGGCCTCGTCTTTCTCGTTCGTTGCTCTCATTTTAATACAACTTCCGCGCCCGGTCAACCGCAAATGAAATTTATAGAATTTTTGTTCGATTTCACTTGACAAGAACGCTTGTTCGATTTATACTATTACCAGAACAACAGTTCGAGCAAGGAGGACACAACTATGACAACTTTTGGTCTCATTATCACGCTGCTGGGCGCGGGTTCCATCGCCGCCAATGTACTGCGGCTCATCGACTGTATTGACAGGCCGGCGCCCCGGCGCCGCCGCATGGCATAAAAGCATGGAGCTGCTGGACAAGCTGGCGATATTGTCGGATGCGGCCAAATATGACGCGGCGTGTACGTCCAGCGGCGTGCGCCGCGGATTCCGGCCGGGTATGATCGGCAACACCTCCTCTTCCATCGCCGGCTGCTGTCACAGCTTTTCGGCCGATGGGCGGTGCATCACGCTGCTGAAGGTGCTGTTGAGCAATGCCTGCGTGTACGACTGCAAGTACTGCGTTAACCGACGCAGCAATGATACGCGCCGCGCCGCCTTCACGCCCCGTGAACTGGCGGAACTGACCATCGGCTTCTTTCGGCGGAATTACATAGAAGGTCTGTTCCTCTCCAGCGGCGTACTGCGCGATCCGGACTACACCATGGAACAGATAATCCGGGCCCTGCGTATCCTGCGGGAGGAGTATCGTTTCAACGGTTACATCCACGCCAAAGCTATCCCCGGTGCGGCGCCGGAGCTGGTGCATCAGCTGGGACTGCTGGCCGACCGGCTCAGTGTGAACATCGAGCTGCCCAGTCAGCAGGGTTTGCAGGCGCTGGCCCCGGATAAGACCAGGGAGGCGATCCTGCGCCCGATGGGACTGATCCGCGACGGCGCGGCACAGAGTAAGGCGGAGCTGGTGAAGTACCGGCACGCACCGGTGTTTGCCCCGGCGGGGCAGAGCACACAGCTGATCGTGGGCGCTACCGACGACAGCGACCGGCGCATTCTGCACCTGACGGAGTCACTATATCGCAAGTACAGGCTGAAGCGCGTGTTCTACTCCGCGTATGTACCGGTGGTGGAAAATAGCCTGCTGCCATCCCTGGACACCAAACCGCCGCTGCTGCGGGAGCATCGCCTGTACCAGGCGGACTGGCTCCTGCGGTTTTACGGTTTTCGGGCCGCCGAGCTGCTGGATGACGCCCACCCGGACTTTGACCCGCGGCTGGATCCAAAATGCAGCTGGGCACTGCAGCATCTGGACCAGTTCCCTGTCGAGGTCATGCGGGCGGATCTGGAGACGCTGCTGCGCGTTCCCGGAATCGGCCCCACCAGTGCGCGGCGCATCGTATCGGCACGGCGCTGCGGCGGTACCCTACGCTTTGAGGACCTGAAAAAGCTGGGCGTGGTGCTGAAACGGGCGCAGTACTTTATTACCTGCGGCGGGCGGATACCGGAGGGACTGCACTTCTCCCCTGCTACGCTGCCCTTGCAGCTGGAACGACTGGAGCGCGATACGCTGCCTTCGGACCAGGCTGCACAGTTGTCTCTCTTTGATCCGGTAGGAGAAGCCGTATGAATGACGTGATTTATCAATATGATGGCAGCCTGGATGGTTTTCTGTGCTGCGTATATGAGAGCTATGTGTACAAGGAGGCCCCCGCCGCCTTCTGCTGCGACGAAGACCCCCTCTCCCTCTATGAGGTTCGCACCGTGATCACCCAGCCGGCGTACAGTCAGCGGGTCAGCCGCGGTATCGCCGCCCGGTCCGGCAAAGCGCTGGCCGTGGTGCGCCGCGGCTTTTTAACGTGTCTGCCGGACAAGGAAGCCCGTTTGTACGCCTTTATCCGGAAGCTGTTGGCAGAGGGACCCGGCTTTATGCGCGATCTGTCCGACCCGGCCTGCTATCCGCTGTATCGCGCCATCCGCCATATGAACGGCGAGCTGGAAAAACTGCGCGGTTTTGTGCGGTTTTCGGACTACGGCGGTACACTGGGCGCGGAGATCGAGCCCAAAAACCGTGTGCTGCCGCTGCTGCGCGGCCATTTCTGCCAGCGCTATGCCAACGAGCAATTCTTTATCTATGACCGCACCCATCGAGAGCTGCTGCTGTATGCCGGAGGCCGTTCCCGCATTATGCGGATGGAGCACTTTCAGCCCACGCTGCCCGGAGAGGACGAGTTGTACTTTCGCTCGCTGTGGAAGCAGTTTTTCCAAAGCGTCGCCATTCGGGAGCGCGAAAATCCCCGGTGTCAGAACACGTTTATGCCGAAACGGTATCGGGGGACCATGACGGAGTTTTTGCCTTTGGAATACGAAAAAGAGCAGGGCGCCTCGCCGAAGCTGCCGGGTGCCTCCGGAACGGACGGCTGAGAGACAGATACCGGGAAAGCGTTTCACCTTTCCGTTACGAGGGAACGCCCATCCCGCCGATAACGGGATGAGCGTTCCGCAATAGAGCCCCCTCTGTCCTGATCCATTTTACATTCGAAATCGCGCTGCTGTCGAGACGCCTCCCTTTTTACGCCGTCTCTGCCCGAAGTCACTCCTCTGCCAGCAGGTCCCGCAGCTTTTGCAGGCTGCGGCGCTCCAGCCGCGAGACCTGGACCTGCGATACCTGTAAGATGCGGGCGGTCTGCTCCTGCGTCAACCCCTTGAAAAAACGCAGGAGAATGGTCTTCCGTTCTTTCTCCGGCAGTGCGTCGATGGCGTCCCGCAGAGCGATACGCTCCACCAGAGAGACGCTGGGCTCCTCGGCACATAGTGTGGACTCCAGCGTCAGGCCCTCCGCGGTCTCCTGCTGCAGAGAGTCCGGTGCGATCAGCGCCAGATCCACGGCGGCGATCTCCTCCGGTGTCATGCCGGTCTCCGCTGCCAGCTGTGACAGCTTTGGCTCACAGCCCAGACGCCCTTGCAGCCGTTCCCGTGCCGCCCAAAGTGTCTGCCCCTTTTCCCGCATGGTGCGGCCCACTTTTACCGGACCGTCATCCCGGAGGAACCGACGTATCTCGCCGGCGATTTTCGGCACGGCATAGGTGGAAAACTGCGTCCCGTATGTGAGGTCAAACCCCTTTACAGCCTTTACAAAGCCGATGCACCCCAACTGATACAGGTCATCCGTCTCCACACCGCAACCATTGTAACGACGGACGATGGACCAGATCAATCCCGCGTTCTCCGTCAGCAGCTGCGCCTCCGCCCGGTCATCGCCCTGCTGGGCCCGTTCCAGCAGTGCCAGCCGGTCGCTCATCGTATCGCCAGCCGCGGCGCGATCCGTTTACGCATCTGCACTGTGGTCCCCTTTCCCGGAACAGACCGCACTACCAACCGATCCGTGAAGCTCTCCATAATCGTAAAGCCCATGCCGCTGCGCTCGCTGCCGCCGGTGGTATACATGGGACGGCGGGCCTGCTCCACATTTTCGATACCGCGCCCCCAGTCGCGGATCGTGATCTCCAGCATCCCCCCTTTCAATATCTTCAGCTTCATCACCACCTTACCCAACTGATCCGGATAGGCGTGGACGATGGCGTTGGTCACCGCCTCGCTGACGGCGGTCTTGATGTCCCCCAGCTCATCCAGTGTGGGGTCCAGTTGGGCGGCAAAGCCTGCCGCCGCCACCCGCGCAAACCCCTCGTTGCTGCTGCGGCTCAGGAATTCCAGTGTCACGTAGTTTTCAGCTCGCGTCATAGTATGTACTCCCTCCTCAAACGATCGTCACCATGCGTCCGACGCCTGACGCTTCGAACACCTTTCTTGGCTGCTGCGCCACATGATACAGCGTTACGGCGCCGCCCAGCTCCCGCATCCGCTGCCAACCCCGCAGCGCCACGGCGATGCCGGAGCTGTCCATAAATGTGACGCCGGAAAAATCCAGCACCAGCGACAGTGGCAGCGTCCGCTCGATCTCGCGCTCCAGATTTTCCAGCAGTCCTTTTGCCCCATGGTGGTCCAACTCGCCGACCAGAAAGAATGTCAGCGTTTTGCCCTCGTGTTTTGCCGATACTTCCATTTGAACGCTCCTTTTTCTTTGGTGTGTGCCGCAGGCCGTGCCTGCCAGAAAAAACTCCGCGGTTCGATGTTCTGCGTTGATTATAGACTATCCGACGCGCGGAATTTGTCGAAACCCGTCAGAAGGGCGAAAAATTTTGGAAAGCACCATGTTTTTCGGCGCCGGAACGGCGGTCAATCTGGCACAGCGGGCCGCGTATATAGCGCATATTCCCGTTTGCGGACAAACAAAAAAGACGCCGAAAGGCGTCTTTTTTGTTTGTCCGGTCCTGCACACGGCGGGCTGGGCTTTGCTTTCGTTTTTACATCAGAATAACTGTGAAGCACTATAGCTTTACAGCTTCATTGCTGCAGCGGAGGCGTCCAGCTTGGTGATAAGCGCCCGGGCCTTTTCGGCCTTTTCGCGCTCTGCGTTGACCACGTTCTCCGGGGCACGAGAGGTGAAGGACTCGTTGGCCAGCTTGGCCTCGATGCGCTGGAGGTTCTCCTCCGCCTTTTTGCGCTCGGTGGCGATGCGCTCCAGCTCCTTGGCGATGTCCACCAGCTCCGCCATGGGCATATACACCGTGGCGTCGTGGGTGGCGACGGTCACCATGCCGGTCAGGTCGGCAGGCGCGGCGGTCAGCACCGTCAGCTCGCTGGCGTAGGCCATGCGGGTGATGAAGTGTGCGCCCAACTGATAGTTCTCCGGCTGCGCCGTCACAAGGATGACCTGAGCCTTGCGGCTGGGCGGCACGTTCATCTCGGCGCGGCGGGCGCGGATGGCGGAGATGGCGTCCTTGACGGCCTCCATAGCGGCCTCGGCCTCCGGGAAGTGCAGCGCATCCTGATACTCCGGCCACTTGGCGGAGATGAGGTACCGGCCCTCGTGGGGCAGCGCCTGCCAGATCTCCTCGGTGATGAAGGGCATGAACGGGTGCAGCAGCTCCAGGATACGCAGCAGCACATAGCACAGCACATTCTCGGCGGCCTGCTTTGCCTGCGCATCCTCGCCGTTCAGGCGGGTCTTGGTCAGCTCGATATACCAGTCGCAGTAGGTGTCCCAGATGAAGTCGTAGATCTTGGCGGAGGCAACGCCCAGCTCGTAGGCCTCCAGATTGTCGGTGACCTCGCGGATCAGGGTATTCAGCTTGCTGAGGATCCATTTGTCCTCCAGCTCCAACTTCTCGGGCAGTTCGACCTTGTCGATGGACAAGTTCATCATGACGAAGCGGCTGGCATTCCAGATTTTATTGGCAAAGTTACGCATGGCTTCGCACTTCTCCACGAAGAAGCGCATATCATTGCCGGGGCTGTTACCGGTGATCAGGTTGAAGCGCAAGGCGTCTGCGCCGTACTTCTCGGCCATCTCCAGGGGGTCGATTCCGTTGCCCAGGGACTTGGACATCTTGCGGCCCTTGTCATCACGGACAAGACCGTGGATGAATACCGTCTTGAAGGGCTCCTTCTTCATCTGCTCCATGCCGGAGAAGATCATGCGGGCCACCCAGAAGAAGATAATGTCGTAGCCGGTGACCATAACGGAGGTGGGATACCAGTACTTCAGGTCGGCGGCATCCGTGTCGGGCCAACCCAGGGTGGAGAAGGGCCACAAGGCGGAGCTGAACCAGGTGTCCAGCACGTCCTCCTCGCGGGTCAGGTGTGTGCAGCCGCACTTTTCACACTTGGTGGGATCCTCACGGCTGACATTGATATGGCCGCACTCATCGCAATACCAGGCGGGAATCTGGTGGCCCCACCACAGCTGGCGGGAGATACACCAGTCATGGACGTTCTCCATCCAGTTGATATAGGTCTTGGTGAAGCGCTCAGGCACGAACTTGATGGTGCCGTCCTCCACCACACGGATGGCCTCCTTGGCCAGGGGCGCCATCTTCACGAACCACTGGGCGGAGATCAGGGGCTCCACATCGTTGTGGCAGCGGTAGCAGGTGCCCACGTTGTGGCTGTACGGTTCGGTCTTGACCAGGTAGCCCTGCGCCTCCAGATCGGCCACCACCGCCTTGCGGCAGGCGTAGCGGTCCATTCCCTCATATTTGCCGGCGTTCTCGTTCATGGTGCCGTCGTCGCTGATGCAGCGGATGACCTCCAGATTGTGCCGCAGGCCCACCTCGAAGTCGTTGGGGTCATGGGCGGGGGTCATCTTCACGGCACCGGTACCGAAGCCGATCTCGCAGTAATCGTCGCCCACGATGGGGATCTCGCGGTTCATAATGGGCAGGATGCAGGTCTTGCCGATCAGGTGCTTGAACTTCTCGTCCTCCGGGTTCACCGCCACGCCGGTATCGCCGAACATGGTCTCAGGCCGGGTGGTGGCGATCACGATGTCACCGCTGCCGTCCGCCAGGGGGTAACGGATATACCACAGATTGCCGGGCTTATCGGTGTACTCCACCTCGGCGTCGGACAGGGCCGTCAGGCAGTGGGGGCACCAGTTGATGATGCGGCTGCCCTTGTAGATCAGGCCCTTTTCGTACAGCTCGCAGAAGGTCTCGCGCACGGCGCGGGAGCAGCCCTCGTCCATGGTGAAGCGGTCACGGCTCCAGTCGCAGGAGGCGCCCATCTTTTTCTGCTGCTCCACGATACGGCTGCCGTATTTTTCCTTCCAGGCCCACACACGCTCAAGGAACTTCTCGCGGCCCAGATCGTAACGGGTCAAGCCCTCGTTCTTCCGCAGTTCCTCCTCCACCTTAATCTGGGTGGCGATGCCGGCGTGGTCGCTGCCGGGCAGCCACAGTGCCTCGTAGCCCTGCATCCGCTTAAAGCGGGTCAGGATGTCCTGTAGGGTGCAGTCCAGGGCGTGGCCCATGTGCAGCTGGCCGGTGACGTTGGGGGGCGGCATGACGATGGAAAAAGGCTTCTTGTCCGGGTTCGGCTCCGCCTTGAAGCAGTCGCCGTCCATCCAAAGCTTGTAGATGCGGGATTCCACGTCCCGCGGGTCATAGACCTTGGGCAGTTCTTTCATATCTGTACTCCTTTTTCGGTATTTGGCAAAACAAAAAGTCCGCTCCGTTTTGCCAGTGCAAAACAGGGCGAACATAACGTCCGTGGTACCACCTGTATTCGGGATCGCTCCCGCGCTCATGGGTGCAGCAACACCCCGCCCCGGTAACGGAGGGCAAACCGCCGCAGCCTACTGTCAGTTCAGCGCGAAGCTCAGGGACGACTTGGGCGGGGCATCACGGGCGCTTACACCTGCCGCGCCCTCTCTTGGCATCCGCTGACCGCCTACTGCTTCCCGTCATCGCCGATTTCATATGCAGGAAGTATACTATATCCGCAGGAAAATGTCAAGAGGGAGACGGCGTAGGGCCATCTCCCTCTTGCTATGTACCTTTCAGCGCTTGTTGGACTTGATCCAGATGCCCTGCTTCTCCGCGTTGGCGATCAGGTCATCGCGGAACATGGGGTGGGCAATGGAGATCAGCTTCTCCGCCCGTTCCCAGGTAGAACAGCCCACCAGGTTCACGCCGCCGTACTCGGTGACGATGTAGTACGCCTGGCTGCGGGGGTCGGTGACGATGTCGCCGGGGGTCAGCAGCGGGTTGATGCGGGACTTCACATTTCCCTGCTTATCCGTAAACGAGGACGTCAGACAGATAAAGGCCTTGCCGCCGTGAGACAACGCCGCACCCTCAAGGAAGTCCAGCTGACCGCCGGTGCCACTGATCTGGCGGGTGCCGGAGCTTTCGGCGCAGATCTGTCCGTACAGATCGACGGAGATACAGTTGTTGATGGAAACAAAATTATCCTGCTTGCCCACGTTGGCCGGGTCGTTGCAGTAGCTGATGGGATAGGTGACCACGCCGGGGTTTTCCCGTATCCAATCATACAGATCCGGCGAGCCGATGGCCAGGCCGAAGATGCTCTTGTAGCGATCCAGCTTCTTCTGGTTGTTGGTGATCTTGCCAGCCTTGTACATATCCAGATAGCTGTCGCACAGCATCTCGGTATGGATGCCCAGGTCCCGCAGATCACTCTTGGCGATCATCTGGCCCACCGCGTTGGGCAGAGAACCGATGCCCAGTTGTAAGGTGGAGCCGTCCACCATGTTCTGCACCACGTATTCGGCGATCTTCATCTCCGCCTCATTGGCGGCGGGAGACTTGACGCTGGGCAGCGGGCCATGGGGCCCCTCTACGATCATGTCCACATCGCTGATATGGATGCACTCGTCCAGACCGCCGTAGACCCAGGGCAGATTCTCGTTGATCTCCAGAATGACTACGTCTGCCTTGTCCAGCGTAGAACGAGCGGAGGCCGTGGCACCGGCAAAGTTGAAGTAGCCGTGCTCGTTCATGGGGGTCACAGCCATCATGGCCACGTTGACGGTGAGGAACTGGCTGTAATACCAGCTGAGGTTGCGGAACACCATGGGATTAAAATTACACAGTCCACGGTCGCAGAGCTTGCGCTCATAGCCGGACATATGCCAGCTGTTGTAGACAAAGTGCCTGCGCTCGGGGTCGCACTCCACCATCTGGATCGGGTCGAAGATCAGATAGCCGCGGATCTTGACCTCGCGGAGCTCATCCTTTCTCTTGGCAATGGCGGCGTCCATCAGAGACGGAAAACCCGTGCCCATGGAGATGTCGATCCAGTCGCCGCTTTTTACCACCCGTGCCGCTTCATCGGCGGTGCATAGCTTACGCTTGTATTCCGCTGTGTAGTCAAACGGTCTCGCCATAGTGTTCTCCCTTTCCGCATCCTGTGCTGCTGCATTTTTTACTTTGTTAATTTTATCACTTGCCCATCTGTCTGTCAACAGTTTAACAATTTTTTCTTATCGGAATAAGTTATTTCCTCCCTGGATCCCCCGTCTGCCCGGTGCACGGCTACCCCCTCCCTTTTCCGCATCCGGAAGCCGCAGATACAGGAAAAAACGCCCCGACCTAATGGCCGGGGCGTTTGCTGCGAAGGCTTACTTCTCCGCGCGGCGCTTATAGGATTCGTACTTCTCCTTGGCGGCTTCCTCCGCCTCGGCGAACAGCACCTTGGCGTTCTCCGGGAAGCTCAGCTCCAGAGAGGCGTAACGAACCTCGCCCTTCATGAAGTCGTACAGGGGCATGGTGGGCTCCTTGCTGTCCAGGGTAAAGGTCTTGGTCTCCGGGCTGTACCGGTACAGGTTCCAATAACCGGAGTTGACGGCGTCCTTCATCTCCTGCTGGACGTTGTTCATGCCCTTCTTGATGCCGTGGTTGATGCAGGGCGCGTAACAGATGACGATGGACGGACCCTTGTGGGCCTCGGCCTCCTTGATGGCCTTGATCAGCTGATTGGGATTGGCGCCCATGGAGCACTGGGCCACATAGACGTTGTCGTAGGTCATCATCAGCATGCCAAGGTCTTTCTTCTTGGTCTTCTTGCCGCTGGCCTGGAATTGGGCAACAGCACCCACAGGCGTGGCCTTGGAGGACTGGCCGCCGGTGTTGGAGTAGACCTCGGTATCCACCAGCAGGACATTCACGTCCTCGCCCATGGCGAACACGTGATCCAGACCGCCGTAGCCGATATCGTAGGCCCAGCCGTCGCCGCCGTACATCCACATGGTCTTCTTGGAGAGATCTTTCTTGCGCTTTAGGATCTCATCCACCAGCTTCTGCTCGTCGGCGGAGAACTTGCCCTTCTCCAGCAGTGCCACCAGCTCAGCAGTGGCGGGGGTGGAGGCGTCCAGGTCATCATACGTCTCCATATACTTGGCGATGGCGGCCTTGACGGCCTCGTCCTTGGTCAGGGCATCCAGCTCCTTAACGTAGCCGGTGACGCAATCACGCAGCTGCTTGACGGCCAGGCACATACCGTAGGAGAACTCGGCGTTGTTCTCGAACAGGGAGTTGGACCACGCCACGCCCTTGCCCTCGGCGTTCTTGCAGTACGGTACGCAGGGCATAGCCGCGCCCCAGGCCTGGGTACAGCCGGTGGCGTTGGCCAGATACATCTTGTCGCCGAACATCTGGGTCAGCAGCTTGATGTAGGGCGTCTCACCGCAGCCGGCACAGGCCCCGTTGAACTCCACCAGGGGCTGCTTGAACTGGCTACCCTTCAGGGTAAATTTGTCCACGCGGGAGGTCTTTTCCTTCACGGTGGTCAGGAAGTTCCAGTCGGTCTGGTCCAGAGACACCTCGTGGGTGGGGACCATCTTCAGTGCCTTGCCGGACTTGGGGCAGGAGGCTACGCAGCTGCCGCAGCTGGTGCAGTCCAGCGTGGAGACGCCCATGGTGTACTTCAGGCCGGCCAGGCCGGGGCCCTTGGCATCCACCAGCGTCATATCCACCGGTGCGGCCTTTACCTCGCCCTCGTCCAGCAGGAAGGGTCGGATGACGGCGTGGGGGCAGACGAAGGAGCACATATTGCACTGGAGGCACTCGGCAGCGTCCCACACAGGCAGATGGGTGGCGATGCCGCGCTTTTCATACTTGGAAGTGCCCAGCGGCATGGTGCCGTCCTCCATGCCCTTGAAGGCGGAAACGGGCAGGTCATCGCCCTTCTGGGCGTTGATGGGCACCAGAATGTTCTTGATGACGTAGGGCAGGCTCTCGTCGGCGGGCTTCAACGCCTTGCCGGTGAGGTTCGTCCATTCGGGCTTCACCTTGACCTCCACCAGGGCGTTGATACCGGCATCCACGGCGGCGATGTTCATGTTGACGACCTTCTCGCCCTTGAGTCCGTAGGTCTTTTTGACGGCGTCCTTCATGTGGGCCACGGCGTCCTCCACGGGGATAACGTTGGCCAGCTTGAAGAAGGCGGCCTGCAGCACCATGTTGGAGCGGTTGCCCAGACCCAGCGCCTGAGACTCCTTGTTGGCGTCGATGATGTAGAACTTGATGTCGTTGTCGGCGATGTACTTGAGGATCTCGCCGGGAACATGCTGCTCCAGCTCGTTCTCCGTCCACTCGCAGTTCAGCAGGAAGCTGCCGTGGGGCTTCAGCTCATGGATAATGTCGTACTTGGTCAGGTACGTCTGGTTGTGGCAGGCGATGAAGTCCGCGCTGCTCACATAATAGGTAGAGCTGATGGGGTGCTTGCCGAAGCGCAGGTGGCTCTTGGTGATACCAAAGGACTTCTTGGTGTCATACTCAAAGTACGCCTGACAGTACATATCTGTCGTCTCACCGATGATCTTGATGGAGTTCTTGTTGGCGCCCACGGTACCGTCGGAGCCCAGACCCCAGAACTTGCAGGAGATGGTGCCCTCCGGTTCGGTCAGCAGCGGCGCGCCCACAGGCAGGGACAGATGAGTCACGTCGTCCACGATGCCGATGGTAAAGTGGTTCTTCGGCTCGCCCAACAGCAGATTGTCGAACACGGCCTTGATCTGGGCGGGGGTGGTGTCCTTGCTGGACAGGCCGTAGCGTCCGGCGTAGATGGCGGGGCGGTCGCTCTCGTTGATGTAGGCGGCGCAGATGTCCTCGTACAGCGGCTCGCCGATGGAGCCGATCTCCTTGACGCGGTCCAGAACGGCGATTTTCTTCACCGTCTTGGGCATAGCGGCCATCAGATGCTTGCGGGAGAAGGGACGGAACAGGTGTACCTGCAGGAAGCCCACCTTCTCGCCCTTGGCGTTCAGGTAATTGACGACCTCCTGGGCGCAGCCGCCCACAGAGCCCATAGCCACGATAACACGCTCGGCGTCCGGTGCGCCGTAGTAGTTGAAGAGGTGGTACTCGCGGCCGGTGAGCTTGCTGATCTGGGCCATATAGTCTTCTACGATTTCCGGCAGCTCGGCATAGGCCGTGTTGTTGGACTCGCGCAGCTGGAAGTAGATATCGGGGTTATCCACCAGAGAACGCATCCGGGGATCCTCCGGGTTCAGGGCGTTGGCGCGGAAGGCGGCCAGCGCGTTGTAGTCCACCAGCTTGGCGTACTCGTCGTAGGTCAGCACGTCGATCTTCTGGATCTCGTGGCTGGTACGGAAGCCGTCGAAGAAGTGCAGGAACGGGATACGCGCCTTGATGGCACTCAGATGCGCCACAGCAGCCAGATCTGCCGCCTGCTGGACGCTGCCGCTGGACAGCATGGCAAAGCCCGTCTGCCGGCAGTTCATCACGTCGGAGTGGTCGCCGAAGATGGAGAACGCATGGGTGCCCACGGTACGGGACGCCACGTGCAGCACGCCGGGCAGGCGCTCGCCGGAGATGCGGTGCATGGTGGGGATCATCAGCATCAGGCCCTGGGACGCGGTGAAGCTGGTGGCCAAAGCACCGGCCTCCAACGCACCGTGACAGGCGCCGCAGGCACCGGCTTCGGACTGCATCTCAACCAGACGCACCGGCTGGCCGAAGATGTTTTTCCTGCCGTTGGCCGACCAGGCATCGGCGTGCTCCGCCATGGGGCTGGACGGCGTAATGGGATAGATGGCAGCGACCTCGGAAAAGGCGTATGCCACATACGCCGCCGCTTCGTTGCCGTCGCAGATCTTCATGATTTTGCTCATTCTTTTCTTTCCTCCTCTATAAACATAGAAGTATCCCGCTTTTCGGGCGGGCGCATTAAAACAGTGTTAATTATACCATTCACGCGCGCAATAATCAATGCAGGGGGAGCGATTCTGTAACAACTGCTACAAAATCGCTCCCTGTTTTGGTGAAAAGTACAACTCAGATGACCATCGGCTCGCCGCTGATATCGACCTGCCCATCGGTGACGGTCAAATCACCGCCCAGTTGATTTTTGTACATGCCGTCGGCCAGCGCCACCGATACGCGGCCGCCGCAGCCGGACAGATCAAATACGCCGGTGCGCTCCCCTGCCGGGGACTTATAGTGCCCGATAACAGCGCCGCCGCTGACCTCGTACCACACCGCACCCTCCAGCGGCAGCGTCTGCTTCATGGCCTTGCACCGGCGCAGGAAGTCCGACAGGTCAGACCGCTTGTCGCCGAAATTATCGTCCGCATCAAATAGCCCTACCTGACGGCGCGGTGCAAACTCCGTGCCGCCGTAGAGCAGCATACTGCCCCGACAGAAGTACAAAAATGCCAGCCAGTGCCGCAGCCGCCGTTCGTCCTGCACCCAGTGGGCCAGACGCGGTGTGTCGTGGTTCTCACCGCAGCGCATCTTGATAAAACCCGCGGGATATGTCAGCTCCTGGTAGTTCAGCATATCGATGTACTGCCGCAGGCTGTTTTCCCCGGACAGGTACCCTTCGAACCACGGCCAGATATCATAGTCGTAGGTCATGTCGAAGGCCCGGTACAGCTCCGTATCCGTGGCGCAATAGGCACCCTGCCGCCGCAGACCCAGCACATGGGCGCCGTGTACGCTCTCCGCCAGCCAGATGCAGCCGGGGCGGACCACTTCCACCTCCTGCCGCGCCCGGGCCCAGAAGTCCAGGGGCACGCTGCTGGCCACATCGCAGCGGAAGCCATCCACGATCTCCGCCCACATTTTCAGCGTATCGATCTGGTAGCGCCACAGTTCCTTGTGGGTATAATCCAGGTCTACTACATCCCACCAATCCGCCACATGGCGGCTGGGCCGACCCTGCTCGTCCCGGAAAAACCACTCCGGGTGGGTCTGGGCCAGCACCGAGTCCGGCGACGTGTGGTTGTACACCACGTCGATGATGCACTTCATGCCCCGGACATGGATGGCGCCCACCAGATGGCGGAAATCCTCCACGGTGCCGTACTCCGGGTTCACGCCCCGGTAGTCACGGATGGCGTAGGGACTGCCCAGCGTGCCCTTGCGGCCCACCTCGCCAATAGGATGGATAGGCATCAGCCATACAATATCCGTACCCAAGGCGCTCAATCGGTCCAGATCACGTTCCAGCGCACGGAAGGTGCCCTCCGGTGTGTGGTTTCGCACGAACACGCTGTAGATCAGCTGATGCTGCAATGTCTTATCCGTATTCACTGCCATATTGATTGCCTCCTCAGTCCAGAAGTGCTAAAAATTCGTCCTCCGTCAGCACGGGAATGCCCAGCGCCTCTGCTTTTTGCAGCTTGCTGCCGGCATTTTCTCCGGCCACCACATAGGTGGTCTTTTTTGACACGGAGCCGGCGGCCTTGCCGCCCCGCTTTTCGATCATCTCCGCCGCCGCGTCTCGGGTAAACTTTTCCAGCGTGCCTGTCAGCACAAAAGTCATTCCGGCAAAACGACTGTCAACCGTTTTCTCTTTACAGGTCATATTGACGCCGACGGCCTTCAGCCGCGCCAGCAGATCGCGGGACTGGGGGCTTTTCATCCACTGGCAGAGATACCGCGCGGTAATGGGGCCCACGTCGTCCACGGCAGTCAGCTCCTCCTCCGGAGCCGCTGCCAGTGCGTCCATAGTGCCGAACCGCTGCGCCAGCGTCTTGGCAGCCTTCTCCCCCACCTGCCGTATGCCCAGCGCGTTGATGAGCCGCCACAGGTCGTTGTCCCGGCTTCTGGCGATAGCGTCCACCGCATTCTGCGCCGATTTTTTGCCCATGCGCTCCAGCGGCTCCAGCTGCTTCGGCGTTAGGCTGTACAGGTCCGCGGCGGTCCGGACAAGTCCGCTGTCGATCAGCTGCTGCATCACCGCAGGTCCCAGCCCGTCAATGTCCATAGCGCCCCTGCTGGCAAAGTGGGTCAGGTACTGCAGCAGCTGGGCGGGGCACTCCGCGCCGGTGCAGCGCAGCGCCGCGCCGTCCTCGTCCCGCACCACCGGTGCGCCGCACACGGGGCACGTCTCGGGCAGGGTATAGGGCTTCGTCCCGGCGGGACGCTTGTCCGCCACCACCTCAACGATCTCCGGGATGATCTCGCCGGCCTTCCGCACCAACACCGTATCCCCCACCCGGATATCCTTCTGGGTAATATAATCCTGGTTATGCAGCGTGGCAAAGGCGACCGTCGTGCCCGCCAGCCGTACCGGCTCCAGCTCCGCCTTGGGCGTCAGCACACCGGTGCGGCCCACCTGTACCACGATATCCTTCACCACCGACGGCTTGACCTCCGGCGGATATTTGTATGCAATGGCCCATTTGGGGAACTTTGCCGTACTGCCGATAACCTCGCGGTCATGCAGGTCGTCCAGCTTCACCACCGCACCGTCGATATCGAAAGGAAACTGCTCACGGCCATCGCCCAGCGCCGCGATCTCCGCCAGGATATCCGACGGCGCAGACAGCCGCTTGTGGGGAATCACCTTGAAATGCTGACTGGCCAGATAGTCGATCGTCTCTGTGTGGGTGGAAAATTCCCGGCCCTCCGCCAGCTGCAAATTAAAGACCGCGATGTCCAGCCGCCGCTGGGCGGCGATCTTGGGGTCCAGCTGCCGCAGGGAGCCGGCGGCGGCGTTGCGGGGATTGGCCATCAGTGGCTTGCCCTCGATCTCACGCCGGGCGTTGATCTCCTCAAACACACTGCGGGCCATGTACACCTCGCCCCGCACGATGAGGCGGGGCAGCTTCTCCGGCAGAGTCATGGGGATGGACCGGATCGTCCGCAGATTTTCGGTCACGTCCTCCCCCACCCGTCCGTCACCCCGGGTGGCACCGCGGACGAACACGCCGTCACGGTATTCCAGAGCCACGGAGAGGCCGTCCACCTTCGGTTCCACGCTGTAGGCGGGGTGCTCCAGGGGTATCTTCTCCAGGAAGCGGCAGACCTCCTCGTCGTCGAACACATCCTGCAGGCTTTCCAGCGGCACGGCGTGGGTCACCTGCTGAAACTCCGTCAGCGTCTGTCCGCCCACCCGCTGGGTGGGAGAATCCGGCGTGATCTCCTCCGGATGCGCTGCCTCCAAGTCCTCCAGCCGCCGCAGCAGATGGTCATATTCATAATCTGACATGGTGGGCGCATCCAGCACGTAGTAGAGGTATCCGTTCTCCGTCAGCGTGCGGCGCAGCTCCTGTATCTCCTTGCGATAGTCCATATCCAAGCCCTCATCCATTGTTCATAATGTACTCGTCGGCGTAATCCTCGATCTTATCCTCCGTGGTGCTGAAATAGGTGTACGTCTGGGGCACGCCGCCCACGATCACCGTCTCCGCCACGGATATCTCGTTGCTCACTTTTGTGTAGGTGGTGATCCCCGGCAGCAGGATACTCACGCGTACGTCTACATCCAGCAGGATCTGGTGCTTTGTCTGGTTGATGCCCGCCGCCGTGAATTTATCCCGGAATTTGGCGGTAGCCGTGCCGATGGTCTCCATTTTTACCGTCAGCTTCGGCCCTCGGCCCGCCAGCAACGGCGAACCGGTCAGTGTGCCCAGCGGCACCGCCAGTTCACTGGCGGATACCTGACTCAGCCGCGCCAGTACGTCATCCGCCACCGCGGTCTGCAGGCGGTTGAACTCCGCCATATTGCTGCTCAGCGCCGTCACGCGGCCGTCGCTGTCCTTGTCGAACTTTACCAGCCGGTCGTATTCCATCCAGCCGTTTTCCACGGCGTCGTTCACCGCCGCCACCACGATGCGGCTGACAGTATTGGCGCACCGGGCTGTTGCCAGATTTTCCAGCATGGGCCGCAGGTGCAGCAGGATCGCCGCCAGCAGCGCCGTCAGCGCCAGCAGGATGATCGCCAGCCACACACGCACCCGCTGCCGCCGGGTCAATCGTATATACCGCAGCCGGCCCATGCCGTCACCTCCCATAGACGCGCTGTATGACGCGCTTACTACGGAAGTCTATGACACCACGGCTTTTCCTCATTCCTCCCAGCCGTTCACGATGGCTTTGAAAAAGTCGCCGCGCTCGGCAAAGTTCTTGAATTGGTCAAAAGATGCACAGGCCGGCGACAGCGTCACCACATCACCGGGCTGTGCCCGATCGCGGGCGGCCTGCACCGCCGCTGCCAGAGGCGCGGCGTCGATGATCTCCGGGTGGCCGGGCCGGTACCCCGACGCATTCTCCACGGCGGCGCGTATTTTATCCGCTGTGGCACCGCAGAGCACCAGCAACTTCACATGCGCCACGATCTCCGGCCCCAGCACATCAAAGGGAATGTGTTTGTCATAGCCGCCGGCGATCATGATTACCTTCTCGCTGAACGACCGCAGCCCCGCGATGGCACGGGAGGGACTGGAGGCAATGGAGTCATTATAATACCGCACGCCCTTATAGGTTCGTACCAGCTCGATGCGGTGCTCCACACCGCCGAATTCCCGGGCAAAGGTCCGGATGACCTGGTCCGGCACCAGGCCGTCCACGGCGGCGATGGCCGCCATGTAGTTCTCCACGTTGTGTACGCCGGGAATTTTGATGTCCCCGGCGGTCATAACGACCCGCTCGTGCCCTCCGCTGCGGCAGACAACGTCCTCGCCCCGCAGGAACACGCCGTCGGCAACCTCACCCTGCCTGCTGAAGAGGCGGGCGCGGCCGGGCGCGCGGGTGGACTGCTCTGCTGTGATGGCATTATCCGCATTAAAAATGGCAATGTCCTCCCGACTCTGATGGGTAAAAATATTCTCCTTGGCCGCCACATACTCCGCCATGTCCCGGTGCACATCCAGATGGTTGGGCGCCAGATTGGTGACGACCGCAATGTGCGGACTCTGCGTCATGGTCATCAGCTGGAAGCTGGACAGCTCCAACACCGCAAAATCCGTGCTCAGCATTCCGTCCGCCTCGCACAGCAGCGGGTGGCCGATATTGCCGCCCACCCACACACGCTTTCCGGCCTTTTTCAGCAGCTCGGCAATGATGGTGGTGGTCGTCGTCTTTCCGTCAGAGCCGGTGACAGCGATGATCGGACACGGGCAGATCCGGAAGAAAACCTCCATTTCACTGGTCAAAACGGCGCCTTTTTGAACACAGGCCGATATCTCCGGCACATCCGGGCGCAGCCCCGGTGTGCGGAAGATCACGTCCGCCTCCAGATCCTTCAAATAATCCGGACCCAGGTGCAGCTCGCAGCCAAGACGCTCCAGGTCTTCGGCCTGCTGCCCCATCTGCTCGCGGGTACGCTTATCGCAGGCGGCAACGCGCAGCCCTTCCGCCGCAAGCAGCTTCAGCAGCGGCGTGTTGCTGACGCCGATGCCGATGACCGCCACAAGCTTATTTCTAATAGAGTCCACATATTCCCGCAGGGTCATAGGTGTCTCCCTCCCCAAATTTTTTATTTAACTAATATATTATACCGCAATCGGCGGGATTTTCAATTAGCTTTTTCCTTCGGAAACCCGGAAAATCCCCTGTGGCAGAGCACAGCTGTCATATTGCACAAATCCGGAAGGAAAATTTGTGTAAATGTCGGACGTTTTACTTCTTTACACTATCGTTCTAAAGTGCTAATATGATAGCGTAGTAAATCAAGCGGTGAACAGAGCCGCAGAAAACGGAGGAACATCCCATGAAGAAATTTGTTGCCATGCTGCTGGCGTTGGTCATGACTCTGAGTCTGGCGGCCTGCGGGCAGAAGAACGACACCAAGGACGACGCCAATTCCGACACCAAGGAGCTGACCTACGCAGTGGAAGCCGGCTCCGCCGGTGAGGCTGCCGCCGCCGAGAAGGGCTTTAAGACCGTGTCCGTGGACACTCAGGCAAAGGCTCTGATGGAGGCGGACGCCGGCACCGCCGACGCCGCGATCATTGACCTGCTGATGGCAGGTGCCATGGTGGGCGAGAACACCAGCTACCCCAATCTGAAGGTCACGGATCAGAAGCTGACCTCTGAGCTGTACGGCATCGGCTGCCGCAAGGGCAGCGATCTGGCGTCCTTCATCAATAGCGTTCTGGCGGAGACCTACGCCAGCGGCAAGATGCAGGAGGTCGCCACTACCTACGGTGTGCAGGAGTCTCTGGTGGAGCAGTCCCCCTGTGAGTACACCGCCTCCGAGAGTGACAGCGATGTACAGTACATCAAGGACAAGGGCAAGCTGATCGTCGGTATCACCGAGTTTGAGCCTATGGACTATCAGGACGCCAACGGGCAGTGGATCGGCTTCGATGCGGACATGGCGAAGCTGGTCGCCGAGAAGCTGGGCGTGGAGGTTGAGTTCCAGGTCATCAACTGGGACACCAAGATCGAGGAGCTGGACGGCAAGACCATCGACTGCGTGTGGAACGGCATGACTTTGACCGACGCCGTGATGAACGCCATGGAGTGCAGCAACGCTTACTGCAACAACGCACAGGTGGTCATTACCAAGTGAGTTGCCAAACCGTCTGATTTGTGATATGATACTTACCCATGGCAGAGGGCGTACAGCGTCCTCTGCCTTTGGGCGGAATATTCGTAAAGGGTTTCCCCTCCCCGCGAAGTAACCACGAAGGAGTTTTTTCATGTTCTGGACTGTCACCCTCTCCCTGTTAGGCGGCATGGGACAGCTGCTGAAGCTGTTCTTTCTGACGTTGCTGTTCTCCCTTCCTCTGGGGCTTTTGATCGCCTTTGCCCTACGCAGCCGCTGCAAGCCGGTAAGCTGGCTTTTTAACGTGATTGTCTGGATCATCCGTGGCACGCCGCTGATGCTCCAGCTTATCATCATCTTCTACGGTCCCGGCAAATGGTTCAACAACAATATCTGGGCGAGCTTCAGCGACCCCCGTATGGCGGCGTGCGTCATCGCCTTCGTCATCAACTATGCCTGCTACTTCGCCGTGATCTACCGGGGCGGCATCGAGAGCGTCCCCGTGGGGCAGCAGGAGGCGGGACAGGTGCTGGGCATGACGAAAAGCCAGATTTTTTTTAAGATCACGCTGTTGCAAATGGTCAAGCGCATCCTGCCCCCCATGTCCAATGAGGTCATCACGCTGGTGAAGGACACCTCCCTCGCCAAGACCATCGCCATCATGGAGCTGATCATGACCGGCGAGTCCTACATGAAGTCCTCCGGTATCACATGGCCGCTGTTCTACACGGCTGTGTTCTATCTGGCTCTGGTAGGCGTTCTGACACTGCTGTTCAACTACGCCGAGCGCAAGCTCAGTTATTTCCGCTAAGGAGGTGCCGCACATGGCGATCTTAGACGTACAGCACATCGAAAAGCACTTTGGCGACACCCACGTGCTGGAGGACATCAGCTTCTCTCTGGAGGAGGGGCAGGCTCTGTCCATCATCGGCTCCTCCGGCAGCGGCAAAACCACGTTGCTGCGCTGCCTGAATTTTCTGGAAACGCCGGATAAGGGCGTGATCACCGTACGCGGTGAAAAGCTCTTCGACGCCGACGACCCCGCCACCCTTTCCGAGAGCGAGATCCGTAAAAAGCGTCTCCACTTCGGCATGGTATTCCAGAGCTTTAACCTCTTTCCCCAGTACACCGCCTTGGAAAACGTGACGCTGGCGCGTGAGTTGATGGCTAAGTCGGAGAAAACCGGAGAGAGTCACGACGACATCCTTGCCGAAGGCAAACGGCTTTTGGCGGACATCGGTCTGGCTGACCGCATGAGCAACTACCCCCACCAGCTGTCCGGCGGGCAGCAGCAGCGCGTGGCGATTGCCCGCGCACTGGCGATGAAGCCCGACATTCTCTGCTTCGACGAGCCGACCTCCGCCCTCGACCCGGAGCTGACCGGCGAGGTGCTCCGGGTGATACGCGGTCTCGCCCAGCAGCACACCACCATGATCATCGTCACCCACGAGATGGCGTTTGCCAGAGACGTGGCGGATCAGGTCATCTTCATGGATGGCGGCGTGATTGTGGAGCAGGGCGCGGCGCGGGAGGTCATCGACCACCCACGGCAGGAGCGCACTAAGCAGTTCCTGTCCCGCTATTCCGAAATTTAACAGATGGAAAGAAAGCCCCCACGCCTTCGCGTGGGGGCTTTCATATCGTGCGAGTATGCCTATAAGCCGGGTTCTGTTTTGATAGTCATCTATCTACGCGTGCCGTCGCCGGTACGCTCAAGCCACCTCGGGAGCAGCCGGGCCGGCCTATGCTCCCATACCGGTGTTGCTCCGGATAGAGTTTACAGCGACGGTCGCTTTCACACGCCGTCGGGTGAGCTCTTACCTCGCCTTTCCACCCTTACCTCATCGACGCAAAGCCGACGGGCGGTATATCTCTGTTGCACTTTTCCTGAAGTCGCCTTCGGCGGGCGTTACCCGCTATCCTTGCCCTGTGGAGCCCGGACTTTCCTCATGGACGGGCTTTCGCCCTGCCCCCGCGACTATCCAGCGTACTCGCAGGATCAATTCTACCCAAACGGCGGCGGAAAGTCAACGAAAATTTACCGAACGCGGGGGATCAGCAGCATTTTATCCGGTACCGTTCCCTCCTCCAACTGGTTCACCGCGCGAATCAGCTCCTCGTCGGTGCGGTACTGCTTTGCCGCATCCCACAGAGTCTCTCCCGGCGCCAGACGGCGCATGACCAGAGATGGCCGGCGGGCATTTTCCTGCTCAGGCAGACACTGCACCGCACTGACGGTTGACAGCGTTTCACGGGGCGCGGCGGCGGGCGATACCGCCACCGCCTGCCGCAGATCACAACCGCTGCCGGTGAAGGCTACCTCCGGTGCGCCGCACAGGGTACAGACCTCTCCCTCTCCCAGCGGCAGCTGCGCCATTTTTTCGGTGACGGCCGGGGCATCCTCCTCGTCCAGATACAGCAGACGCATACGCACGTCGGCGCAGGGCGTACCGTCTTCTCCGGCGGAGGGCGCGCAGGCGGTATCCGTAACGAACACGAAGGGCCGCTGACGGCCGAAATCCAGATGCTGGACCGCCTCCTGCCGCACGGGGCGCTCCGGCGCCAGGGGCAGGGACCGTTCTGTCGTTTCCAGCTTGGTGCCGCAGTGGGTGCTGTACAGATCCGTAACGCAGGATACCGTCTCCTTACGCGTGATACGCAGCAGCAGCCGAAGCTCCGCCGAGACGGAGAATCCGCTGCTCTCCTCGGTCCGCAGCAGACGCGCCTCGCCACAGATCAGCTGCACCCGGGCGGCAACATCCCCCTCCTCACCGCCGGCCGGGCTGTCCACGATCTGGGAGAAGGGCACAGCGGCGGTGTATGTATGCAGCTTCTGCTGCTGGCAGCGATACAGGGCACAGAGGGTCAGTTCGCCCTTTACCAGCAGCTTGGCGCCCACCAGCTGGCAGGAGGCGACCTGGGGGTACAGGCGGCAGATGAGCAGGTCCTCCGGTGCCGGCTGGCCGGCCGGTACCGTGACCTCACCGGCGACGGCACACTCACGCTCCGCCATGGCGGCGGTCATGTACAGCTCATGCTCCCGGCGGCGCAGCCGCAGGGCGGGGTCCTCCTCCACGCCGCAGCACAGCTGTACGGTGGTGCAGGTATAGCCGCAGACCGTCCACTCCGGCATCAGACGCAGGGACAAACGGCGGGGCGTCAGTGCCTGGGCCTCGCACAGCAGTAGCCTTCCGGCGGCCCACAGCACCTGGCAGACCGCCAGGGGACGGTTCTCCGCCGTGCAGACAAAGGGCACCGCCTGGGTCAGGCTCCGCAGTCCCACGCTCTCCTCTGATGTATACAGCACCGTGACCCGAACAGTACCCTTCAGTTCCAGATTGCCGCTGCGGGCGGTGATGGACCGCAGACACAGTGTGCCCGAGGCCTCCACCACACGCCCCATGTCCGGGCAGTAATCGGGGATGGCTGCCTCCAGCGTCTCCTCATGGGTCAGCGTCAGCCGGGGCACCTCATCCCAGCAGGTGATATCTTTCCATTGCAAGCCACATTCCATCGTTCCAGCCCTCACATTCCTATGGTTTGTGACCATTCTATGTGTGAACTCCGGCGGTTATGCCGCCACGCCGAACAGCCGGCGCAGCAGTCCCCGCATCCCACGGGGCGCCCGCCAGACGATGATCCTCATGCCTTCACCTCCTGTCCCTCAAACACGCGATGCCGCAGGCGATCAGCAAAAACGACACCAGGAACATTAAGCAGCCCACCGGGAACACCGCCGCGATCAGGATACCCAGTCCCAATCCCAGCGCACAAATGCCCAACCAGCAGCAGCCGCCCCATCTTCGCACCGTATATCCCTCCCCCTGCTCCAGTATATGAAACGCAAAAAGCGGAGTGCATCGCACTCCGCTTTTTCACTTCTTCTGCCAGGCCCGCAGGTCCTTCAGTTCATCATAGAGCCGCAGGTAGCTCCTGTGGCGGCTGGCAGGGATATCGCCGTCCTGCACAGCCTGCAGCACACGGCAGCCCTTTTCCTTTGTGTGGGTGCAGCCGGTAAAGCGGCACTGGTCCACATAGGGCGCAAATTCTGGGAACGTCTCCGGCAGGCGCGCCTTCAGTTCCAGGTCCATTTCCTCTGTATCAAAGGAGGAAAAACCCGGTGTGTCGATCACATAGGTGCCGCCGCCCAGAGCAAACAGCTCCACATGGCGCGTGGTATGGCGGCCGCGGCCAAGGGCCTTGCTGACCTCGCCCACCGGCAAATGCAATTCCGGCAGCAGCCGATTCAGCACGCTGGACTTCCCCACGCCGGAGTTCCCGGTAAAGGCATTCAGCTTTCCGGCGATGGCGGCGCGAAGCGTCTCCAGTCCCTCCCCTGTCTCGGCGCTGATACGCAGCACCGGCAGGGCGGAATGACTATAGATGTCATACAGCTCGTCCGCCGTGTTCAGATCGCACTTGTTCAGACACAGCAGCACCTGACAGCCCTTCAGGGCGGCGATGGCGGCAATGCGGTCAATGAGATACGGCTCCGTCACAGGGATGGCGGCGGAGGCCAGGATGACCAGCTGATCGATATTGGCGGCGGCGGGACGGGAAAACACATTGCGGCGCGGCTCCACAGCCTCCACAAAGCCCTCGCCCCCGCCCAGGTCACGGACCTGGACCCAGTCGCCCACCAGCGGGCTCATGCCCTCCCGGCGGAACTTTCCACGGGCGCGGCATTGCAGCGTCTCGGCTCCGGTATTTACATAGTAAAAACCGCTGAGTGCCTTCTCGATGCGGCCCCGGCTCAAAAGCGTATCTCCTGAATAGCGGAGACCTTGGTGGCCCCGGTGTTCATGCTGGTAAAGACGGCACAGACGTTAGAACTGGTCCCAGTCTTGCCGGTGAAGGTATATGTCACCGTCCCCATGGAGGCGTTGATGTACTGGCTGTCCAGAGTCACGCTGTCCTGCTCGAACTCCACCTTGATCATACCCTCCATATCGCTGGGCATGGTAAACTCCACCACCCGGGCCGCTGTGGCGTCGTCGCTGTTCTTCTGCCCGCTGACGGTAAAGCTGATTTTTGTACCGCCGGGAACCTCGCTGGTGGGCTTGATGCTCTGCTCGATCACCTGACCCTGGGGCGCAAAGCTGAATGTGTCATAGGTGATCTCGCCCACGGTAAGGCCCAGGTCCTGAGCATTCTGCACTGCGTTGGCGATATCCTGACCGGTGAAGGTAGGCACCGTCACCGTTTCCGGCCCGGTGCTGACCCGCAGGATCACCGTCTGTCCGGCCACCAGCGGTTCGTCGGCGGCAGGGACTGTCTCGATCACGGCGTCCGCGCCGTATTTGTCGGAGGACACGGTTTCCGTGGTGATCTTCAGATCCAGACCCATATCGGTCAGAAGCACGCGCGCCTGCCGGTACTCCATGCCCACCAGGTCCTTCATCGGCACCTTCTCCGGCTCAGCGGCCACATAGACCTGAATGACCAGATTGCTCTTTCGGGTGCGGCCGGCAGCGGGATCCTGCTCGACGATCTGCCCCGGCTGGTATTCCTCCGTAGTGCGGGTACCCTGTACCTCGATCAGGAAGATATCCTTTACGCCCTCCATCTCCTGGGCCTCCTCCACAGTCTTGCCGCGGATATCGGGCACAGGGTAGCTCTTGTTGCTGCCGGCAGGGCCGAAATCGCCCAGTATCAGCTTGAACAGCAGCACAACCAGCAGCACCGCCGCGGCAAAGATCCCGGCGATGATAGCAATAGACTTCTTATCCCGGCGGGGCGGCTCCTCTTCCGCCTCGCGCTCCCGGCGCAGCTCGCCGGTGTGCTTTTTTACGGCGGAGGCCACCTGCGCCGTGGGCAGGGGCATGGTAGGCTCGGTATCCGCGGCAGGGGCAGTCAGCTCCTGCCGGATATAGTCCATATCCACAGAGGGGTCCCGGCGGAACTTCTCCAGATCCTCGATCATGGCGTCCGCCGAGGCGTAGCGCTTGTTGGGGTCGCTGTTCATAGCCTTCATGCAGATCAGCTCCAGCGGCTCGGGGATACTGGGATCGATATCCCGGGGCGCCAGAGGCACGGAGCTCAGGTGCTGGATGGCCACGGATACGGCGCTGTCGCCCTCAAAGGGCAGGCGTCCGGTGAGCATCTCATACAGCACAACACCGGCGGAATAGATATCCGAGCGCGCGTCGATACGGTCGCCCCGGGCCTGCTCCGGCGAGATGTAGTGCACTGAGCCAAGCGCCTCCTGGGTCAGTGTCTGCCCCTGGTTGGCAAGGCAGGCAATGCCGAAATCAGCCACCTTCACGCTGCCGTCCCGCAGGACCATGATGTTCTGGGGCTTGATATCACGGTGGATGATGCCGCGGCTGTGGGCGTGGCTCAGGCCACGCATGATCTGGGTGATGAAATGCAGCGACTCCCGCCAGTCCATGCGGCCACGGCGCTCCATATACTGCTTCAGCGTGATGCCATCGATCAGCTCCATGACGATGTATTCCCGGTCCGGATTGGTGGATACGTCATACACCGACACGATGTTGGCGTGGCTCAGCTGCGCTACCGCCTGGGACTCATCGTGGAACCGGCGGCGGAAATCCGCGTTGTCCGCCAGGTCGCTTTTCAGTATCTTTATGGCCACAAGGCGATTCAGCCGGTGGCACCGGGCCTTATAGACATTGGCCATACCGCCGGAGCCGATCAGCTCCAGTATTTCGTAGCGATCGTCCAGCATTTTTCCGATATACTGATCCATGTGGTCATCTCCCTTCCCCGTTCAGCAGCAGCACCGCCGTGATGTTGTCCGGCGCGCCCCGCTGAAGCGATATTTGCAGCAAATGGTCAAGACATTCATTTACGTCCCCGTCGTGGAGGACCTCAAACAGCATCTCCTGATCCGACACGGTGTTCACCAGTCCGTCGGAACAGAGCAGCAGGAACTCGTCCTTGTGCCAGGGCAGTTCGAAAGCGTCCGCCTTGGCGTGGATATCCGGGCCAAGTGCCCGTGTGATGAGATTGCGGTTGGGGTGCGTTCGGGCCTCCAGCGGCGTCAGGTCACCCTTGGCCACCATATTCTCCACCACCGAGTGGTCACGGGATATCTGGAAAATCCCCTCCGGCGTGATGTGATAGGCACGGCTGTCGCCAATGTTGCCGATGACGGCCATGTCGGACCGGGTCACGGCGCACACCAGCGTGGTACCCATGTGCTGGTACTCTGCGTTCCGCGCCGCCTCCTGCCGGATGGCGTCATTGGCGCAGGCGATAGCGCTGAGCATTGCCTGCCGCAGCTGCGGGATGTCCATATCGTCCCGCAGGCTGTCGCGCAGCTCCTTTTCGAACCGGGCTACGGCGATGGCGCTGGCCACCTGTCCGCCGTTGGTGCCGCCCATACCGTCGCACACCACGGCCGCATGGAATGCGCCGGCCTCGAACACGGCGTAGGCGTCCTGATTCTCGCTCCGCACCAACCCGGTATTGGTGATCCCCCACATTTTCATAGTCGCTCACATCCTTTATTCCGTAAAGAGTCCATGTCTCACAGTTGGCCGCGTTCCTGCATTTCCTTCCGCCGCAGCTGGCCGCAGGAGGCGTCGATATCGCCGCCCAGGCTTCTGCGGACCGTGGCGGTAACGCCCAAACTCTCCAACTTCTGCTGGAATGCGCCGATGCGTCTGCTGGGCTTATACGGGCTCTCCACCACGTCGTTCAGGGGTATCAGGTTCACGTGGCCCGGCATACCCTTCAGCTTTTTCGCGATCAGCTCCGCCTGCCAGTCGTGGTCGTTGACGCCGTCGATCATGGCATACTCAAAGCTGATGCGCCGTCCGGTCTTTTGGAAGTATCTGTGGCAGGCGGCAAACAGCGTCTCTACATCATACGCCCGGTTCACCGGCATAATGCGGCTGCGGGTCTCGCTGTCCGGTGCGTGAAGGGATACAGACAGCGTTAATTGAAGCTGCCGATCCGCCAGCGCGTCGATCCCCGGCACTACGCCGCAGGTGGACAGGCTGATATGCCGCATACCGATGTTCATCCCATGAGGGCTGTTGACCAGCTCCAAAAAGCGCAGCACATTGTCCATGTTGTCCAACGGCTCGCCGATACCCATGAGCACGATGTTGGAGACAGGCAGGCCGCTGTCCAGCTGGGTAAACAGCACCTGGTCCAGCAGCTCAGAGGGCCGCAGGTCCCGGACCTTGCCGGCGATGGTGCTGGCGCAAAAGGCGCAGCCCATGCGGCAGCCCACCTGAGAGGAGATACACACGGTGTTGCCGTGGTGGTATTGCATGAGGACTGTCTCGATGCAGTTGCCGTCGGCCAACTCCCACAAATATTTAACGGTCCCGTCCAGCTTTGAGGTCTGCTTCCGGGCCACGGTCGGCGCTGTAATGAAGCACGTCTCGGCCAGCTGGGCACGCAGAGGCTTGGACAAGTCGGTCATCTCGTCAAAGGAGCGCACGCCACGGTGCAGCCAGGTGAATACCTGCTTGGCACGGAAAGCCGGCTGTCCCATATTCTTAAAAAAGTCGGCCAGCTGACGCTCGGTCATGGATTTGATGTCGGTCATGCAATTCGCTCCTTGACGTTATCCCCTGCGGCGCATACGGCAGATGTAAAATCCATCGGTGCCGGTCCGCTGGGGCCACAGTGTCACATCACCGGGACAGCTTCCGATACCGGGCAGGGTAAATTCCTCTTTCGCAAAGTCCGGGTGTACGTCCAAAAAGGCCGACACCACGCCGCCGTTTTCCTCCGGCAGGACGGTGCAGGTGGCATACACCAACACGCCGCCGGGACGGACGTAGGCGGACACGTTGTTCAATATCGACAGCTGGACGGCGGGCAGCTGTGCCAGCTGCGCCGGATCCTTCCAGCGGATATCCGGTTTCTTGCGGATGATGCCAAGGCCGGAGCACGGCACATCGGCCAGAACCACATCGGCCTGCTCCACCCAGCCGGCGTGACGCTCCCGCCCATCGGCCAGCGCTGTGCGGATGATAGTGGTCCCCAGCCGTGCCGCACCGTTTTCGATGAGCTTCAGCTTGTGGGGGTGAATGTCACAGGAGAGGATATCGCCCCGGTTCTCCATCTGCATGGCCATGGCAAAGGATTTGCCGCCAGGGGCGGCGCACACATCCAGCACCCGGTCGCCGGGCTTCGGTCCGGCGGCAATGGCCGCCAAACGCGCCGCGGCATCCTGCACCGTGCAGCGTCCCGACGCAAAGGCGGACAGACGCTCCAAATCACCGGTACCGGTGACTTCAAAGCAGCCCTCCAGCCAGGGATGGGGCGTCAGACGGACACCGTCCGATCGCAGCTCATTTTCCAGCTCCGCCGGCGTGGTCTTCAGCGGATTGGCTTGTATCACCGTGGGAACAGGCTCGTTATCCAACCGCAGGAACGCCTCGGCCTCCTGCTCGCCGGCCAAAGCCGTCAAGCGCTCCACCAACCACCTGGGATGGCTGTACTGCACCGCTGCTTTGGAAATAAAACTATTCTGCGGCAATGGCGGTAAAGTGTTTTTGCTTGACGCACATTTCCGCAGCACCGCATTGATCATGCCCGCGGCACGGGTCTTGCCCCGGCGTTTTGTCAGCTCCACCGTCTCATGAACAGCAGCCCGGTCGGGCACCTTGTCCATGAACAGTATCTGATATATACCCAAACGCAGCAGGCAGGCCACCACCGGTTCCAGCCGGGCGGCCTTCTGCGTACACCAATGGTCGATATAGTAGTCCAGCAGTGTCCGGTTCTGCACCACGCCGTAGGTCATCCGGGTACACAGCGCCGCGTCCCGGGCCTCCAGCCCGGACTGGGCCGCGATACGCTTCAGGCTGCCGTCAGACCACGCGCCCCGGCGCTCCATCTGCAGCAGCGCCTCCAGCGCCGCGTCCCGCGCGTCACGGGGCGTCACAGGCCCAGCGGGACCGGATGGCCCCGCAGATAATCCGCCGCTGCCATGCGCTTGCCGCCCTCGCCCTGCAATTCAAGAACACGCAGCAACCTGCCGTCGCCGCAGGCAATGGCCAGGCCGTTTTTGTCCGCCTCCACCACGCTGCCCGCCGGGGCGGAGGTCTCTCCGCCTACCGCGGTGCGGTGGACCTTGACCGGCTTGCCTGCCAGCACCATGGACGCACTGGGCCAGGGCACCAGGCCCCGCACCTGATCGTGCAGCTGCTGCGCCGACCGGGAGAAATCCATCGGCGAGAGGCTTTTATCCAGCATGGGCGCGTAGGTGTGCGCCGCGTGATCCTGCGCCGTCCGGGTAACGGTGCCGCGTTCGATCTGCCCGATGGCCTCATGCAGCGCTTCCGCGCCAAGCTCCGCCAGCCGCGCCGTCAGCGCCACCGCGTCCTCGTCCGGATCGATGGCCGTCTCGCGGCACAGTATCACATCTCCCGCATCCAGCTCCGGCGCCATATACATAATGGACACGCCTGTCACAGCGTCGCCGTTGAGAATCGCCCAGTTGATGGGCGCCGCGCCCCGGTACTTCGGCAGGATGGAGGAGTGTACGTTGATGGCACCGTACTTTGGCGTGTTCAGGATGTCCTCCGGCAGGATACGGCCGTAGGCTGCCACCACGATCAGCTCGGGAGCAAGGGACCGCACCAGCTCCAACGCCGTACCGTCCTTCATTTTCAACGGCTGGTATACGTGCAGTCCCTGCGTCAGAGCATATTCCTTCACCGGCGGCGCGATCAGCTTCATGCCGCGGTTCTTCGGCTTGTCCGGCTGGGTGAACACGCCGCAGATGTCGTGTCCGTCGGCCACCAGCCGTTTGAGGGACGCCACGGCAAAATCCGGCGTTCCCATAAACAGAATACGCATTACTTGTCCTCTTCTTCCTCGATCTCGTACTCGTCGGCGTGCGCCTCCAGCCACTTCTGCAGCTCCTCGCCCTCCATGAGCCGGTCGGTATGCTCCACGAACAGATGACCATCCAGGTGCTCGATCTCATGGCAGAAGCACCGGGCCGTCAGGCCCTCGTCTTCGACCTCGAACCACTGACCGTCCCGGTCCTGGGCACGGACACGCACCACCTCAGGCCGCGTTACCACGCCGTATTTCCCGGGAACGCTCAAGCAGCCCTCCAGGCCAGTCTGCTCCCCTTCGGTGTAGATGATCTCCGGGTTCACCAGCTCGATCAGCTGATCCTCCTCGTCCAGCACCACGCACACCCGGCGCAGTACGCCCACCTGGGGCGCGGCCAGGCCCACGCCGCCGGAGTCGGCCAGTGTATCTGCCAGGTCGTCCAGCAGCGTATGCAGCCGGCTGTTAAAATCTGTAACCGGGCGGCACACCTTGCTCAGGCACGCCTCGCCCTCCAACGCGATCTTTCGTAAAGCCATAATCTTACCTCATATTTCCTGGATCTAATCCATTTTGTCACAATCCGTATAGATATGCAGTCGCCGGTTTTCCGGCCGTTGGACAAAAGCCCGCATGAAACCCGCCAGCAGCTCCCGCACTGGCGCGATATTCTGCCCCAGCACCAGCAGGCGGTAACGGTATACGCCGTTGACCTTCACCACCGGCGCAGGCGCAGGCCCGATGACCTGTATCCCCAGCGTGTCGTAGGGCGGCTTCTCCGCCGCATTTCCGATCCCCTGCCGCAGCAGCTCGATGGAGTGACGTACCGACGCCTCCTCCGGTCCCGTCACCGTAACGGTGAACTGATCCGCAAAGGGCGGGTCCTGCCGCAGGCGGCGCAGCGCGATCTCGGCGTCGTAAAACCTCTGATAGTCCTGGGCGGCCGCCGCCTGTATCACATCATTCTCCGGTGTGTAGGTCTGTATCACAGCCCGCCCGGCCTTGTCGCCTCGACCCGCACGGCCAACCACCTGTGTCAACAGATTGAAGGTCCTCTCCGCCGCCCGGTAGTGATCCACATATAGGGACAGGTCGGCGCTGAGCACACCCACCAGCGTCACATTGGCAAAATCCAGCCCCTTGGCCACCATCTGGGTGCCCAGCAGAATGGGGATCTGCCTCTCCTCAAATTCCTTCAGCAGTGCCTCATGTCCCACGGATACGGTGTCCGCATCCATCCGCAGCACCTCGACTCCCGGGAACAGCTCATGCAGCTCCTCCTCTACCCGCTGGGTACCAAAGCCGATATGCTTCAGTGTGCCGCCGCACTCCGGGCACACCGTCGGCGCAGCGTGTGAATAACCGCAGTAGTGGCACATCAGCCGGTCATTGGCGCTGTGGTATGTCAGGTATACACTGCACCGCGGGCACTCCGGCACATAGCCGCACTGGGGACACAGCAGCTGTCGGCTGCTGCCCCTGCGGTTCAGGAATAGGATGCTCTGCTCCCCCGCAGCGATGTTTTTTGCCAGTTCCTCCTGCAGTGGGCGGCTGATAACGGTGCTGTTTCCGGCACGCAGCTCCTGCCGCAGATCGGCGATGCGGACCTCGGGCAGAGCGCGGCGGTTGTAACGCTCCGTCAACTCCAGCAGATCGTACTCACCCTGCTGCGCGTGGTAAAACGTCTCCACCGTGGGCGTGGCAGAGCCCAGCAGCAGCCGCGCACCCTCGGCGGCGCAGCGGTATTTTGCCACATCCCGTGCATGATAACAAGGGGCGTTTTCCGATTGATAGGACCCCTCCTGCTCCTCATCCATGATGATGAGGCCCAAATTTTCCAGCGGTGCAAACACCGCCGACCGGGTACCCAGCACGATATGGGCCTCGCCCCGCCGCAGCCGCTTGAACTGATCATAGCGTTCCGTCATCCGCAAACCGCTGTGCAGCAGCGCCACCTCGTGGCCGAAATACGCGGTGAACCGCGCCATCATCTGGGGCGTCAGGGCGATCTCCGGCACCAGGATCATCACAGATCTGCCTATTTTCAGCAGTTCCTGCGCCAGCCGGATATACACCACCGTCTTGCCGCTGCCGGTTACGCCGCACAACAGCGTGACGCCGGGCGTCTCCGTCCGCACCTGGGCCAGCAGCGTGTCACAGACGCGCTGCTGTTGGGAATTCAACGTCAAGCTATCCGCCTTTACAGTGTATTGTTTTTCAGATATTCGGTATTCCTCTTGCTCCCGGTACGCCACCGTCCCCAGCTTCTCCAGAGCGTTCAGTGTCTGGCGGGATACGCCGGTGAAATACGTCACATCGTGCAGTGCCGTCTCGCCGTTCTGGGCAAGGAATGTCACCGCCTCACGCCGCCGCTGGGACTTACCGGCCAGAGCCAACGCCTCTTCAGCAGGAACAGCGAGACGGGCGAACAGTACCACCTTGTCGCGTACCTTGCGGCTCTGCTCCTTTTTGCAGTGCAGTGCACCCGATTTGGCCATGCGGCGCAGCAGCGGCTCAACATCGTCGCCCAGCGCCTGACGCAGCTTATCCGTGGTCAGCGGGCCATCCTGCAAAAGGCGGCATACCGCTGCCTCCTGTCGTGTGGGCACCAGCGGCGGCTGTGCCAGGGACCAAGTCTCCCGGTAATGGTACCATACGGCGGCAGGCAACACGGTACGCAGCGCGTCATAAAATGTGCAGAAGTACCGGCGTGTCATCCACAGCGCCAGCCGCAGCTCCCTTTCCGTGATGACCGGCTCTTCATCCAGCAGGGATCGGACCGCCTTCAGCGGCTTGTCCGGCACCGCCTGATGCAGGGAGAGGATCATCGCCTCTGTGAGTCGGTTGCCGCGGCCGAAGGGCACCAGCACCCGGCAGCCTGCCTGTCCGCCGACTTCCTCCGGCAGCAGGTAATCATAGGCCTTGTCGATAGCGTAGGTAGCCGCCTGTACGGCCACCTTGGCGATCACCGCCACCTCAGGCCTCGTCTTCCTCGATAACGGGGTCGCTGACGTACTTGCCCTCGGCCACCTCGCCGATGGCCATCGTCACGGGTTTCTCCGGCAGAGGCTCGCCGGTGACCTCGGCCTCGGCGGCGATCTGACGGGCGCGGCGTGCCACCACGTTCACCATCATGTAGCGATTGGGGATGTACTCGGTCAGCTTGTTCATAGCGGGATAAAGCATAGACATAACGATCAATTCCTTTCGTTTTGTATGGCTGCGCCCAGGCGGGGCGGCCCAAATACGCGGACAGGCCGCGTCGGTTCACACACTTACTTTTCGCTGAGGATGGCGCACATACGCTCAGCTGGTTTACAGTGCTCGGCGCACATAATGGCCCGCAGCTCATTCACGGCATTCTCTACCGTATCGTTGACCACAAAATAGTCATAGTCGCCGGCCATCTCCAGTTCCACCTGGGCGCGGATCAGACGCTTCTGTATTTTCTCCGGCGTATCGGTCCCCCTGGCAGTCAGGCGGCGCTCCAGTTCATCCCAGCTGGGTGGGGCGATGAAAATACGCACCGTCTCCGGCCGCTTGGCACACACCTGCACGGCGCCCTGGCGCTCGATATCCAATATCACGTCCTTGCCCCGGGCCATGGCATCGTCCACGTACATCTTGGGCGTACCATAGAAGTTGCCCACATACTCGGCATACTCCAGAAAGGCATCGGCGGCGATCATATCGCGGAAGGCATCCGCCTGGATGAAGTGATAATCCACGCCGTCCTGCTCACCCTCGCGGGGCGCGCGGGTAGTGGCGGATACGGAGAAATACAGGTCATCACGGCCCTGGAACAGGGCGTGCAGCACGGTGCTTTTACCCACACCGGAGGGCCCGGAGACAATAAAGGTCTTTCCTATCTTATGCAAGGGTCATTCATCCTCCTCTGTCAATTCTTCCACCGACAATCCCAGGCGCGGCGCCAGACGCTCCGCCGCCAGGGCAGAAAGCACCACATGGTCGCTGTCCATAATGAGCACCGAGGCCGTCTTGCGGCCGTAGGTAGCATCAATAAGCATCCCACGGTCACGGGATTCCTGCACCAGGCGCTTTACCGGGGCAGAGTCCGGGCTGACCACGGCGATGAGCCGCTGGACGGACACCAGGTTGCCGAAGCCGATGTTGATAAACTGCATACCGGCCTCCTTACTCCATATTCTGTACCTGCTCGCGGATCTTCTCTACCTCGGCCTTCATGTTCACCACATCCCGTGCCACAGTCAGATCGTTGCACTTGGAGCCGATGGTGTTGCACTCGCGGTTGACCTCCTGGATCAGGAAATCCAGCTTTCGGCCCACGGGCTCGCCGCTCTGCAGCATGTCCCGCAACTGGGCGATATGGCTCCGCAGGCGCACCGTTTCTTCATCCACAGCCACCTTATCCGCAAAAATGGCCGCCTCGGTAAGGATACGACTCTCGTCGATGGTGGTGGACTGCAGTACCTCCTGCATCTTGGCTTCCAGCCGCTGGCGATAGGCCGCTACCGTCTGGGGCGACTGCGCCTCCACCTTGCTCACGGTCTCCTCGATGGTATCCACCCGGGAGGACACATCCAGCGCCAGCTTTTCACCCTCCACGGCACGCATGGCGTTATAGGCCGCCAGCGCATCATCCAGCACGGCGCAGATATCGGCGGCGATAGCCTCCACATCATCCTCCGCCTTGGTGACCGTCAGTACATCTGGGAACCTGGCCAGCACCTCCGGCGTCACATCGCCGGACAGCGCAAAGCTGTTCTTCAGATGCATCAGCGCGTCATAGTACCCTTTCGCCAGCCCTTCGTTCACCTGCACCACCGCCACATCCGCCGCAGAGGTGTCGATGGTGACGAACACATCCACCTTGCCGCGGGAGATCGCTTTCTGTACGCGTGTCTTGATGGCGTCCTCCGCAAAAATATAGGCGCGGGGCAGCTTCACAGTGCAGTCCAGATAGCGGTTGTTGACGGACCGCACCTCCACGGTGATATCTCTGCCGCTTCGCATCTCGCGGGCGCGGCCGTAACCGGTCATACTCTTGACCACGGGATCAACTCCTTCATTTTAGTAGAACAGGGAAACCCTCCCCTGTTGTGTAGAAATTCAGCAGAAGCAAACGGGCACGCCCAGCGCGTTGCAGCACAGCGTGGCGCCGCACAGGCGCAGACAGTCGCTGTTTCCGCAGGTGCCGGTGGTCACACTGCCATAGCCATCGGGTCGGTAGGCCGCACCACGTCCCTCCAGAATATCCAGCGCCCGCTGGTACTCCGGGTTGTCCGGCGCCATAGTAACGGCAGTCTGATAATACCGCCGCGCCTCGTCCAGCCAGCCCCGGCGATAACAGATCGCACCCTTGAGGAAATTCCACTCGGCGTCGTGGTTAGTCTGGGCGTTCAGCAGCTCCTCCGCCAGGTTCAGATCGCCGCTGCTGATGGCCATACGCACCCGCTGATAGCGGCTGCTGCCCTGATAGGACCCCTGATAGGACCCCTGATAGGGCCCCTGATATGCCGACTGATACCCGCCGTATCCGGTGCCGTAGCCCGCACCGGAGGCAGAATACCCGCCGCTGCGCTGGGCCTTCCGCTGGGACTGCACCGCCTCATAGGCCTCGTTGATCTCCTTCATGCGCTCCTGCGCCAGATCAGCCAGCGGGTTGTCGTGATAATTGTCCGGGTGATACTTCCGCGCCAGGTCGCGGTAAGCCTTCTTCACCTCTTCGTCTGTGGCGGTGCTGGGCACCCCCAACACTTGATAGGGATCACGCATAGTCCGTGTCCGCCTTTCGTATAGGTTCTTCTCGTCTCTGCCGCTTACGGAACGTACCGTGCAGCACGGCCGCCCCAACGGCATACAGTCCTTCGTACACCGCAGCACGCAGGACCGGTGTGTACTTTGTCTCCGGCAGCAGCTCAAAGGCCGCCGCCATGGCCCGGACAGAACCATCCAGCGTCAGGGCCAGCACTTCACTGTCGGCCGGTGCCAGCGCGCCGTCCTTCGGCGTAAAGCGCAGGGCCAGTGGGTTGTACCCGCCGCTTTTTATATCCGCCCGCAGGTCGTCCGCCGCGTCTACCAGATAGACCCATCGGCCCAGATGGTACAGCAGCTGCGCTGTCACCCGCCGCCGCACCGGATCGTTGACCTCCTCCGCCGCCAACGCCAGCAGCTGTGCAAAGGCGTCCGCCGGCGCATCCAGGGAGGAACATCTCTCCCGTTCCAGCGCCGCCAGCTCCGACAGATGCGCCTTGGTCCCCGCGTCAAACTGAAGCCGCCGTTCCCGTGCCTTTCGGTACGCCGGACGCAACAGCACCGACGCAATGCGGTACTTCAGCCCACACCAGAAGCCGTGGTCGGCCACGCCGTCCCGCAGCTGCCAGTAGGTCAGTATCACGCTCATGTCCGCCGCCGCGTCCAGTGCCGGATCGCCCGCAACGCAGCAGCGTCTCCGCATCGGATGCACCGCGCAGCGCTTGGCGCACATTTCCCCTGCTCCGTCCGACAGCACCATCGCCAAAAAAGTCAGATCATAGTTCAGGATCATCCGCCCCACCAAGCCGTACCGCGCACCCAGCGCGTGGCACAGCCCGCAGTAGGCGGCGCGGAACGTCTCACGGTCCGCCGGCGTCAGCCGGTCATCCGAAGGCCGCACATAGCCGAACATCTCTCAGAACACCCGTAATATGGTGTAGGTCAGCAGCTCTTTCCGCCGTGCGTAGCGGTCATAGGCCACGCTGGGCAAAAATGCCAGCACCGCCGCAGCCACGGCGATCCCGTACCGCCAGCCCTCGAGCAGCCCTTCGCTGAGGAAATACCCCAGCAGGAACCCGACCACAGGCAGCACATACACCAGCGCCACCACACCCAGCAGCTTTTTCGTGCTGCTTTCCACCACGACCTTTTCTCCCGGCTGCGCGTTGGGATCGTTCTTGGCACGGGCCTTGATAGCCGCGCCGGTCATGCCGCAGCCGGCACATTCCTCGCAGTCGTGGCCGCAGGCGGTCTTCCGCGGTACGGATATCTCCGCATACCCGCCGGGCAATAGCTTTTCAACCGTTGCGATCTGTGTCATTATCTCACCTCTCGGGAATACTCATGTCTCCGGCGCCTCGGGGACCGTCTGGTCCTCTCCGCCGGCAGGTACCGCCGGCTCCGTCTGCGGCGGCGTGTCGGTAATGGTCAGCGTCAGCTCATAGGTGCCGCGCACCGTCACATCGCTGAACCCGCTGACCGTCACGGTCACCGGCACGGTGAAGCTCCCCTGTCCGGTCACGGTGCTCATGTCCGCCGTGGCCCGCAGGTTCTCGGCGGTAATGGCCTCGATCTCCTCGCTGAGTCCCCACAGCCGCACCGTCAATCCGCCCTCTGGCACGACGGCATACAGCCCCGCTGGCAGATCGGTGAAGGACAGATCCGTCACCGTCAGCGTCGTCTCGCTGATACCGTCCAGGGTGATGTCCGCCGTGGCCACCTCGTTGCCGTTGACCAGCCAGGTGCCGTCCGGCGGCGTGACCACATAGCTATTCTGCTGGTGCAGCCCCAGATCGTCCACATGCAGCGTGGCAAGCACGAGCTTGTCAATAGACGCCAACACGTCGGCCTCTCCGTTCAGCCGCACCGTCTTGGGCGCGATATCACAGACGATGCTGTCTGCCGCCGCACCGGGCACGCCCTCGAACTCTATGGCCAGGGCCACCTCCTTGGTGGTCAGCACCGGCACCTTGGCCTGTATCAGGCTGGCGCTGGTGCGTATGTTGCTGTTCTCCACCAGATTGCCGTCGTAGTCGTACAGCTGTACGTCCACCGTCTGCACCACCGATCGGGTCGCGCCGCTGATATCCACCGTCAGCTTGGCGCAGCTGACATTCAGCAGATCGTCCCGTTGGGCGCGCAGCGTCAGCACCTCGGGATCCAGCACTACATCGCCGGTAAAATATCCCTCAGCCACCTCGCCGATGACCTGACACTCCACCGGCACTTCCTTCGTATACAACTCGCCCACCGTCACCGTGATCTGGCTCAGGCTGGCCTTCTCCACGCTGACATTCGTGCGTACCACTCCATCAGGGAAGCTGACGGTCCAATCCAACTGGTGTACGCCCACGGAATCGATGCTGGATGTACTGGCAATGACCCGCACATTGTCCCGGCTCATCTTCACCAGTTCCCGCTTAGGACCGCGTATCGTCAAATCAATGGTGGTGTCATATCCGGACAGCAGCATCAGATTTTTGTCTGCCAACGTGGTGTTCTCGCCGGAGAACTCCACCGGGACATCCCGGATGGTCTTCGTCCTCTCCGGCGCCTTCTCCACATCTACATATACCCACAGCGCCAGAGCCACCAGGATGGAGATGATGATCTGCACGGTCTTGCTGCGGTTAAAGCGGGGCGTGCGCGCCTCGCTGTTGGCCGTCCCGTTGTTTGTATCAGAGATCCGTTCCGACATGGTCGTCCGCCCCCTTTCTGTTCAGTCCCAGCAGCTCTGCCAGTGTACGGCGGGACTTGTCCTCCGTTTCCTCCTCCGGCGGTATCAGCTCATTACGCAGCAGCTTGCCCAGCGTCTCCGGCTTCAGGTGCCGCTTGAGCATACCGCCGATAGCCACGGAGATGGAACCCGTTTCCTCCGAAACGATGACCACCACCGCGTCGGAGTTCTCGCTCATGCCGATACCGGCCCGGTGCCGCATGCCCAGGTCGCGGCTCAGGTTCACGTTTTTGCTCAAAGGCAGCATGCAGCCCGCGCCCAAGATCCGTCCGCGGCGGATGATGACCGCGCCGTCGTGCATGGGCGCCTTGACGAAAAAGATGTTTTTCAGCAGCTCGGAGGACACGGCGGCGTCCAGCGTCGTACCGCTTCGCACCATGTCATCCAGATGGATGTCGCGCTCAAAGACGATCAGCACGCCGGTCTTGCTCAGGGACATCTCCTTGCAGGCCATCACGGTCTGATCGATGGCCGCCTCCAGCTCCGACTGCTGCTTGGGATCGTTGAAGGCCCGCAGCAGTTTGATGTTCCGGCTGCCCACCTTCTCCAGTATCTGGCGGATCTCCGGCTGGAACAGGACGATAATGGACAGGATCCCCACCTGCACCAGGTTCCGCATGAGGTACGATATGGCGTTGAGCTGCAATATATCAACCAGCCAAAGCACCAGCAGAAACGCCACCACGCCCTTGAGGATATTCTCGGCGCGGGTACTTTTGACCATACGGAGCAGGTTGTATACCAGAAACGCGATAATGGCGATGTCCAGTATATCCGATATCCGTATCAGCAATAAGTAATTCCCAATATTTTCTAATAACGAAAGTACCTTATCCACGTTACCACCCTTCCTGTTGCGGGCATAAAAATAGATACTAACATTATATAAAAAATATTGGGAAAATGCAACAAAAAATTATGTGAACAGTTTTGCAGTTTAACGAACGATTTGCCGCAAAATATGGGCAAAGTGCTCCACCTGCGCGGTGGTGTTAAAGGCCGAAAAGCTGCACCGCACGGTGCCCGTCTCCAGCGTTCCCGCCGTGCGGTGCGCCAGAGGCGCACAGTGGAGTCCCGCCCGCACCGCCGCGCCCTGCGCCGCAAGAGCTTCGCCCAGCGCCTCGCAGTCCCAACCGTCCAGGCGAAAGCTCAGCACACCTGTCTGTGCCCCATCCTCCGGGGTATAGAACACCTCCGCACCGGGAATATCCCGCAGCCGTGCCGCCATATGTCGCGTCAGGTGTCTCTCGTGCCCTGCAATACGTCCCACGCCCTGCTGCTCCACAAACCGCAGGCCCTCCAGAAGTCCTGCAATCCCCGGCATATTGTGCGTCCCGGCCTCCAGCCGGTCCGGCAGCTCCTCCGGCATCTCCTGCAGGATCGACTGCGACCCCGTGCCGCCCCGCAGCAGTGGCTCCGGCTCCGCGCCGCACAGCAGCAGCCCCGTGCCCTGCGGCCCGTACAGTCCTTTATGCCCCGGCATGGCGATAAACGCCGCGCCCAGCGCATCCATGTCCACCGGCAGCATCCCCGCAGACTGCGACGCATCCAGCACGAATGGCACACCCTTCTCCCGACACAGCGCCGCGATGCGCTCTACCGGCAGTCGGAAGCCAAACACGTTGGACACGTGTGTGCAGATCACCGCGTCCGCCGGACACGCCAGCGCAGCGGCGAACTGCCGTACCATCTCCTCCCCATCAAACAAAGGCCCATCCGCTACCGTGATCTCCACACCCGATATGGCGTGCAGCGGCCGGGTAACAGCGTTGTGCTCATATCCCGAAATGATCACACGTCCGCCGGGCTTCACCAGCGTATGCACGGCAATGTTCAGCCCATGTGTAGCGCAGGAGGTGAACACCACTCGCGCCGGATCAGCCACGCCAAACAGCTTTGCTGCCAGTGTGCGGCATTGCAGGTCTGTTTCCTCCGCCGCCCGCGTGGCCGGATAACTCCCCCGCCCCGGCGAGGATAGCTGCCCCACCGCCCGGTACATAGCCCGTGCCACCGTCTCCGGCTTTTGCAGCGTCGTGGCCCCCGCATCAAAATAGATCATAACTCTACCTCACTATACTCGTCATCCTGACGAACAAATACCTGCGCGGGTGCAAAGCCCGCCTCCCGCAGCAGCCGCAGAGCCGCTACCGTGCGGGTCTGTCCCCGCAGCCGCAGCACATAGCCGCACCCCTTGCCGGTCAGGCCCATGGGCACACGGCCCACCACGGCACGCACACCCCGGCGCTCCAGCAGCTGCGCCATACGCTGCGCCTGGGTCACGGACCGGGCGGTGATGAGATATTCCTCCATGCTGGCACCTCCTTTGTACTCATGCCATCGTATGATACCCCAGCGCAAAACGTGAAAGACCCCGGAGGTCCCTGCCTCCGGGGTCGCTGTCTTTATATTTCCACCTTTGGTCCCGGACGGTATGCCTCCGCCGTTACCGTCAGTGCGATGCCGCCTGCTGACAGCTCCGTTAGCCGTTCCCGCAGCGCCGCAGTGTTCTCTGCCGGCAGCGAAACCGTCAGCCGAATGTCCGCGCCGTAATCGGCGCTGTCCACCGTGCCGCCCAGGGCCGTTACCTCACCACGCACACGCTCGAACAGCGCGTAGGGGCACGGAATGTCCGCTATGGCCCACAGGCCCATCTCCGACACGCCTGCCGCCACCAGCGCATCGCGGGCGCTTTTGGAATACGCCCGCGTCAACCCGCCGGCCCCCAGCAAGATCCCGCCGAAGTACCGCGTGACCACGCACACCACGTTGGTGACGTTTTCCCGCTGAAACACGTTCAGCATAGGCTGTCCCGCTGTACCCTGAGGCTCGCCATCGTCACCGTAGCGCATCGTATCACCGCCGATGAGATAACACCAGCAGTTGTGCCGCGCATCATAGTATTTTTTCTTCATCTGCGCGATAAATTCCCGCGCCTGCTCCTCCGTCTCCACCGGCAGCAGATGGCCGATAAAACGGGATCGTTTTTCGGTGAACTCCGTCTCTGACGGGCCAAAGGGTACGCGGAAATCGCTCATTCCCACTCCTCCTTCGGCTCCGTCCAACCTTCGATATAGTCCTTCAGCTGGCCGATGATTCGGGGCGTACACACCGCCACCACGTCCACCGTCTCGCCGTACTCCACGGACTCCACCTTGGCCTCCCGGTACAGGCTGTCCAGCGCTCCGGCCTTGTCATAGGGCAGGTGCAGCGTCACCCGCTTCGTACCCTTGTCCAGCTTTTTGTCGATGGCGGAGAGCAGTCTGTCCAACCCCTCGCCGGTCTTGGCGGACACGGAGACCGCGTCCCCCTCCTTGTCCCGCTGGAAGGCAAACGCCAAATCGGACTTATTGTACACACGAATGCAAGGGATATTCTCCGCCCCCAGCTCCCGGATCAGATCATCCACGATCCGCGCCTGTTCCTGCCACTCCGGATTGCTGGCATCGATGACGTGCAGCAGCAGATCGGCGTACTCCAATTCCTCCAGCGTAGCCTTGAAGGCCTCGACCAACTGATGGGGCAGCTTGCGGATAAATCCCACCGTGTCGGAGATGACTACATCCAGCGTATCGCTGACGGTCAGCAGCCGCGTGGTGGTGTCCAGCGTGTCGAAAAGCCGGTTGTTGGCCGGTATGTCCGCGCCGGTGATGGCATTGAGCAGTGTGGACTTGCCCGCGTTGGTATAGCCCACGATGGCCACCACGGGTATCTCGTTCTTCCGCCGCCGCTGACGTTGGGTGGCGCGGACGCGCCGCACCTCCTCCAGTTCCTCCTTCAGCTTGTCGATCTTCCGCCGGATGTGCCGCCGGTCCGTCTCCAGCTGCGTCTCACCGGGGCCCTTCGTGCCGATGGGCGAGCCGCCGGTGCCGCCCTGCCGTTCCAGATGAGACCACATACCGATCAGCCGGGGCAGCAGATACTGATACTGCGCCAGCTCTACCTGTAGGCAGCCCTCCTTTGTCCGGGCTCGCTGGGCGAAGATATCCAAGATCAGGCCGCTGCGGTCCAGCACCTGCACACCGCACAGCTCCGTGAGCACCCGCACCTGCGACGGGGACAGATCGTTGTCGAAGATCACCATGGTGGCCTCACTGTTCTCCACCATGCGCTTGACCTCCTCCACTTTTCCCTCGCCGATGAAGCTATGGGGGTCTGGTTTCTCCCGGCTCTGCAGGATCATACCCACGGACTCACCGCCCGCCGTCTCCACTAAGGCCGCCAACTCCGCCAGACTCTCCTCGTCGGCGCTGTCTGCACCAAGTACCGGGGACCGCAGCCCCACCAGCACCGCGTAATCCCTCACACCGTTTTTATTTTCTTCAATGGTTTTTCGTTCCATAGTCGTCCTCGTTATGATGATTTTCCACGATTATACCCCATCCCGGCGCAAAAGTAAAATAAAAAACAAGACCCGCACCATTGGTACGGGTCTTGCAAAGTGGTGTATCCTTACTTGTCCAGGCCGAAACGCTTGTTGAACTTGGCAACGCGTCCGCCGGTATCCACCAGCTTCTGCTTGCCGGTGAAGAAGGGGTGACACTTAGAGCAGACTTCCACGCGAATATCCTTCTTCGTAGAACCTGTCTCAATCACATTACCGCAGGCGCATTTGATAGTAGTCTGCTGATAATTGGGATGGATTCCTTCCTTCATTGCTCTTGTTCACCCCTTTCTGGTTCACTCGTCGCCGCGGCATCGCCGCAAACGCAACTGTGATAATAGCACACTCTTCCCGCAAATGCAAGCATTTTTCGCTATTTTCACAAAGAAATTTCTTCTCCGCAGGCGAAGAAATACAGAATGCGCTCCGTCACCGGCTTTTCCAGTATCCGCGACAGCGCTCCGGCGTAAGCGTCCAGCTGCGGCCGATAGGCCTCCGCCCGCTGGGACGCCTCTGCCGCTGTCACCCGATCAGTCTTGAAATCCACCACCGTCAAACCCGCCGTCGTCTCAAACACGCAGTCTGCCACGCCCTGCAGGAGTATCTCCTCCCCTGCTGCCGCGACGTCATAAATACCCGCATCGGTGAGCAACGCGAAGCGGTACTCCCGCCACACCTGCGGTGCAGTCCGTATCCTCTCTGCCAGCGGCGACGCCAAAAACCGCGCCAGCGCCGGGATGTCCAGCGCCGCCGCCTGCTCCGGCGTCAGCAGCCGTCGGGCCGTCAGTCTTTCCGCAAAAGCCGTCACTGCCTTTGGTGCCGCAGGAGTATCCAGCGGCAGAAACTGCATCGCCAGGTGCATGGCTGTGCCGCGCTCTGCCCCGGTCAGTCCGCGCTTTTCCTGCAAAAACCGCGGCTTCTCCGGTGCGGCGGTCCGCCGCGCCGGCAGTGTCCCCTCGGCGATCTCCTGATCGATGGCCCGCCCCTTCAGCTGGGTAGCCGTCACCTTGGAGGGCGTCACTGTCGCCGCTCTGTGACTGTACCGGAACGCCAGCGCCGCCTCGTCCGGCTGCGGATCCGGTGCCTGCGCTTCCGGCTCCTCCGCCGGCATCGCCGCACCGCCGTCCTCCTCACCGCCGATGCGGTGCAGCCGCAGCGCCAAGCCCTCCGGCCCGTCGTACAGTACCGCGGGACGTACCCCGGTGTAATCGTGGAACACCCCTGCCTGATATGTGCTCAGCAGCGCCAGCAGCAGCCAATCGCCCGGGCAGTTTACCGCGGCCACCGCCTCCGGCGGCGCCGGCAGCTCCGCCAATGCACACAGCTCCTTCAGGTGCTTCTCCGGGTTTTTCCGCGAACATACCATAATGAGCTTCTCCTGTGCACGGGTCATGGCTACATACAGTATCCGCAGCTCCTCCGCCTTGGCTTCCCGTTCCAGCGTCAGCGCCAGCGCCGTTTTGGAGACGGTGTCGTACCGCAGCCGGCGTTCCACCTCCACGCGCTCCGCACCAACGCCCAGCTGGGGATGGACCAGCACCGGTCGATCCAGGTCCTGTCGGTTGAAGCTCCTGTTCAAGTCAGCCAGAAACACCACCGGAAACTCCAGGCCTTTGGACTTATGCACGCTCATCAAGCGCACACCGCCCGCTGCACCTGAAGCGGTAATGGCCGGCGCATCGCCGCTTTCCAGCAGCTGCCGTACCTGCCGCACACAGTCAAACAGGCTCGTTCTGCCGCCCTGCACAAGCCGCCGTATATAGTCATACAGTGCCCTCAGACGCGCCTGGCGGGCTGTACCGTCCTCCATGGCACCGAAGATCGCCTGCACCCGGCAGCGGTCATAGATATACCACAGCAGCTTATCGGCGGACAGTTCCCGCGCCACCTGCCGCAGCTCATGCAGCAGCGACAGGAACGCCTGCGCGTCCTCACCCTCATCCTGCCGCAGCGCCTCGTAATAATCCCCCTCACGCTGTACGGCCCGTATCTCCGCCAGCCGGTCGGCGCTCATGCCTACCAGTGGCGAACGCAGCACCGCGATCAGCGGCACATCCTGCCGTGGGTTATCCACCACCTCCAGCAGTGACAATACCACTGCGACCTCCATCGCCGAGAAGAAATCCTCACTTTCCCCGCCGTCGCAGGGGATCCCCTCCCGTGCCAAGGCGGCGGCGAATACCGTCTGCCGGGCGCTGGGTGAGCGCATCAGTATCACGATATCCTCCGGTGCTGCCGGACGCATGGTGCCGTCCTCACCCCGGACAGTGAACCCTTCGTCCAGCATACAGCGAATACGCTTTGCCACAAACCGCGCCTCGGCCTCCGCCCGGTCGAACCGCTGCTCCGGTGTGTCCTCCACAGCCAGATAGTGGAACTCCGTCTCCCGCGGCACCTCCGGATAGTATTCCGCCCCAAAGTGAAGATACTGCTCCTCTGTATAATCAAGCTCGCCCATTTCCCGGGACATCAGCGCCGCAAACACAAAGTTCGCAGCCGCCAGCACCTCCCGGCGTGACCGGAAGTTCCGGCTCAGTACCCGCCGCCGCGGCGCACCTGGCGCAGCGTGGTCCGCATCGGCATAGGTCCTGTATTTTTCCAGGAATATCCCCGGTTCCGCCAGCCGGAACCGGTAGATGCTCTGCTTCACATCGCCCACGGCAAAGATATTCTCTCCCTGCCGCGATACCGCCCGGAAGATACAGTTCTGCACTTCATTAGTGTCCTGATACTCGTCCACCATGATCTCCCGGTACCGCCGGGACACCTGCTCGCCAAGCTCCGTGGGCGTTCCGTCCTGGCGGCACAGCATCTGCACGGCGTAGTGTTCCTGGTCAGAGAAATCCATAGCGTTCCGCCGCACTTTCTCTGCCCGGAACCGCTTGTCGAAGTCCCCTGTCAGTGCCAGCAGCGCCCGCATAGCGGGCGCGATGACCTGCAGATCGCCCAGCAACTCCGTCTCCGCCGTCTGATACGGCGCGGACAGCTTCTTCAATGCGTCACGGCACTTTTCCAGCACCGCCCGCGCCGCGTCCTTCGCCCCGGCGCATTCGTCCCCCTTCACCACGCCCATCCGCCGGAAGGCCGGCTGCACACGGCCCATGGCATCCCAGCCTTCCCGGGCCGCGGCCGCGTATTCCCGCAGCTGCGCCGCCGTTTCCAAAAACCGATCTCCATAGGCGTTATACACGCTCTCGCAGTCTTCCATATCCTTCACGGCGCGTTCCAGCCGCCCCGCCCAGTAACTGGCGCGGCGCACCGTGTCCTCCATGATCGTCCGGCCGTACACGCTGTCGCCCAGCCGTTCCGGCAGGTTCGCCCAGCTCTCCGCAGCCTTCTCCAACCACTTGTCCGGGTAGGGATGGCTCTGCAATTTTCCGTGCAGCTCCGGCACCAGCGCCGCCAACGCCCGGTCATCCCGGCCGAAGCCCAGCGTCTCCGCCAAAGCCCGGCAGCCTTCGTCCCCCTGCTCGATCCGCTGATAGAACGCCTCCAGTGCATCCTCCAGTGCCCGCTGCTTCAGCACGCCGGCCTCCGTCTCATCCAGGATACGGAAGTCCGGCGTCAGACTCCGCCCATCCACCGGCTCCAGCAGATGGATATGCTCCCGCAGCAGCCCTGCACAGAAGCCGTCCACCGTCTTGATGTCCGCCTGATACACCCGGAACATCTGCTGCCGCAGGTGACTGTTCTCCGGGTCCTGTGCCACCCGCTTCGCCAGCTCTGCGGCCAGCTTTGTCCGCAGTTCGGCGGCAGCGGCGCGGGTAAATGTGATAATAAGGAAATCGTCTATGTGGCAGTGTTCCTCCGTTAGATAGGCGAACACACGCTCTACCAGCACCTTCGTCTTGCCGGATCCGGCGGCGGCGGACACCAGCAGGCTGCCGCCCCGGTCCTCCACTGCCCCACGCTGCTGTGCCGTCAGTTGGATGTCAGCCACGGCGCGTCACCTCCTCGTCCACCAGCTGCCAGAATTCTTCCGGCGTGGTCTTTTGCAGATAATGGGGCTTGTCCCGCTTCTCGTCAAACCAGCAGGCCGACGCGAAGGGACACCAGTCGCAGGCACTTTCCTGAGGCCCCCTGCGGCATGGATCTGCGTCAATATTGCCATCGCCCAGCTCCCGGGCTACCTTCCGCAGCAGCTCGTCCACATACCGACCCATTTTGCCCATCTGAGCTGCATCCGCCAACACACTGGCCGCCAGACCGCTGACCGAACCGTCCTTTTTCACTGCAATAGGCAAATAGCAGGGTGACTCCAGCGCACTGTGCTCCATGGCTGTCAGCACCTCTGGGTCGGACAGCACCATGCCCGTCCGACGCAGCTCGCCCCGCAGCAGCGCGGCCAGCTTGTCCGGCGCGATGGCCCGATCCGCCTTTTTAACGACGTCCCTCGCCGGCAGGTACAGCACTCCCGCCGGCTCCACCGCCGCCCCAAAATAGTCCCCGCCGTACCGCTGCAGTGCGAAAAGATACAGCAGCATCTGAATACCCAGGCCGTAGCGCACATCCGCCAGATCAAAAGCCTTTTTCCCGGTTTTGTAGTCCACTACTCGCAGATATAGCTTCCCGTTCTTCAGCCAGCCGTCCACCCGATCCACCTTACCGGTGACGGACAGCGTGGTATCTCCCGCCGTCACCGTGACGGCAGGCAGCTGTCCGTTTTTGCCGCCAAAGCCCAATTCAAAGGCCACAGGCCGGAAATCCGAATGCTCCAGCTCATCCAGCACGTTCTCAACAATGACCAACGCCGTCTCCCGCAGCCGGGAAAACAGATACCGGAACCGTGCGCTCTTCTCACCGTAACCGTCGATGACCGTCCGGACATACTCATCCGTATACCGCCGCACCAACGCCGCCAGCGCCGGTCTTTCCGGCCGCTTCCCCTGCTGCTCCACCTCCCGCAGGACATTCTCCAGCAGATAGTGGATAAACGTCCCCACCTCCGGCGCCTGGAAATCCGCCTTTGTCCGTTGCCTGGCCCGCAGGCCGTACTCCATGAAATAGCCAAAGTGACAGCTCTTCACCTGGTCCAGCCGCGAGGCGGACATGGCCAGCGTACTGCCGTACAGGCTGCGTACCGCCCCGGGTGACAGCCTTCCCCGGCCCATAGCCCGGGCCGCTGCCATCTTCTCCAGCGTACCGCCCTGTCCATGCATCTCAAAATAACGCCACAGCGCACCGCCGGGCCGCTGTCCCGCCAGTGCCAGCGCTGCCGCAGGCAGTCCGCAGCGGTACGCGCCGTCTTCCCGTTGTATTTCCACTTGCGGAAACAGCTTGCGGATACGCTCTACCACAAAGGACGGCAGCAGCTTCGCCCCCGACTCATCGCCGGCGCACCAGGACACGGTCAGTGTCTCCGTTGGCTGGGCCAGGGCGGCATAGATATTCTGCAGCTCATTGCTCAGCGGGTCGAACGTGGCGTCGGACAGCAAGATTCCCTGCTGCTGCAAAAGCTCACGCTCCTGTTCGTCCAATATACCGCCGCCCTTCTCCACCGTGGGCAGCACATGGTCATTGGCGCCCAGCAGGAAAAGATGCCGCACTGTATGGCGGTCATTGCGCGTCAAGGGGCTTACCTTTACCTGGTCCAGTGCAGCGGGTATGGTGGCCACGGCATACTGGCTCAGCGTCAGCCGCAGCAGCCGCGCAAACTCATCGCCGTCCACCTCCGTGTCACCCAAAAGCGCCACGAACTGATCCAGCACATCACAGAATATCCGCCACAGCTGGGCATACTCCTCTGCCGCCTGCATCTGCCCCTGCTCCAGCAATTCTTTCTCCCGCTGTTCCAACACGGCCGGTGTACCGGCGTCCTCCGCAAATCTGTAAAGTGCTTCAGCTTTACCTCTTACCGTTTTATTGGATTTTATCCCATCACTCAGGGTAAGAAACAGTTTTCTGACTTTTCTTCTGACCGCGTTTATCTCGGCCAGCTGTTCCCGGCGATAATCAGTTATCTCTCCGCTGTATCCATCCGGATCCGCCGTCCAGTCGGCGTCCCGCAGCCACATATTGCCCCGAATTTCCCAACGGATCACATAGTTTTCCAGAAGATCGCATTCCGCCGCCGTCAGTGCCGTCATGCCGGTCTTCAGGCACCGGAACACGTCCTCATACTCGAAGCCGCCTGTCACTGCGTCGACGGCGGACAGCAGCAGCGTCAGGACCGGCTGCTGCAAAATGTCGCTCCGGCGGCTGATATAGGCGGGAACATCGTCCCGGCGGAACACGGCCTCCAGCAACGGGCCATATACCTCCATGTTCCGCGCCGCCACGGCCATCTCACGCCAGCGAACGCCCTTTTGTGCCAGCGCCCGCAGCTGCGCGGACACATATTCCACCTCAGAATAGGCGGTATTGGCCTGGTACAAGGTGATGGACGGCGTGCTGCCCGTCCACGCTTTTTCCGCGCCGAGAAAGTATCGCTCCAGGTGCGAAAACGCTGTGTCGCTGTTCCTGACAAGGTTTTCTACTTCACAACTACAACCGGCGTCCTTTGCCAGTCTGCGCAGGCGTTCCCGCTGCTGTATGCCGTTGCGGAAGAGCTGCGGGTCACTGTCATCGCCCAGCAGAGTCACTGTAACAGAGTTGGCCTGTTTCAGCGCGGCGGCAATGATATCCTCCTCCGTTCGGTTGAAATAGGAAAACCCATCAATATAGATATCTTTTCCGCACAAATAGTCCGAATTCGGAAGTTTATCGCAGAGTTTCTGCACTTTTGACCGGGCATCAAAGTCGCCGCCGTGGAGTCGCGCGTCATAAGCGCCGAACAGCAGCGCCGTAGAGCGCAGCTTATCTCCGGCGGCGCCCGGAATGTCCTGAACCTGTTGCAGCAGAAGGGACGGCGCGATTTTATAGGCGTACAACTCATCGGCCAGGGCCACCAGCTCCCGCAGAAAGGCCGGGCGCTGTGATGGCTTGGAAAACACCGTCAAATATGATGAAACTTCCTGCAAGGCGCGGCGCATTATCAGTATTTTACCACCATTATCTAACGTTATATCGGATATACCTCCGGTTTGTGACAGTACACGGGTGGCAAGGCTCTGGAAGCTCAGCACCTCCCCGTCACGGCTGGCGGTATCCCCCAGCGCGCGGCAGAGATCCAGCTCCGCCTCGTGGGTGGCGTGCTCCGGTACCAGCAAAATCTGCGGGCGCTCAAACCGTTGTGCCGCAATGGTTTCGAGCACCAGCTTACTTTTTCCCGCACCGGCGCGGCCGGTGATGATACGCAGCTTCACCGCGTCACCTCCCCTGTTTTCTCCCCCATAGTATACCGCAAACCGTCCCTTATGGGAAGTAAAAGTCGAAAAAAGACGCGGGATCTTCCCGCGTCCTTTGACGGTGTATGATACTTTTGTTTACTTTAGGCTGCTTTTGTTGGCGCTCTCCTGCGCTCTTATTTATACCTTTTTGTCACCTGTGGTACACCATAGCGCAGCGTTTGTTAAAGGGTCATGGTACGGCGCAGCTCGTCCCGGTTTTCCACGGTGACGGTCACCAGACGCACCCGGGGATGACCCGCCACCGCCCGGAGAAATTCCGTGTCCGCCTTTTGCAGGACGCCCAGAACGGGAAGGTCACCGTCCAGAGCCGCGAGCACCGCTTCGCAGAATTTTTTGGCACCGGACTCCGCCGGGCCCAGCTCGTCCATCAGCAGGACGTCCCCGTCACGGTCACGCAGGGCCGCCGTGCCCAGCGTGTCGAACCTATCGCAGGAATAAGCGCCGCAGTAGAACAGCAAATTCTCCGCCGAGGGCGTTCCGCCTGCCGCGGGCAGCAGATGCACAGAGGGCCGGTCCAGCACGCCTGTTACCCGCACCGTGCGGAAGCCGCAGGGTGTATGCCCGGCCAGCAGGCAGTGCGCCAGCGTGGACTTGCCCACGCCTTTCTCTCCGGTGAGGAACAGATGGTCAGTGCATGGGGCAGCCATGGTGTACCTCCCCTGCCGCTTCGCGCCGCGCGGCACGGACACAGATCATCTCACCGGCGATGGACACGGCGATCTCCTCCGGCGTCACGGCCTTGATGGGTGTGCCCACCGGCGTGTGGACAAAGGCGATCTTCTCCTCGGGAATGCCCGCCTCCCGCAGGCGCTGGTTCACGAAGGCCGTTTTCTTCCGGGAGCCGATGACGCCCACATAGGCCGTCTCGCCCCGCAGCACCTGCACCTCCGCCTGAAAGTCGTGCTCATGGCCGTTGGTCATGATGACCACATAGTCCTCCGGCGTCAGCGTCAGATAGTCGCTGATGCGGTCAAAGTCGCCGCAGATGGTCCGGTCCGCCTGGGGAAAATGCTCCGCCGTGGCAAAGCCCGGCCGATCATCCACCACCACGGGACGGAAGCCAACCGTCCGCAGCAGAGGCGTCAGCGCACGAGCGATATGTCCCGCGCCGAAAATGACCGCGCGCTCCCCCACCGGCAGCGGCAGGGAGAACACGCCCTCGCCTGTCTCCGCCGTCTCGGCGATATGGGGTGCGGCGCCGTCCAGCGGCAGCACCAGCCAACCGGGCACACGGTCACGCACGCGGCGCAGCACCTCCGCCGCCAACGCGTCCCAGACGCGATCCGACAACCGGGCGGGAGTGAACAGCACCGTCACATCGCCGCCGCAGGCCATGCCCAGCTCACCGTCACGGGAGAGCTTGAAGTCATACAGGGCGTCCACGTGCTGACCGGCCAGCAGCGCCCGGGCCAGCTGAATGGACCGCAGCTCCACCGCGCCGCCGCCGATGGTGCCGGAGAGCAGACCCTCCGCCCCCACCAGCATCTGGCTGCCCGCGCCGCGGGGGGCAGAGCCGTCATCCCACACGATGGTGGCCAGCACGGTGTCCTTCTGCTTTTCCCGCTGGTAGAGCAGGGTCTGGAAGATGTTGTTCATATGCGTCTCCTTTCAAGGGCCATAGGGAGCGGCGGTGCCGCTCCCTGTTCGTTTATTCAGCCGGCGGCCTTCACAGCGGGGAGAGAATTGGCCACCAGCGCGTTGTACTGGTCGATGGTCAGGTCGCAGTGGTAGAACAGTTGGAAATAGGTCTGGGTGACCTCGTACATATCGTAATCGGCAGCCTCGGGGTACAGGACCTTGGCCATCCACTGCATACCCAGGATGCGCTGGACGCTTGGTGGGAAGCCCATCCAGTTGTAGGGGCCGAAGGGCACCTCGTAATACTTGCCGTCCTTGATGGCAGGTATGGTCTGCCAGTTCTCGTTATCGGCCACGGTGCTGTAAATGCTGCCGGGGGCGAAGAACACGATAGAGGGGTCCCAGTTCAGGATCTGCTCCATGTCCACCTCGTTGCCGGTACCCTTGGAGGAGGGCTCGTCCACCACAGCCAGATTATTGCACAGCATATCGACGACCTCGGCGTGATAGGAGTCCCTGGCGATGACGTTCAGGCCCTCTTCACCGGTGATATACAGGACATCGGCCTTCTCCACGCCGTCCACGATGGCCTTGACGGTGTCATAGGCATTGCGGCAGTAGTCGGCCAGGGCCTGACCCTCGTTGGGCATAGCCAGCAGGTCGCTGAGCATGGCATAGGTATCGTCCATGGAGGCCAGGTAGGCGTCAATGTGGACAAAGGGGATTCCGGTCTGTTCCTGCAGGCCGTCCAGGTCCTCCGCCATGGTGCTCTTGGGCTCGCCCACATCGATGACCACGTCGGGCTCGGCCGCCAGCAGCGTCTCCAGGTTCAGCTCGCCCTTGCCGCCGTACAGCTGGCCCAGCAGGGGCAGGTCCAGATACTTCTGGTCAAAGTAATTCTCAGCGGTCTCGTCCCAGGCATTGGCCACACCCACCATCTTGTCCGGGGCGATGGCAAAGACCACCATCTGGGCCAGAGGGCCGGAGACGGCGACCTTCTGGATATCGGCGGGCACCTTGACCTCGCGGCCGCAGGAGTCGGTGAACACGCGGGTGGTGTCCTCCGTCCGGGTGCTGTCGTCGGTCTTGTCGTCCTGGGCCTTCCGGCCGCAGGCAAACAGGGTCAGGCTCATCACCAGCGCCAGGACCAGCGCCAGCAATCGTTTTGTCTTGTTCATATGTGTTCTCCTTCTTCTGTTGAAAATGCAATCATTCCAAAGCGGCGGACGCCGGGCAGCTGCCACGGGAAGTTCGGATCGCCGGTGGAAATAAGTTTGGCGCGGAGATCGTCCTCCGCAGGCGCTCCCCCGCCGTAGAGGGTCAGAAATGTCCGGGCATCCTCCAGAGTACGGAAGGGCTGGGGAAAGTCCAGCGCTGCACGCTGCGCCGTATAGGGGATACCGTGGGCGTCCAGCACACCGCAGGCGGCATCGAAGCTATGACAGCCCGGCGCACGGGGTGCCCCGGAAAAGCGGTGGCACACGTCGTCACGCACCACGGCCAGCACCGTGCCACGGCATTGGCGGAGGGCGGCGGCCAGTATCTCCTCCATGCTGCCGAAAAAGCAGAACACCATGGCGTCGAAGGGCACCGGCGGCGTATAGGCCAGCACATCGGCGCACAGGGGCGTCACATTGGCAACGCCCCGGGCGTCCAGCTCCTGCCGCAGGACGGACAGGGCCGCGGCGTCGCGCTCCGCCGCCGTGACACGGGCCGCATAGGGCGACAGGGCCAGGGACAGGTATCCCAGGCCGCAGCCGGCGTCGCAGATATGATCCGTGGGCTTCAGGTACGGCAGCAGCAGCGCCGTCAGCTTTTCGTGGAAGTCGGTGCGGCGGCAGGCATCGGCCATGAAGCGGACAGTGTCCGCCGACCAGCTAAACATGGCGGTCACCTCCCCGCACCGGCAGCAGGGCCGCGCCGTCGGGCGTATCCAGCAGCACGGACTCCACACCGTAGAGCTGTCGGATCAGGTCCGGCGTCAGCACGTCCCGGGTATCGCCCTCCGCCGCCACGCGGCCCCCTTGCAGGGCCAGGACGCGGCGGGAAAAACGCAGGGCGTGCTGGGGATCGTGGGTGGAGAGCAGGACGGTGTAGCCCTGCTCCGACAGGGAACGCACCTGCTCCAGCACACGGAGCTGGTTGCCGTAATCCAGAGAGGCGGTGGGCTCGTCCATGATGAGGAGATCCGACTGCTGGCACAGGGCGCGGGCAATGAGCACCAGCTGCTGCTCGCCGCCGGAGAGGGCGGCGAAGTTCCGCTGCGCCAGGTGGGCCACACCCAGCTGCTCCAGGGCGGTCAGAGCCTGCTGCTCCAGGGCCTTGGAGGGGCTCTGGAACGGGGACAAGTGCCGGGTCAGGCCCATGAGGGCAGTGTCCAGCACGGAATAGCCGAAGGTGGGACGGTGTATCTGCGGGATGTAGGCGATGCGGGCCGCCAGCTCCCGGCGGGAGAAGGTCCGCACGTCGCGGCCGTCCAGCGAGATGGCGCCGGTGTAGCCCTCCAGGCCGCCCAGCAGGCAGCGGAAGAGGGTGCTCTTGCCGGCACCGTTGGCACCCAGCACGGAGAGGAAATCACCGGCGGGCACGGTGAAGGAGACATCCTCCAGCACCGGCGGGGCCTTGGGATAAGCGAAGGTCAGGTGCGATACCGTGAGGGTCACAGGCGGTCGCCTCCCTTCACCATGAGGTAGATAAAGAACGGCGCGCCCACGAAGGCCGTCAGGATACCGATGGGGATCTCCGTCGCCGCAAGGGTGCGGGCCAGGTCGTCCACCAGCAGCAGAAAGGCCGCGCCGAACAGGCAGGCCATGGGCAGGAGCCTGCGGCAGTCGTTACCCACGAGGCGGCGGCTGAGATGGGGGATCACCAGACCCACCCAGCCGATCATGCCGGAGACGGAGACGGCGGAGGCCGTCAGCACCGTGGCGCAGAGGATCACCGCCAGACGCAGGCGGTCCGTGTGGACGCCCATGGCGCGGGCTTCATCCGGCGAGAGGGTCAGCAGGTTCATGCGCCAGCGGAGCAGCAGCAGGGGCGTCAGCCCTGCCGCCATACAGACGGCGGCAAAGGCGACGGTGTGCATACGGGTGCCGGAGAGGCTGCCCATGAGCCAGTAGGTGATCTGGGGCAGCTGGTTGGAGGGATCGGCCACCAGCTTGATATAGGAGGTACAGGCCGAGAACAGCGAGCCTACCATGATACCGGCCAGCAGGAGGCTCACCACACGGCTGCCCCGGGATCGGCGGCCCACCAGATAGACCAGGGCCACGGACAGCAGGCTGGCTAGGAAGGCGAAAACGGTGACCATCACGGTGCTCTGGCCCGTCAGGATCGCCAGCGCCGCACCGAAGCAGGCACCGGAGGACGCGCCCAGGATATCCGGTGCGGCCATGGGGTTCTGGAACACGGTCTGGTAGGCGGTGCCGGCGGCGGAGAGGCCGCAGCCCACCAGACAGGCCAGCAGGATGCGGGGCAGGCGGACGTTCCACACGGCGATGGCCATGTTGTCCGTCCAGGTCTGTCCAATGGGAAATACGCGGGAGAGGAGTATCTTTACCACCTCGCCCAGAGGGACGCCGTAGCGGCCCAGCACGAAGGACAGCAGAAACAGCGCCAGCAGCGCTGACGCCATGATCGTTATGCTGCGTGTGGGGTGCCGGGGCGTATGCATGGACGGGCCTCCCTTTTCAGTCTGTTCCGCTTCCGCGCGTACCGCGCGAAGGGTCGCTGTCTATTTTACAGGATAACGCAGAAAATGCAAGGGGTGTTGTTCGGTATTGTCGTATGTTTGTCCGTCTATATCGTTTTTTGTGTTCGGAGCGGCAGACCGGCTGCGGCCGTGGAATTTCCAGTTTCTGGGAGAAAGTGGTTCGTTTTTATGCATATTGCATAATGCATATTGTGGCTGATTGTGCGATATGATGGCATTTTTTGTGAAAACACCGTTGACTTTGGAATTTTGCTTTGCTACAATAGGCCCAACATTTCCGAAGCGAAAGGAGGCGGCCGTGATGACCAGGACCACGAAGAAAGCCATGAATACCATGATGACCGCCGCCTGCGCCGGTGCTGCTTTCTGCTGCGCCTGCGCCGCTTCTCATACTGTCATCCTGTCCGTGCTGGGCGCCATTATTATGGCGTCCATTATTATTTGCGCTCTGGTGCTGGTACTGCTGGTACTGGCCGCCTCTGCACATACGCCATTGGCACGGATAACCGCATGACGCGCTGACACCTGATACAGCGAAGCGGCTCCGCCATTGGCGGAGCCGCTTTTTTGTATACCTGCGGCAGACGCCGCCGGTGCATAGTTCCTAAGAAAACCAACGTAAAGGAGAACAAAACCATGAAAAAGAAAGTAGTTGCAATGTTTTTAGCCGCTGTGATGGCGTTGAGCCTGGTGGCCTGCGGCAGCAAGAGCGATAACGGCGGCAGCGGCGACGCCAGCGGCGCCGAGACCATTAAGCTGGGCGGCGTCGGCCCCCTGACCGGCGGCTATGCCAACTATGGTCTGTCCGTACAGCACGGCGCGGAGCTGGCCGTCAAGGAGATCAACGCCGCCGGCGGCGTGAACGGCAAGCAGCTGGAGCTGAGCTTCCAGGACTCTCAGGGCGACCCGGAGAGCGCCGTGGCGGCCTACGGCAAGCTGATGGACTGGGGCATGAACGTCAGTCTGGGCGCGGTGCTGTCCGGTGAGACGGCCTCCGTGGTGGCGGCGGCCAAAGCCGACGACGTGCTGGTGATGGAGACCACCGGCTCCGCCGACAAGTGCATCGACGGCAACGACAAGGCCTTCCGTATCTGCTTCTACGATTCCTATCAGGGCACCGCGGCAGCAGACTACCTCACCGACAACGCCCTGGCCACCGAGGTAGGCGTGTTCTATCAGAGCGACAACGACTACTCTGTGGGTCTGTACAATGCCTTCGTGGCCGAGTGCCAGAACAACGGCGTGACCATCAAGGAGACGCAGACCTTCACCACCGCCACCAGCACCGACTTCTCCACCCAGGTGAACGCCCTTGCTTCCTCCGGCGTGAAGGTCGTGTTCATCCCCATCTACGCGGAGGGGGCCTCCACCTTCCTGACCCAGGCCAAGGGTAAGTTTGCCGATGATGTGTACTTCTTCGGCGCTGACGGTCTGGACGGCATCCTGGGCAAGGTGAGCCAGGATGTGACCATCGCGGATAACGTGCTGATGATGACCCCCTTCGCCGCGGATTCCGCTGACCCCAAGGTCCAGGCCTTTGTGAAGGCATACCAGGACGCCTACAACGCCACCCCCGACCAGTTCGCCGCGGATGCCTATGACGCGGTGTACGCCGTCAAGGCCGCTGTGGAGGCCGCCAACGGCAGCACCTCCGGCGCTGACCTGGCCGCTGTGATGCCCACCATCACCGTGGAGGGCGTGACCGGCACTATGACCTGGAGTGCCGACGGCAACACCAACAAGGCCGCCAGCGCCATCCTCTACAAGAACGGCGTGGGCACCCTGTTCGGTCAAGGCAACGCCAATGACGCCGCCGGCGCGGAGAGCGGGGACGCTGCGGATACTGCAGCCGACGCGGAGGCGTAAGCAAGTAAGCTACCTATCTTCCTCACAATAAGCCCATACGCCCTCCCGGCGCTGTGCCGGGAGGGCGGAACGGGCGCCATGCAAAGGAATGACGACTATGACGAATTTGATACAAACCTTGATAAGCGGGCTGAGCCTGGGGAGCATCTACGCGCTGATCGCACTGGGCTACACCATGGTCTACGGTATCGCCAAAATGCTGAACTTCGCCCACGGCGACGTGATCATGGTGGGCGCATACAGCGGCATTGTGGCGGTGGCGCAGCTGGGACTGTCTCCGTGGGTGACGGTGATCGTCAGCATCGTGGTATGCGCGGTGTTGGGCGTGGTCATTGAGTTCTGCGCCTATAAGCCCCTGCGGCAGGCGGCACCGCTGAGTGTGCTCATCACGGCCATCGGCGTCAGCTATCTTTTGCAGAACGCGGCGCTGCTGCTCTTCGGCTCGCAGCAGATGGCCTACCCCACATTGGTAAAGCTGGGCAGCTTCTCCGTGGGCGGCGTGCAGGTGGACGGCATCACCGTGCTGACGCTGGCGGTGACAGCGGTGCTGATGGCAGCGCTGACGCTGTTCATCGACAAAACGAAGCTGGGCAAAGCCATGCGGGCCGTGTCCGAGGACAAGGACGCCGCCACGCTGATGGGCATCAGCGTGGACAGGACCATCACGCTGACGTTTGCCATCGGCTCGGCGCTGGCGGCCTTCGCCAGTATGTTCTACGGCATGACCTATGTGTACATCAAGCCCACCACCGGCGCCATGCCCGGCATCAAGGCCTTTACGGCGGCGGTATTCGGCGGTATCGGCTCCATCCCCGGCGCCATGCTGGGCGGTATCCTGCTGGGATTGATCGAGCAGCTGTCCAAGACGTATATCTCCACCCTGTGGGCGGACGCCATCGTGTTCGCCGTGCTGGTGGTCGTGCTGGTGGTCAAGCCCACGGGCCTGCTGGGCAAGCCCATGCAGGAGAAGGTGTGAGGTGAAGGAAATGCAGCTGACACAGAAAAAAAGACAGCGCACGGACCTGCTGACCGTGGCGGTGGTGGCCGCACTGTTTGTGGTAATGGCGACGCTGCTGTATACCGGGCATCTGACCCGGCAGGTAACGAATATGCTGGTGCCCGTTGCGGTGTACATCGTGATGGCGGTGTCGCTGAACCTGGTGGTGGGCCTGCTGGGCGAGCTGAGCCTGGGCCACGCGGGCTTCATGTCCGTGGGACTGTTCTCCGGGTGTCTGGTGGCGATCGCGCTGCACACCACCGCCCTGCCGCTGGGCGTGCGCCTGCCGGTGAGTATGCTGGCGGGCGGCCTGATGGCGGCGGTCTTCGGGCTGCTGGTGGGACTGCCGGCCCTGCGGCTGCGGGGCGACTATCTGGCTATCGTGACGCTGGCCTGCGGCGAGATCATCAAGAACATCATCACAAACCTGAACATCACCGGCGGCGCGCTGGGTCTGGACACCTCCTCCATCTACGCCGGGGCGAAGGACCTTCTCCCCTACGGCGCGGTGCTGGTGCTGCTGACGGTGGCGGTGATGCTGAACCTGAAGCGGTCCAAGTACGGCCGGGCCATCATGGCCATCCGGGACAACCGCATCGCGGCGGAGTCCGTGGGATTGAACGTCACATGGTACAAGCTGGCGGTGTTCGTCATCGCAGCCTTCTTCGCAGGCTGTGCCGGCGTGCTGTACGGCCACTCACTGGCCAACATCAAGGCAGCTGCCTTTGATTACAATATGTCCATCGAGATCCTGGTCATCGTGGTGCTGGGCGGCATGGGCAGCGTGCCGGGCTCCGTGATCTCGGCCATCGTGCTGACGGTGCTGCCGGAGGCGCTGCGCGAGGTGGCGGACTACCGCATGCTGGTGTATGCCATCGTGCTGATCCTGGTGATGCAGGCCACGAACAACCCCACGATGAAGCGGTTTTTTGCCTCTGCTAAGGAAAAACTGACCCCCGGGCGAAAGGAGCGTGCGGCGCTGTGACGACGAAAACGAAATTGGTGAAGCGCCAGTCCTCCGTGCTGCTGCCGGAACGGGACATCGACAAGTCCCCGGTGCTGGAGTGCGTGGGGCTGGGCGTGACCTTCGGCGGGCTGAAGGCGGTGGAGGACTTCGATCTGACCATCGGCCGGACGGAGATCGCGGGGCTGATCGGCCCCAACGGCGCGGGCAAGACCACGGTGTTCAACCTGCTGACGAAGGTGTATCAGCCCACAGCGGGCGCTATCCTGCTGGATGGCAAGGACACCCACAGCATGACCACCGCACAGGTAAACAAGGCCGGTATCGCCCGGACGTTCCAGAACATCCGGCTGTTCAATGATCTGACGGTGGCGGAGAACCTGATGGTGGCCATGAACGACTCGGTGCGCTACGGGCTGGCGGGCAGTATCCTGCATTTCCCCAGGTATGCGAGGGAGGAGCACATCGCCCGGGAACGGACGGAGGAGCTGCTGAGCATCTTCCACATGGAGAGTCATGCCGATGAACGGGCGGGCTCGCTGCCCTACGGCGCGCAGCGGCGGCTGGAGATCCTGCGGGCGCTGGCATCGAACCCGTGTCTGCTGCTGCTGGACGAGCCGGCGGCGGGCATGAACCCGTCGGAGACGGCGGAGCTGATGGAGAACATCCGGAAGATACGGGATACGTTCCAGATCGCGGTGCTGCTGATCGAGCACGACATGAACCTGGTGATGAACATCTGCGAGGGTATCTGCGTGCTGAACTTCGGGCACATCATCGCCAAGGGCACGCCGGCGGACATCCAGGCGGACCCGGCGGTCATTGAGGCGTATCTGGGACGGAAGAAGGAGGCGAGCGCATGAGCAGCGTGCTGCAGGTGGAGAACATCAATGTGTACTACGGCAGCATCCACGCGGTGAAGGACGTGTCCTTCCACGTGGAGCAGGGCGAGGTGGTGACGCTGATCGGCGCCAACGGCGCGGGAAAATCCACCACGCTGAACACCGTGGCAGGGCTGCTCCGCAGCCGCATGGGCAGCGTGCGCTTCATGGACGAGGAGCTGCGGCACGTGCCCAACCACAAGCTGGTGGGGCGCGGCATGGCTCTTGTGCCGGAGGGACGGCGCATTTTCCAGCACATGACGGTGCAGGAAAACCTGGACATGGGCGGCTATTGCCGGAGCGGTGACCTGAACGCAGACATCGAGAGCGTGTACGAGCGCTTCCCGCGGCTGAAGGAACGGCGGAAGCAGGTGGCCGGGACGCTGTCCGGCGGCGAGCAGCAGATGCTGGCCATGGGCCGGGCGTTGATGAGCCATCCCAAGCTGCTGATGCTGGACGAGCCGTCCATGGGTCTGGCGCCGCTGCTGGTGGAGCAGATATTCGACATCATCCGTCAGCTCCACGCCGACGGCACCACTATTCTTCTGGTGGAGCAGAACGCACAGGCGGCGCTGGCGGTGGCCGACCGGGGCTATGTGCTGGAAACGGGGCGCATCGTCACGGAGGGCACCGGCGCGGCGCTTCTGGAGAGCGACGCCATCAAGAAGGCGTATCTGGGCGGATAAGCATATGAAAAAAGACCGGCGGGTGCCGGTCTTTTTTTACGCCGTTAGATATAAGAAAACTTTATAGGATAACGGGCATTTACGCTTCGCAGGGGCAAAGCGGGCGGGTATAATGGTATTCGTAAATATACAGCACTTTGAAGGGCTAAAGGAGGGATGGTATGGCACGGTATGCGCCGGACCCAGCGCAGCGGGTGACGGTATTTCTGGGCGAGGCCGGGTGCGGCAAATCTGAGCTGGCGGTGCAGTGGGCGCTGACGGCGGCGGAGCGTGGACGGGATGTGCATTTCTTCGATCTGGACCAGACAAAGCCACTGCTGCGGTCAAGGGACGCGGCGGCCCTTTTGGAGGGCGCGGGGGTGACGGTGCACTTCGAGCAGCAGTGTGCCGACGCGCCCACGCAGGTGGGCGGACTGGTGCCGCTGCTGCTGGACAAGAACAAAAGCGTCATTCTGGACGTGGGCGGCAACGACACGGGGGCAAGGCTCATCGGCGGATACGCACACCTGCTGAAGAGTGCGGACGCATGGTTCGTGGTAAATCCATACCGGCCCTGGTCGGGGACGGTGGAGCACATCGACGGGACCCTGAGCGCCGTGCTGAAGGCGGCGCGGCTGGGCCTGCCGCGTTTTTTGCTGAACCCCACGCTGGGCATCGGCACCACGGCGGAGGAATTCTTAGTGGGCGTGGAGCAGGGGCTCCGGCTGCTGACGCCCTATGTAAAGGTGGAGGCGGCGGCGGTGTCGGAAACGCTGCTGCCGGAGGTCGAGGGCCGGACGGAGCTGCCGCTGCTGCCCCTCACACCGCGAATGACCGTCCCGGAGACGGGACTTGATGAAGGATAAGGAGGCATTGAAATGGCGCAAGTCACCATCCGCGCGGAGAGCTGCAAGAGCTGCGGCTACTGCGTGAAGTTCTGTCCCAAGGGCGTGCTGGCCGTGGGACACGAGGTCAACTCCAAGGGCTACCCCTTTGTGGTGGCCGCACACCCGGAAAACTGCATCGGCTGTGCCATCTGCGGGCGTATGTGCCCGGACGCGGCCATCGAAGTGTATAAATAAGGAGGCGGGAGCATGGCAAGAGTATTTATGAAGGGCACTGAGGCCATCGCTGAGGCCGCGGTGCGCAGCGGCTGCCGGTTCTTCGCCGGCTATCCTATCACGCCGCAAAACGAGATACCGGAATATCTGGCACGGCGGCTGCCGGAGGTGGGCGGCGTGTTCGTGCAGGGCGAGAGTGAGGTAGCCTCCGTCAATATGGTCTATGGCGCTGCTCAGAGCGGCACCCGCGCCATGACCAGCTCCTCCTCCTGCGGCATCAGTCTCAAGAGCGAGGGCATCAGCTTCTGCGCCAGCGCCCGCATCCCCATGGTATACGTCAACGTACAGCGGGGCGGCCCCGGAATCGGCGCGATCCAGCCCGCCCAGCAGGATTATTTGCAGGCCACCCGTGCCAGCGGCAACGGCGGCTTCCGGATGATGGTATTCGCCCCCGCCACGGTGCAGGAGGCGGTGGACATGACCTATGCCGCCTTCGATTACGCCCAGCGTGACCGCAATCCCGTCCTCATTCTGACGGACGGCGTGCTGGGCACCATCATGGAGCCGGTCAGCCTGCCGGAGATGCGCTCTGACGAGGAGGTCAAGCGCCTGAAGGACGAACTGAGCGACTGGGCGCTGGTGGGACATCCCGCCGACAAAAAGGCGCTGATCCTGCCCGGCGGCTGGACCGGTCAGGAGGATCGCTGCAAGGCCAACGCCGCCATGTACGACACATGGGAAAAGGACGTGCAGGTGGAGGAATTCATGACCGAGGACGCGGAGCTGATCCTGACTGCCTACGGCGTCTGCGGCCGTATCGCCAAGTCTGCCGTCCGTATCCTGCGCGCTCAGGGCTATCAGGTGGGCCTGATCCGCCCCAAAACCGTCAGCCCGTGGCCCTATGCCAGCTTCGACAAGCTGGATTACAGCCGCGTCAAAGCGGTGCTGGATGTGGAAATGTCCATCCCCGCCCAGCTGGTGCTGGATGTGACGCTGGCGGTGAAGGAGCGCTGCCCCATCTATACCTGCCTGCGCAGCGGCGGCGAGATCATGAGCCGCGATCAGGCGGTAGCGGCGGCCAAGGCCATTCTGGACAAGGAGGGTGCATGATGGAAAAGGTATACGCGAGAACAAAGGGCATCCGTGACGATATGGTGGTGGGCTTCTGCCCCGGCTGCATGCACGGTACGGTCTTTAAGCTGATCGGCGAGGTACTGGAGGAGCTGGGCGTGCTGGAAAAGGCCATCACCGTCCACGGTGTGGGCTGCTGCGGCCTTGCAATGGAGTATGTCACCTATGACTGCACCACCAGTCCCCACGGCCGTGCCTGCGCGGTAGCCACCGGTGTCAAGCGCGCCAACCCCGATAAGCTGGTGTTCACCTATCAGGGCGACGGCGATCTGGCCTCCATCGGCTTGGCCGAGACCATGTCCGCCGCCAACCGGGGCGAGAATTTCACCGTAATCTTCGTTAACAACGGCATCTACGGCATGACCGGCGGCCAGATGGCTCCGACAACGCTGGTGGGCATGAAGGCCACCACCGCGCCTAAGGGGCGTGATCCCAGGGAGCACGGCTACCCCATGCACATGTGTGAGATCCTGAACCAGCTGACCGCGCCTTATTATCTGGAGCGCACCAGCTGCAACAACCCCGCCAATGTGGTCAGGACAAAGGCGGCCATCCGAAAGGCGTTCCAGAACCAGCTGGCGGGCAAGGGCTTCTCTATGGTGGAGATCGTCACCAGCTGTCCCACCAACTGGGGACTGGAGCCGCTGGAGGCGCTGGGCTTTCTGGAGGAAAAAATGTTCAAGGAGTTCCCCCTGGGGGTCATCCGGGACAAGGATAAGGAGGGCGCGTGATGGAACGAAATCTGATGGTCGCCGGGTTCGGCGGACAGGGCGTGATGACGCTGGGCAAGTTCCTGGCGGAGGCCACCTGCGAGAGCACCGACAAAAATGTGACGTTCTTCCCCTCCTACGGCGCGGAGCAGCGGGGCGGCACCGCCAACTGCTATGTGGTGATCTCCGACGATGACATCGGCGCGCCCCTGGGCGATCATATGGATGACCTCATCGTCATGAACGATCCCAGCCTCAGCAAGTTCCTCTATAAGCTTGTGCCCGGCGGCACGCTGTTCATCAACAGCTCCATCGTCAAGAGCGAGATCACGCGCACGGATATCAAGGTGGTAAAGGCTCCGGTGACGGAGCTGGCGCTGGAGATGGGCAGTGCCAAGGTGCTGAACATCATCATGCTGGGCGTGTACGTGGGCTATACCCAGGTGGTGCCGGAGGACGTGGTGTGGCGCACCATAGAACACAAGCTGAGCAAAAAGCCGGCGCTGCTGCCGCTGAACCGGCAGGCCTTTGATCTTGGACTGAAGCTGGGCCGGGAGCAGCTATAAAAAGGGCTTGATTTTTACCCTTTAAAGCGTTAGAATATGCCATCGGCAAAAACAGGCGGCCTCCCTGCCGGGGAGGCCGCGGACACATACTTCAGACAAGGAGGAAACGCTGTGTATTACCAGGTATCAAAGGAATTCTTCGATAAGCTGCCCAACGCCTGCTTCGGCGCGGTGGCGGCGCGCGGGCTGGACAACACCCATGACATTCCGGAGCTGGAGAAAATGCTGGCCGGGAATGTGGCGGAGTGCGAGGCCTATTTCACCGGCAAAAAGCCCAAGGAGACGGAGGATATCCTGCCCTATCGGGCGGCGTTCACCGCCCTGGGCATCAACCCCAATAAGTTTATGTGCTCCATCGAGGCGCTGCTGACCCGTATCGCCAAGGGCAAGGGCTTCCCCCACATCAACGCGGCGGTGGACCTGGGCAACGCGGTGTCCATCAAGCATAGGCTGCCCATGGGCGCCCACGATCTGGACACCATCGCAGGCGGGCTGGACGTCCGGCTGGCGGAGGAGGGCGACACATTCATTCCCTTCGGCTCCACCGAGGAGGAGGCTCCGGACGTAGGCGAGGCGGTATATGCCTGCGGCCACGAGATACGGACCCGGCGGTGGACCTGGCGGCAGTCCGAGCGCGGCAAGATCACCGAGAACACCAAGGCCATCCTGTTCCCCATCGACGGTTTCTCCGATGTGAACGCGGCGGAGGTGCAGGCCGCGGCGGACGAGCTGGTGGCGCTGCTGAAAAAATACTTCGGCGAGGGGCTGGAGATCGAGACCGGCACCGTAACGAAGGAGCAGCCGCGGTTCGAATTCTTCAAATAAGCAAAAAAGAAACGCCTATGGGCGTTTCTTTTTTTGCTTATTGGTCCGCGTCGGCGGCGGCACGAAGGGCACGGAGGAAGGAACGGACCACCGCGTCGCCCTTGACGCCGGGGCGCAGGGCCACGCCCAGTTCGCGGCAGCAGGGCGGGTCCATGGCGCGGACGGTCAGATCCTGGCGGGCGTAATAGTCCAGTTCCAGCCGGGAAAAAACGGTGCTGCCCAATCCGGCGGCCACGGCGGCCAGGACAGAACGGTTGTTCATACGGTCATCGGTGTAGACGGGCTCCACGCCGGCACGGGTGAACACGCGGGTGGTGTCGGTGTTGGTGCCGTAGTCGGGGATGATAACGGCACGGCCGGCAAACCAGGTCACGGGCACGGGGTCCGGTACATCGCTGTCCGGCGGCAGAACGGCCAGGAAGGGATCGTCACAGAGCCTGATCCAGTCCATATCCGTGCCGGTGAAGCGCTTGTCGGTAACGCCCAGCTCCACACTGCCGTCGCGGAGCCAGTTGTCTACCTGCATGGGACTGCCGGAGATAACGCTGACGGTGATCTGAGGATACTCGGACTTCAGCGCCGCCACGGCCCGGGGCACCCAGCGGGTGGAGACGGTGTCCAGCGCCGCCAGGCGCAGCGTGGCCTGCTGGGCACGCTTGCAGGCGTTGATCTCGCCGTTCAGGGCATCGTAGACCTGCAGCAACCGGTGGATCTTGGGTATGAGGGTCTTGCCTGTCTCGCTGAGGCGGACGCCGCTGTAGCTGCGGTCCAGCAGGCGCAGGCCGATCTCGTTTTCCAGGCTGTTCATCATGTAGGTCAATCCCGCCTGGGAGTAGCCCAGCGTCTCTGCGGCGCGGGAGAAGCTGCCGGCCTCCTGAATGACGGCCAGGGCCTGTAATTTCTGGATATCCATGGCGGCACCACCTATAAAGAAAACTGATAGGTATACTATGGCGCAGGGCAGGTGGTTTGTCAAGAGGGACCGCACGGTTTGGGTGGACGAATTCGGTGAGAAATATGAGATATCGGCATGATCGGAACCCCCTACCCGGGTTGCGCCGTGGAGAAAATTGAGGTATGATACACTATATATAATCGCGGGAGGCAGGACATGGGCGCTGACGGGGCACGGAAAAGAAAAATAGCGGTGGTCGCGGCGCTGGCTGCGGCGGTGGTGCTGCTGGTCCTGCTGGAGCTGCTGGTGGGGTCCTCCGGGATGTCGGTGCGGCAGTGCGTTTCGGCGCTGTTCGGCAGCGGGGACAGCGCGGCGGTGCGGATCATGCAGCACATTCGTCTGCCGCGGCTGCTGGCCGCCGTTATTGCCGGGGCGGGATTATCCGTATCCGGACTTATCATGCAGACGGTGCTGGGCAATCCCATGGCCTCCCCCGCCACGCTGGGCGTGTCCAACGCGGCGGTGTTCGGCGCGAACCTGTCCATCATCGCACTGTCGGGCGGGTTTCTGTCCACCGGCAACAACCTGACCAGCTATACGGCGGGAGCAGATCCCTTTGCCACGTCGGCGCTGGCCTTTGTGTTTGCGGCGGGCTCTGTGCTGGTGGTGCTGGCGCTGTGCCGGCTGCGGGACTTCTCCCCCAACGTGGTGGTGCTGGCGGGTATCGCACTTGGCTCTGTGTGGACGGCGGCCACCACGATCTTGCAGTTCTACGCCACGGATGTGGGGCTGTCCGCCGCGGTGATCTGGAGCTTCGGCGACCTGGGCCGCGCTACATACCGGGCTGACTGGATCATGCTGGCGGTGACGGCGGCGGGGATCGCGGTCTTTGCGGCGCTGGCCTGGCGGTACAATGCGCTGCTCAGCGGCGGGGATGCCGCGGGCAGCATGGGCGTGAACGTGGCGCTGCTGCGGTGGGTATCCCTGCTGCTGGCATCGCTCATCACGGCGGTGTGCGTGTCGTTCCTGGGGATGATCGGCTTTGTGGGTATCATCTGTCCCCACGCGGTCAAGCGACTGGTGGGCCACGACCACCGGTGGGCGCTGCCGGCGGCGACCCTGTGCGGCGGCGCGCTGCTGCTGGCGGCGGACGCGGTGAGCCGCAGTATCGGCAGCGGCTCCGCCCTGCCGGTGGGGGCCATCACCTCCCTGTTGGGCGCGCCGTTTTTCCTGACGCTGATCTTTGGAAAAAAGGAGGGCGGTGTATGCTGAAGGTGGAACACGTGACCTTCCGCTATGAACGGCGGGGCGCACCGGTACTGCGGGACGCCAGTCTGTCACTGGAAACAGGACAGGTAGGTGTGCTGCTGGGCCGCAACGGCTGCGGCAAAACCACATTGCTGAAAACAACGCTGGGGCTGTGTACACCGGAGCAGGGGCAGATCCTCTTTGACGGACAGGCGCTGGGCGCCATGAAACGGCAGCAGCGGGCCCAGGTGGCGGCCTACGTGCCCCAGGAGCTGCAATTCGGCGCGCTGCGTGTATACGACGCGGTGCTGGCCGGGCGGGTGAGCCGCTTCGGCATACAGCCCGGTGCGGCGGACCGTACGGCGGCGGAGGCCGCGCTGGCGGACATGGACCTGACGGCGCTGGCGGAACGGAATGTGCAGACGCTGTCCGGCGGCGAGAGGCAGAAGGTGGCCATTGCCCGGGCGCTGGCCCAGGAGCCGAAGCTGCTGGTATTCGACGAGCCCACAGGCAACCTGGACGTGGCCAACGAGCAGCGGATCCTGCGGCAGGCACGGCGGCTGGCCCGGACACGGGGCATGACGGTGCTGTGCACCCTGCACGACCTGAACCAGGCCATGGCCTATGGTGACAGGCTGTTCCTCATGCGGGACGGACAGGTACGATACGCCGGAAACGGGGACATACTGACCCCGGAGACGGTGTGGGATATATTCGGTGCGCGGGTGCGCGCGGCGGAGATCGACGGACAGAAAATACTGATAGGAGTAAACGAAGATGATTACTAAGAGAGTTTTGGCCCTGGTGCTGGCGCTGATGATGACCCTAACGCTGTTCGGCTGCGGCGAGAAGCCCGCGGAGGATGGCACAGATGACGCACCGAAAACCGTGACGATAACGGATATGATCGGCCGCCAGGTGGAGATCGTGCCGGGCAGCTACCAGCGGGTGGTGTGCATCGGCGCAGGCGCGCTGCGGCTATACAGCTATGTGGGTGACGTGAGCCTGCTGTGCGGTGTGGAGGACATCGACAACACCACGCTGGAGGAGCGTCCCAAGATGTTCGACGGTGTGGCGCGTCCCTATGTGATGGTGTACGGCGATACCTTCGCCGCCCTGCCCTCCTGCGGCGTGGGCGGCCCCAACGCTCAGGCGGCGGAGGCGGAGAAGATCCTGTCCTGTACGCCGGATATCATTGTCTCCGAGTATGAGGACACAGATAAGGCCGAAGCCCTGCAGCAGCAGGTGGGTGTGCCGGTCATCACCCTGCGGACCGGCGTGGACGGCGTGTTCAGCGAGGATTTCAGCGGCTCCATTACCCTGCTGGGTCAGGTGTTCGGCAAGGAGACCCGCGCTTCGGAGCTGCTGGCCTTTGTCAGCACGGAGACCGCGGACATTCAGGCCCGGACGGCGGATATCGCCGAGGACAGCAAGCCGGCGGTGTACATCTGCGGGCTGGGCAACTGGGGCACCACCAACCACCTGATGACCATAGAGAGCTACAGCACGTTTACCGTGGCGAACATCAAGAACACCGTCAGCGGACTGAGCGCCAAGGGCGTACAGCCCATCGAGGCCGAGAAGTTCACGGCACTGGGACCGGACATGGACATCATGCTCATCGACGCGGCGGCGGTGAAAAACATCAAGCCCCTGTACGCGGAGGACAACGGCCTGTTTGACAGCTGCAAGGCGTGGCAGGAGGGCAAGGTGTATCTGCAAATGGCGTACAACGCCTACTACACCAACTATGAGATCGCGCTGGCCAATGCCTGGTTCTCCGCCAAGTGCGTCTATCCGGAGCAGTTCACGGACATTGACATGACCGAGAAGCTCAACGAGATCACCGGCGCTTTCCTGGGCAAGGGCATTGCGGAGGAGATCTATCGGATGCCCAACAGCTTCGGCGGCTATCAGCAGATCGACACGGCCACCTTCTTCAGCTGAGGGCGGCGGCATGATCGACAAACGGGATGTACAGGCGTTCTTTGACCGGCTGGCACCGGACTGGGACGCGGGCATGGTGCGGAATGAGGCGGTCATCGCCCGGATACTGGATAACGCCGGGGTATGCGAGGGCTGCACGGTGCTGGACGTGGCCTGCGGTACCGGCGTGCTGTTCGGCGACTATGTAAAGCGCGGCGCGGCGCGGGTAACGGCTGTCGACCTGTCGCCGGAGATGGCGGCGCGGGCGGCGGAAAAGGCCGCCGGGACGCAGATCACGGTGGTATGCGGCGATGTGGAGGATAGCGCCGCCGTGCGGGACAGCGGGCCCTATGACGTGGTGATGGTCTATAACGCCTTCCCGCACTTTCCCGATCCGGCGGGGCTGATCCGGACGCTGGCAGAGCTGGTCCGGCCCGGCGGGCATCTGTCCATCGCCCACGGCATGAGCCGGGCGGCGCTGGATGCCCACCACAGCGGCAGCGCGAAGCCGGTATCCCTGGGTCTGCTGCACGAGGACGAAGTCCGGGCGCTGATGGCGCCGTATCTGGACGTAGACACGGTGATCTCCAATGGGGAGATGTACCAGGTCTGCGGAAGAAAAAGAGCATAAAAAAACAGTCCCGGCGATGGCCGGGGCTGTTTTTTTATGCCTGCGGGATGTCGGCGAAGCGGCGTGGCTGCTCCTGCCCATTGAGGACACGGCTTGCGCCGGCGGCCAGAGCCTCCAACTCAAACTCGCCGGCCATGACCTCCACCGGGGCGATGAAGGAGAGCTTTTGCGTCAGGTAGCCGGTCACATAGTGGGAGTGGGCCAGCCCGCCGGTGAGGATGATGCGGTCCACGCGGCCATCCGCCGCGGCGGCAAGGCCGCCGATGGCCCGGGCGCAGCTGTACAGCATACCGTCATAGACCAGCTTGGCGTGCGCGTCGCCGTCGGCGATGCGCTGCTCCACCTCCTGGGCATTGGCGGTGCCCAGGTGGGCCATCAGGCCGCCCTTGCCGCGGATGAGGTCCATGATGTCCTGCTTGGTGTACGCGCCGGAATAGCACATGGCCACCAGGGGCTGAAGGCTGACGCCGCCCATGCGCTCCGGGGCGAACATCCACTCGTCATCGCGGACGCCGTCCACCATCTTGCCGCCGATAAACAGGCGGGCGGACCCGCCGCCGCCCAGGTGCAGGACGATCAGTCGGCAATCGGCCAGGGGCTTGTGGAGGGCGGTCTCGGCGCAGCGCAGAGCCATGGCGCGGCAGTTAAGGGCGTGGCCGGTCATCATACGCGGCAGCACCGGGTGTCCGGATATCCGGGCCTCATCGGTCATCTCGTCCACGGTGACGGGGTCGCAGATGAAGGCGGGGATACCCAGCGGACGGGCGATACGCAGGGCCAGCACGCAGCCCAGATTGGAGGCATGGGCCGCATCGCGGACCGTGTACATGAAGTCCACCATGTCCTGATCCACCAGGTAGGTACCGGCGGCACAGTAGGGCAGCTGACCGCCCCGGGCACAGACGGCGTCCAGCGTGGTCAGGTCCACATTGTGGGCGGACAGTTCCTTTTCAATGGCGGTCTGGCGGAAATCCGCCTGTTCCATGACCCAGGAGAAGGGGCTCAGGTCCTCTTTGCTGTGACGCACGGCGGCGTCAAACAGCTTTTGCTCACCCTGAAAGAGGGCCAGCTTGGTAGAGGTGGAGCCGGGGTTGATGACGAGAATGCGCTTATCCATAGGGGCACTCCTTCCCTTTTGTTATTTAAAGTAAGTATACCCTATTCCACAGGGTATCCGCAAGCGGGGAACACTGAATGGATATAAGATTTTCCGATAGGCTCAGACGGCGCTCTTTGTCAGCATACGGACGGCGTATTTCAGGAACATCTTTACGGCCGGCGAGGCGTCCGCCCGGGAGTGGAGTGCCGCGCCCAACGTGATGCTGGCCGGCGGGTCGATGGGGATCATGGCGACATCGCAGATACGCTTTTCGGTGATGAGCTTGTTCATCACGCTGACACCCAGGCCCTGCTCCACCATGGACATGGCGGAAAAGTTCTCGATGGTGGTATAGCGGATGTTGGGATCAACGTGATTGCGTGCAAACAGCGCCTCCACGTCGTCATCACAGCCCAGGGCGGGCATGATGAAGCTGTCCTGCTCGCACCGCTTCAGCGGGTAGCAGTCGGCACCGGCCAGAGGATGATTCCGGGGCAGCAGCGCCAGCATGGGGTCCTCGGCCAGTGGGATCCACTCGAAGGGCATATTCTCCTGATAGCTGAGGAAGCCGATATCGGCGGTACGCTCCTCCAGCCACTGGGACACCTCCTGCCAGATACCCTCCATCAGCTTGATCTCCACGTGGGGGTAGTTCTCCTGAAAATCCCGGATGACAGCGGGCAGCCAATGGGTGGCGATGCTGGAATAGGCGGCGATGGTGACGGTGCCGATCAGCAGGCCGTTCATCTGGGCGGACAGCTCGAAAAGCTTATCCTCCTGGTGAAGTATCTCGCGGATAACGGGCAGCAGCAGCTGACCGTTGGCCGTGAGCGCCACGCCCTTGGTGCTGCGGCTGAACAGAGAGAATCCGATCTCCTTCTCCAGTGCGGTGACCAGCTGGTTGACGCCGGAGGGCGTGTAGCGCAGCATCTCGGCGGCACGGGAAAAGCTGCCGGTCTCGGCAGCGGCCAGAAAGGCGCGGCAGCGGGCGGTCTCCATGGTTTTTCCTCCTTCCAAGCTATTAGTATTTCTAACAAGCACTATAACAAAGTACAGCTTTACTTTTCCTGTGAAATATTCTACTATAGCATCAACAGGAAGGCAAGAGCCTGAAACCAAAAAAACAACAAAACTCACATAAAATTTTTCAAGGAGGATGTTACCATGAAAAACATTTCTACGCACGTCGCTATCGCCGTTGTTTCCCTGGTGCTGGTCATCGCGTCCGCCTTTTTGATGACGGCTCCCGAGGCGGGTATGCGCCTGATCGGCGAGTATGTCACCCTGTTCTGGGCTGTGGTGTTCACCGCTTCCACCACCCGCGCGCTGCTGCTGGAGCGCAGCCGCGAGGAGAAGCACGAGAACAAGCCCGCACACGCCGCCGCGTAACCGAAAGCGCCGAGAGAACACGCCGTAAGGCGTGTTCTTTTTTTGTGCCGCGGGCGGGGAAAACCGGTTGACGGCAGCCAAAAAATGGGATACAGTAGGGATATAACAAGACCGGGAGGGCTATCGTATGAAGAAGATCGCAGTGATCACAGGCGCGTCCAGCGGCATGGGCAAACGGTTCGCCGAGACGGTGGACCGGTACGGCACCTTTGACGAGGTGTGGGTCATCGCGCGGCATGAGGCACAGCTGGAGGCCCTGCGCGCCACGGTCCCCTTCCCCGTCCGCGTGCTGGCGCTGGACCTGACGGACCGCAGCAGCTTCGATGTATATGCCGCGGCACTGGCCGAGACACCGGTGGAGGTGGGCCTGCTGATGAATTGCAGCGGCTACGGCAAGTTCAGCGCCGTGCTTGACACGCCGCTGGCGGTAAATCTGAACATGACGGACCTGAACTGCCAGGCGGTGGTGGCCATGTGCCAGATCACCGCACCCTATATGCCCCGGGGCAGCCAGATCATCAACATCGCCTCCGTGGCGGCCTTTCAACCCATCCCCTATATCGATATCTACGGTGCCACAAAGGCCTTTGTGCTGAGCTTCAGCCGGGCGCTGAACCGGGAGCTGAAAAGCCGCGGCATCGGCGTTATGGCGGTGTGCCCCTTCTGGACAAAGACGGCGTTCTTTGACCGGGCCATCAAGTCGGATGAGACGCCCATTGTGAAGAAATACGCGGCCATGTACGATCCGGACGACATTGTAGCACGCACCTGGCGGGACGCCAAGCGGGGCAAGGACGTGTGCAAGTACGGCTTTGTGGCGCGGGTACAGGCAGGGCTGACGAAGCTGCTGCCCCACAGCGTGGTCATGGATGTATGGATGAAGCAGCAGGACCTGCATTGACGCAAAAACGGCCTTCGGTATTGTACCGAAGGCCGTTTTTTATGCCTGCATGAGCGACCGGGCAAAGGCGCGGGCGCGGGCTTCCTTTTCCGCGTCCATGAACGTGTGATCGTAGCCCAGGTGGCGCTCGGTCAATGCGTCTACATAGCGCATATCGGTGTGCCTGCACCAGCGGCGCATCCCCTCGATGAACAGGTCTGCGCCCTTCTCCGGCCGGTAGCCGCAGGTGGTCAGAATGGCCAGAGACTTGCCGGAGAGCAGAGACGGACCGCGGCCGCGGGGACCGTAGTACTTATTCAGCGCATAGACGAAGCGGTCCAGCGCGGCCTTCATGGGCGCGGGGCAGAACCAGGAGTGGATGGGCGCGGCCAGCAGCAGGATATCGCTGCGGAGGGCGGCATCAAATATGGCAGGCATATCATCCGCCAGAACGCAGGCAGGATGCTCCCAGTCCACCTGACAGCCGCGGCAGGCGCGGCAGGGCTCAATGTGCAGATCAAAGAGCGAAAACACCTCCGCCGTGTGGCCGGCGGCACGCCACGTCTCCAGAAAAGGCACCAGCAGGGCGCGGGTGTTGCTATGCGCCGCACGGGGACTTGCAAACAAGACAGTCATATGCATCGGGCAGTCTCCTGTAAAGCAATATCACTTGCGGCGCCTTTCCTCCCAAGTCTCCTGCGCCTCGCGCAGATGCTCCAGCAGCTCGCTGCGGGAGCGGTAGGCAAAGAGGAAGCTGTACTTCTCGCGGCGCTCCTCCTGCCGCTGGCGAATGTGGGCCTTCAGGTTCTCCACCTTGATGACCACGTCGTGCTCGTCGGCGAACTTGCGGATGCGGGACACCAGCTTGGCGGAATAGACCAGATCGATGGTAAACACGCCAAAGAAAAAGCCGATGACAAATGAGAAGGCCAGGTTGCGGGACAGCCAATCCAGCGCGTCCAGGATATAGGGATGGACGCAGAAGTAGTACACGGCGCTGACCGCCGCCCAAAGGACGGAGAAGGCCGGGCAGATCAGGCCCTGGATATTGCCCCACTGCTTGCTGTAATCCCAAAGGCGGATGTGCATGAACTTCAGGCTGACGATACCGGCGATATATTCGATAGCTGTCATGCTCAGGGCCATGCCCGCAAAGAGCAGCAGCTTCTCCCCCACCGTATCCACACCGTTTTTTTCACCGATGGAGGCCAACAGATAAAGAATACAGAGGCCCGAACCGTACAGGGGCACATAGGGCCCCACGCAGAAGCCGGGGTTGATCCACTTACGCTCCGGGTTTGCGCCGGAGAGAAACCGGCGGTACAGCAGCTCAGCCACCCATCCAAGGGTGGAGCCAATGAAGAATAAGTAAGCCAGGGTCAAAAACATATTCATGGAACGTTATCCTTTCTTGCGGAGATAGCAGTACCAGGCCGCAAGGCCCACCAGCCCGCCGCCCGCCGTGTTTCCCAGCGTGACGGGGAGCATATTCCCCAGGAAATAGTGCCCCCAGGTCAGGACGGACAGGTCCGCGCCGGCGGCCTGCGCCGCTGCGGCGCAGGCAGGCGCGGACTTACCGAACAGGGCCAGCGCACAGTAGGTCATGTCGGCGATGGAGTGGCTGAAGCCGGCCACCACAAAGAACATCACTGGCGCCCACGCGCCCAGAATACGGCCGGCGGCATCCTTGGCGGACAGGCTCGCCAGCACGGCGACCGTGACGAGAATGTTGCACAGCACGCCCATGAAGAAGGCCTTGCCGAAGGGCATGGTCATCTTCCCTACCGCCAGCTGCACGGTATAAGCGCCCAGCGCGCCGTCTCCCGCGTCCAGCCAGCCGAAGCGGGCGCAGACCCAGCTCAGGGCCAGCGCGCCGAGGAAATTGCCCAGATACACAATGCCCCAGTTACGGAGCATGGCACCCCAGGTCACACGCCTGTCCAGCAGACTGATGACCAGGAGGGTATTGCCGGTAAACAGCTCGGCACCGGTGAGCACCACGATGCCCAGGCCGAAGGCAAATAGGATGCCGGCGATGATACGGACCGCGCTGGCGTTGGTGATGGCATAGGTAGCCATATTGGTGACGCAGACCGGAAACCCGATCAGCGCTCCGGCGGCAATGCCCAAAAGCAGTAGCTTCAAAAAGGGCTGCCGGGTCTTGAGGACACCGGCGGCAGCATAGTTGGCCGCTGTCTCGGCGGGAGTAAAGACGTTCATGCGCCGCCCTCCCCTGTCAGATATTCCGCCGCGCGGACGGTATGGGCCATCAGCACCGCGGAGGTGACAGCCCCTACGCCGCCGGGCACAGGCGTGATGGCATCCACGATGGACGACACCGCCGGAAAGTCCGCGTCGCCGCAGAGGGCGGTACCGTTCCAGTTCATGGACACATCCAGCACGGTCTGGCCTGGTCGGACATGGGCGGCGGTCAGGCTGTTGACCGCACCGGCGGCGGTGATGATAATATCCGCCTGGCGGGTCAGCGCCGCCGTATCCGGTGTCTTTGTATGGCAAACGGTGACGGTGGCGTTCTCCCGCAGGAGCAGCATGGACACCGGACGGCCTACCACCGGGGAACGGCCGATGACCACAGCGTGCCTGCCGCAGGGGGCAATGCCGTAGTGGCGCAGCAGCGCCATACAGGCCTGGGCGGTGCAGGGGGCGAAACCTCTCCCCTGTCCGGTGAACACGGCGGCAGCGCTCTCGGGCGTCATACCGTCCACGTCCTTGTCCGGCGCCAGGCGGGCACAGAGATCGCTCTCCTCCCCTCGCAGATGGGGCGGCAGAGGCCGCAGCAGCAGGCAGCCGTGAACGGCAGGGTCACGGTTGACGGCGTCGATAGCTTCCGCCACCACATCGGCGGAGGCATCCGCGGGCAGGGTGCGTAGCTCCGCGGCCACACCGCAAAGCGCAGCGCGCTTCACGGCGCCGCGTATGTACGCACCGTCGGCCTCGTTATCGCCGCAGCGCAGGAGAACCAAACGGGGCTGGACACCCTTTGACAGCAGCGCCTCGGCCCGGGCACGGATATCGGCGGAGATCGCATCCGCCACAGGCTTTCCGGTCAGCAGAACGGCCATGCACGTCCCTCCTTATCAGACAAGTTGATCGCGCACCGCGCAGAAAACACGTTCGCCGTCGATCCTGCCCTGATCCAGCAGGGCGAAGCACCGGGCGTTCAGATGGTCGGCCGCCGACCGATCAGTCATAGTCTTTGTATTGACCAGCACGTTCAGGGCCGCGGCCTCCAGCGCACCGCGCAGTATGGCGGCGGCACAGCCGGCATCGGACACCGCCAGCCGGGATCCGATCTCCGCCAGACGTCCGGCGGCGGACAGGGCCGCGGCACACAGAGCCATGATCTCCAGCGGCGCGGTGCAGGCCGTCTCAGCAGCGCTTTGCAGCACCGCCGCACGGGTGGGATCCTCCCTGGGAATGGCGTAGGCGCGGCTGAGAGGCTGAAAGCCCTCCGCGTCCGCGCGGACCTGGTCCAGCAGTTTGTCATGTAAAGTGTTTGTGCTTTTCAGCAATTGCTGTATCTCGCTTTCCACGTCGGCGTACTTCTTTTTTCCGGTGGTCAGGCTGGCTACCATGCCGCACAGGGCCGCGCCGACAGCGCCGCACAGTGCGGCGGCACCGCCGCCGCCGGGCGTCGGTGCTGACGAGGCAAGCGCGGCCACAAATTCGCGGCAGGTCTTGTTGGTATCGTCCATAGCGCCCTCCTTAAAACAGACCGCGGACAGCGCCGGTGGCGGTGTCCACGTCGATGCGGCGGTAGGCCGGGTCGGAGCCGGTACCGGGCATCATAGAGATGCTGCCGGCCACGGGGCAAAGGAACCGGGCGCCGCTGTACTCCAGCACATCCCGCACCGGCAGACGCCATCCGGTAGGCACGCCCTTTCGGGCCGGGTCGTGGGACAGGGACAGGTGCGTCTTGACCATCATGGTGCAGTAGTCGGCGTACCTGGGGTCGGACTCGAACCGCACCGCCTTTTCCAGCGCCAGCGGCGACCAGTCCACCCCGTCGGCACCGTAGACCTCCCGGGCGATGCGCTCCACCCTCTCACGCAGAGGCATATCGTCCGGGTAGAGGAATTGCAGCGCCGAGGGCTCGTCGCAGGCAGCCATGACCGCGCGGGCCAGCTCTTCGGCGCCAGCACCGCCATAGCGCCAGTGATCGGACACGGCGCAGCGCAGGCCGTTCTCCGCGCAGATACGGCGCACCAACTCCAGCTCCGCGTCGGTATCGGTACAGAACTTGTTGATGCACACCACAGGGGTGACGCCGGATTTGCGGATGGTGGCCGCGTGGTGCAGCAGATTGGCGCAGCCTGCCTCCAGCAGGGCGAGATCCTCCCGTGTATACGCCTCCGGCAGGGGGCGGCCGGGCACTACCTCCGGGCCGCCGCCGTGCATCTTCAGGGCGCGGACGGTAGCCACCAGCACCGACACGTCCGGCTTCAGCCCGGACAGGCGGCACTTGACATTCCAGAACTTTTCGAAGCCGATGTCGGCGGCGAAGCCGGACTCGGTGACATGGTAATCAAACAGCTTCAGCCCCAGGCGGTCGCCGATGACCGAGGACTGGCCGATGGCGATGTTGGCAAAGGGCCCCGCGTGGACCAGCACCGGCTGATGCTCCACCGTGTAGCACAGCGTGGGGTTGATGGTGTTCCGCATCCAGGCAGTCATGGCCCCGGCCACCTCCAGGTCTTCGGTGGTAACGGGCCTTCCCTGCTTGTCATAGGCCAGCACGATGCTGCCGATGCGCCGGCGCAGGTCCTCCAGATCCCGGGCCACGGAGAGGATAGCCATCAGCTCAGAGCTGACGGCGATGTTGGCGCAGGTGTCCATGGGATAGCCGTCCATCTTCCCCTCACCAAGGCCGATACGCATTTTCCGCAGGGCCTGGCAGCAGAAATCCAGCACAAAGCTCCACTGTACGCGCTCCGGATCGATATCCAGCCGCCGCAGGCCGCGTTTGGCCAACGTCTCGTCGTCATAATTGCGCTCATGCTGCATACGGGCATTCAGGGCGGTCATAGCCAGATTGTGGGCGTTCATGATGTCGTTGATATCGCCGGTCAGGCCCAGGGAGAACTCCGTCATGGGAATGAGCAGGGCGTTCCCGCCGCCGGCGGCAGTGCCCTTTACGTTCATGGTGGGGCCGCCGGAAGGCTGGCGCAGACAGCCGCCCACGTTGGCGCCCAGACGTCCCAGTCCCTCGATCAGGCCCAAAGACGTAGTAGACTTCCCCTCGCCCAGGGGCGTTGGGGTAATGGCCGTTACCTCAATATACTTGCCGTCCGGCCGGTCCTTCAGGCGCTCCATGATCCGCAGAAAGTCCAGCTTGGGGGTCTTGCCATAGGGCAGCAGCTCCTCTGGCAGCAGACCCAGCTTCTGGCGGAACCAGTCCACCGGGGGCAGGGCCTGCTCCGCCGCCGCACCGATCTGCCAGTCCTTGTAAACAGCAGGATCAAGGACCGTGCGCCCGGCATCGTCGGTGTAGGAACCGTTTTTAAAGTCAAAAGCCATGCTGTGCCCTCCTTGCCGCATCTCGGTATGTATTCACGATCATTATACATCATCCTGTGGAATGTAGTCAACTGTCGGGTCTATATCTTGTGGGATTATTTTTCTTGCATTTCCGCGGGAATGCGTATATACTGTGAACAGTTCCGTGTAGGGATGGTGCGTTAAGTGCCGGACGGATGGGAGGCTGCCGCCGGACGAAGGTGCATCTGCGCCGCGATACCATTCCAGCTTCCACGGGGCAGTTTGTGTCGTTATCTATATGGTGATACCTCCCATCCCAAGGATAAGGAGGTATTTTTTTATGCAGAAAAAAGAACTATGCGCCGTTCCCGCACCGGTCCTCGATACCTATGCCCTGACGGTCTGCGCTCTGCTGACCGCGCTGAGCGTGGTGCTGGCCCGATTGCTGACCATCATTCCCAGCGAAGTAAGCCGCTTCTCTCTGGAGGCAGTGCCCATTCTCCTGGCCGGACTGCTGTTCGGGCCGCTGCCCGGCGCCGCGGTGGGCTTTGCCGCCGACTTTATCGGCTGCCTGTTTTCCCCCTTTGGCTACAACCCGATCTTTTGCCTGCCGCCCATTCTGTACGGCCTGTGGGCGGGGCTGGTGCGCCGGTATGTCTGGCGCAGGCCTACCCTCTGGCGGGTGGCGCTGGCGGTATTTCCTGCGGCGGTATGCGGCTCCGTGCTCTGGCAGAGCATGGCTCTGGCGCTGGTGTACGGTGGTGCAGCCAAATGGCCCTATTTCCTCACCCGGCTGGCGGCCCGCAGCGTGCAGTTCGCCATCACCGGCTGTATCGACGCGCTGCTGGTGTGGCTGCTGATGCGGCGGAACGCACTCTCCCCGGTACTGCGGCGGATAAAGACGAAGGGCGGTGACAGCCATGACGCTGGATGAGGTGCTGGCGTACATCCACAAGGTGGACTGGCGGGGCAGTGTGCCCGGGCTCAGCCGTATCGATACGCTGCTGGGCCTGCTTGGCCATCCGGAGCGGCACGTAAAGTATGTCCACGTCACCGGCACCAACGGCAAGGGCAGCACCTGCGCCATGCTGGCCTCCGTGCTGCGTGCCGCCGGATATAAAACGGGACTGTACACCTCGCCGTACATCTTCCGCTTCAATGAGCGTATGCAGATCAACGGCGCACCTATCCCCGACGATACCCTGTGCGCCTTGGTGGAGGAACTGCGCCCACTGGCTGACCGCATGGCGGATCCCCCCACGGAGTTTGAGCTGGTAACGGCCATCGGCCTGACCTGGTTTGCCCGGGAGATGTGCGATATTGTGGTATGCGAGGTAGGCATGGGCGGTGAATTCGATGCCACCAATGTGATCCCCGCGCCGGAGGCCGCCGTGCTCACCAACATCGGTCTGGACCACACCAAAGTGCTGGGGAATACGGTGGAGGCCATCGCCGCCACCAAGGCGGGCATCATCAAGCCCGGCTGTCATGCCGTCCTGTACCCCTGTGCCCCCTCCGTACAGGAGGTGGTGGCCGTGCGCTGCCGCGCGGCAGGCGTACCGCTGACTGTGGCGGACTTCGATGCCCTCTCCTCAGTCTGCGACACGCTGGAGGGGCAGATATTCAACTACGGCCCATATAAGGGCCTGCGGCTGCCCCTGCTGGGCGGCCACCAGCTGCGAAACGCCGCCGTGGCGCTGACGACCATTGATGTTCTGCGGCAGCGTGGCTGGCACATTGATGAAAGTGCCGTCCGTCAGGGCTTGGCCCAGACCGCGTGGCCGGGACGGTTTCAGGTGGTGCGGCGGCAGCCCACGATCATTCTGGACGGAGGGCACAACCCCCAGTGCATGGTCTCGCTGGCGGCGGCCATCCGGGAGTATCTGCCGGGCCAGCCGGTAACGGTGCTGACCGGTGTACTGGCGGACAAGGACTACGGAAAAATGTACGACCAGCTGGCTCCGCTGGCCGCGCGGTTTATCACTGTAACCCCCCACAATCCCCGTGCGCTGGACGCCGGAGAGCTGGCGGCCTTCCTGCGGCGATATGGCAAGCCGGTAACGGCCTGCGACACCATCCGGGAGGGTGTGTCCCGAATGCTGGCGGACACGCCGCCCGATGGCACAGCCGTCTGCTGCGGCTCCCTGTATCTGCTGGGCGATGTGGTGCAGTCACTGGAAAAGGTATAAAAAAGAGACGGCTGCGCCGTCTCTTTTTTATACCTGTCAGCCCTCGACCTTCTCCACACGGAAGGCGTAGGTCGTGCCAGCCTCCAGCGTAGTGGCGTCCACACCGGTCATGGCGTACTCGCCGTTGATGTAGAGGCCCCAGTAGGTGCCATCGGCATCGTAGTCGGCAGTCTCGCCGTTGACGGTCTTGACGTACAGGCCGTACTCGGAGTCATCGCCGGCGATAACGCCCAGCTTCAGCAGCGCCGCGCCCACCGTCTCCTCATCGGTGTTGACGGTAAAGGTGACGGTCTTGCCGTCCGCACCCTGCACCTCCACAGTGAAGGCCACGGCACCCTGACCGATGACCGCGCCGTCCGCCACCGGCAGCGTCACCTTTTCATCAGCGGCGTTGTCCTGATCGGTGATCGCGGGGTCGTTGGTCTGGTCATCAGTTTTGTTTTCCTCCTTCTGGCCGCAGGCCGCCAGGGCCAGGGTCAGCACCAGTGCCAACAACAGCGCCAGCAGCTTTTTCATGGTGTTTTTCATGTTTCGTTACTCCTTATCTGTTATCCCTATAAGCAGGCAGCCACACCGTACCGCGACGCGCACCGCCTGTCCTATAAAATGATTGCTGACCCCCAGAGGGAAATCCGCCGTCAGCACGGCGTCGGTCAGCGGATACTTGGCGTTCTCGATGGTAACGCCCTCCGCGTCTGCGCCCAGGCAGAACACGGAGAAAACGCTGTTCTGCCCTGCGGTGAGTGTGATCTCGCCCCCGTCGCAGATGGCGGTGAAGCGCTCACCGTTTCCGTACAGCCAGCCCTGCCCGCCCCGGCGGGCAATGTAGGCCAGCGTCTGCATATTGGCCACCGTGTGGTCTGTCCGGTGGCCGCCCATGCCGCCCAGGAGATGGAACTCCCTCTCACCACGGTCGAAGCCCTCCTTGACTGCCCGGATCATGTCGGTGTCATCCTTCTCCACCGGCAAGCGGAGGATGTGGTCAAACGCCGGCGCGGCGTCCAGCGAGTCGAAATCCGCCACCAGCAGCGTGGGTGTTATGCCGTTTTCCCGACAGGTATGCCAGCCGCCGTCGGCGGCGATGACCATATCGGTCCTTTGAACAGACACAGGCAGGCCGTAAAAGCTGCCCGCGCCGATGATAAAGCAGGCCATGGATAATTCCTTTCTTGGATATTCGACGCAGCCGGGGCGGAAATATACCAGACGGGGGTTACATCCACATGGCGAAGAGCCGTAATATCGTCCCTATCGCCCGCCGCCAAAACGGGCGCTCCGCCATACGCTCCGGCGTCATGGGCGCACAGTGGGCCATGGTGGTGTCCATATCCTCCAGCAGCGTCTCGATGGCGGGCGTGCCATAGAACACCTCGCCGCATTCGAAGTGCAGCTGGAAGCTGCGGTAGTCCATATTGACGGAGCCTACAAAGGCCGCCTCGCGGTCAGTCAGGACGGTTTTTCCATGGACAAGGCCAGGTGTAAAGGTATATATCTTAACATCATGCGCCATGAGCTGGTCGAAGTAGCTCTCCGCCACCAGATAGGCAAACTTGTGGTCCGGGATGCCGGGCATGATGAGGCGGACATCCACACCGCTTTCCGCGGCCAGACACAGCGCCTTGAGCATGGGCTCGTCGATAGCCAGGTAGGGTGTGGTGATATACACCTCCCGCCGGGCGCGGCCGATCATCTGGAGGAACAGATCCTCCGCTGCGTTGTTGGGGTTGTCGTCGGGGCCGTCCACCACAGTCTGGCAGAAGCCTTGCTCCAGGGGGTGGTGCAGGGGGCGATAATAGTCGTACTCATGGTACAGCTGACCGTCCATCCGCTGCCACATCTGCAGGAACTCCCGGGTCAGGCCCCAGGCGCCCTCGCCCTCCAGCCGGAGACCGCAGTCCTTCCAATAGCCGAAGCGTTCGATCAGGTTGGCGTACTCGTCGGCGATATTGGCGCCGCCGGTGTAGGCAATATCTCCATCCACGCAGGTGATCTTCCGGTGGTCGCGGTAGTTGAAGTACAGCCGGTTGACGTAGTGGTGCACGGGGTTGAATACCCTGACCTCCACCCCGGCGTCCTGCAGCGCGTCTATTTTTTCGTTGGGCATACGCATCATGCTGCCGAAATCGTCAAAGATCAGCTTGACCTCTACGCCCTGACGGCTCTTGCGGCAGAGGATATCAGACAACCGATCCCATATCTCGCCTTCGGCCATGATAAAGTACTCCAGGAAGATGAACCGCTGAGCCGTATCCAGTGTGGTGAGCATATCCTCCAGATACGCCTCGCCGGTGGGCAGATAGCGCAGCGCCGTGTTGCGGTACAGGTCAAAGCCCTTGCCGCTGAGATACGCTGCCAGCGGATACCACTGGGGCGCGGTCTGCCGCAGCTTTTCCAGATTGGTGCGGGCGAGCTCCTGCTGCGCCAGCGGCTCCTCGATGGGCACCGGCTTCTTCAGGCTCAGGCGCTTGGACGGCCGGTCGCCGTTCCACAGCAGATAGAGGATCAGCCCCACCACCGGCACGAACAGCACCAGAATGATCCAGCCCATCTTATAGCTGGTGGCCCCGGGGCGGGACCAGATACGCATGGCCACCACACCGGCCAGCAGCTGCAGCGCGGTGTAGGCCAGCGCCATGCGCTGCTTCAAAAGGTCGCTGAGGCCGACCACCAGCGCGATCTGCGCCAAAAGCAGCACCGCCACCATCACCAACCGCAGGGCGGCGGATATACGGCGCTCTGTTCTCTGCTGTACCTTCGGCTTTCTCACGGGGGCTCCTCCTCTCCTCGGCGGTTCTATTGCTGATTTTCTTTCTGATTACATCTGGGACGTGCGCAGCAGGCACTGCTGGATGTCCCACAGCTTGTCGGACAGATCCACATAGTACTTGTGGGGATAGTCGAAGCGCTTGACCTCGTCCCACAGAGTATCCACCTGCTGGGCGCAGTATGCCTTGATCTCCTCCAGCGGCGGGCAATCGTACACCCGCTTGCCGTTCTTGAAGATCGGCACCAGCAGCTCCCGGGCCTCGAAGTTATACACGGCCTTTCGCTTCCAGGTGGCCATGGGGTCAAAGATGGTCAGGCCCTTCGTGTCGTCCACCGTCTCGTCATGCACGGTGATGTAGTCCGCGATGGCCTTGCCGGTGTCGCGCCCGTACAGGCGATACACCTTCTTGAAGTGGGGAATGGTGATCTTCTCCACGTTCTCGCTGACCTTGATCTTGGGGATCACGGTGCCGTCCGGCTCCTCGATGGCCACCAGCTTGTACACGCCGCCGAACACCGGCTCGGACTTGGCGGTGATCATCCGCTCGCCTACGCCGAACAGGTCGATCTGCGCGCCCTGCAGCAGCATATCCTGAATGAGGTACTCGTCCAGCGAGTTGGACACGGAGATCTTGCACTCGGTCCAGCCGGCCTCATCCAGCATCTCCCGCGCCTTGCGGGTCAGGTACGCCAAGTCGCCGGAATCCAGACGGATGCCGCACTTGGTGATGCCCAGAGGCTTGAGCACCTCGTTGAACGCTTTGATGGCGTTGGGGATACCGGACTTCAGCGTGTTATAGGTGTCCACCAGCAGGGTCGCGTTGGTGGGATAGGTCTGGCAGTAGGTCTTGAATGCCTCGTACTCGTTGTCGAACATCTGTACCCAGGCGTGGGCCATGGTGCCGCCGGCGGGCACGCCGTACACCTCGTCAGAGATGGTGCAGGCCGTACCGGCACAGCCGCCGATATAGGCCGCCCGCGCACCGACAATGGCCGCGTCGGCCCCCTGGGCACGGCGGGAGCCGAACTCCAGCACCGTGCGGCCCTTGGCGGCCCGGACGATACGGTTGGCCTTGGTGGCGATCAGACTTTGGTGGTTGATGGTCAGCAGGGTGAACGTTTCGATCAGCTGCGCCTCGATGGCCGGTGCGCGGACCACCACCAGCGGCTCCTTGGGGAACACAGGCGTACCCTCCGGAATGGCGTAGATATCGCCGGTGAAGCGGAAGTTCCGCAGATAGTCCAGGAATTCCTCGCAGAACAGATTTCGCCCGCGGAGATAGGCGATGTCCTCCTCGGTGAAGTGCAGGTTCTCGATGTAGTCGATCAGCTGCTCCAGACCTGCCGCGATGGCGAAGCCGCCGCCATCGGGCACCTTGCGGAAGAACACGTCGAAATAGGTGATGCGCTCCTTGCAGCCGGCCTCAAAGTAGCCGTTGCCCATGGTCAGCTCATAGAAGTCACAGAGCATGGTCATGTTCAGCTTTTCCTGAGTTTTCATTCGTATACCTCAAATCGGTCTTTGCGCGTGGCGCAAAGTGTAGTATTTTTTATTATACCGCTTTTCTCCCGTTAAGGCAAGCCCCGCCGCCATTTCCCGGCATTTTTGAGCAAATGCGTAAATAGAAAGAAATATCCCCCGGCAATGCCGGGGGATATGCTTATATATGGGAATTACTCCTCGTCCTCGCCATCCTCAGCGGCGGCGGCCAAATCGCTCAGATCAAACTCCAGCTTGGCGCCGCAGTTGGGGCAGACGACCTCGCCGTCCTCCAGAACAGTCTCGTCGAAGTAGACCTCCTCCTCGCACTCGGGGCAGGTGGTCACAAAGCACTCCTCTTCCTCGTCGTCTTCGTCGTCATCCTCATCGTCGTCCAGAGCAAAGTACAGCGTCTCCTCCACATCGCTCAGGTCGTCGCTGACGGCATCCAGGCCGTCCTCCACATCGCACAGCTCGTCGTCCACTTCCGCGAACTTCTCGGCCATGTCGTCCAGCACATCGATGATGGCGGCGATCAGCTTGCCTTCCTTGCTGTCGGTGTCCAGGTTCAGGCCCTCGGCCAGACCCTTCAGATATGCTACCTTTTCAGAAATCTCCATGTTCGGCTCCTTTCTGTACGGTCGGTTGGTTGTCAAATTACTTGCAGCGGCTCAGATACTCACCGGTACGAGTGTCAATAGTGATCTTGTCGCCGATGTTGATGAACAGGGGCACCTTCACCTCGGCACCGGTCTCCACGGTGGCGGGCTTCAGGGTGTTGGTGGCGGTATTGCCGGCCAGACCGGGCTCAGTCTCGGTGACCTCCAGATCCATGAAGTTGGGGCACTCCAGGCCAAAGACGCTGCCCTTATAGCTCAGCACCTTGCACACGGTGTTCTCAGTGATGAAGCGGAACGCATCGCCCAGCAGCTCCTTGTTCAGGGGTACCATGTCAAAGGTCTCCTGATCCATGAAGTAGTACAAATCACCGTCGTTGTAGCTGTAGGCCATATCGCGGCGGTCCACAAAGGCCTCTTCAAACTTGGCGGTGGGGTTGAAGGACGTCTCGGTCACAGCACCGGTCACCACGTTACGCATCTTGGTGCGGACGAAAGCCGCGCCCTTGCCGGGCTTGACGTGCTGGAACTCCACGACCTGCATGACCTTGCCGTCCATCTCGAAGGTCTTGCCGTTTCTGAAATCACCGGCGGTAATAGTTGCCATATTGATATTCCTCCCATTGTGTATGAGGGAATATCTCCATTCCCTCTGAATAAATAATATCAGCCAAAATCGGCCTTATATATTTTACATGATAACCTGCTGTTTGGCAAGTGTTTCCGCGCAAAAAAGTCACCGTTCCGGATGTTTTTTCAAACTGGCGGCCTTCCACGGCCTCTGCAGGCCATGCAGCACCTTATTCCACGCGCCGCGCGGCCCGCCCAGCGGCTCCACCATCAGCGGCAGCACGCCAGCCCGGTTGGCACCCAGCATATCCGTCAGCAGTTTGTCGCCCAGCATGGCTGTCTCCCGCGGGGTGACGCCGCAGCGCACCATGGCCCGGCGAAAGCCCTTTACGGACGGCTTGCCCGCATGGCCCTCGTAGGTGATTCCCAGATCGCGGCAGAATCGCTCCACTCGCACGGGGCTGCGGTTGTTGGACAGGATCATGACCTCCACACCCTCCGCCCGCACATCGGAGAGCCAGCGGCGCAGGTCCGCGTCCGGCTCCGGCTGGGACTTGGGCGCCAGGGTATAGTCCAGATCGCACAGCAGCAGCCGGATGCCGTGCCGCATAAAAAACGCGGGCGTGATGCTGCGGTAGCTGTCAAACACCCGGTAGGGCGTCATGGAAATGGGCATAGGTATCCGACTCCTCTCATAAAGTACAGCAGTATTGTACCACGGACATCGTGGTCTCGCAAGGGGGTACGCCTATGCAGCTGATGATCGCCGCCGCACCGCCGCTTCGCCAGATGGCCTGCGGCACACAGCTGCCCATCGCCAACGCGGCCTACCGGATAGAAAACGGAGTGCTGTGTGCCCTGCCCATGCCGCCTGCCCTGCGGGGCGGTGCCATGCTGCTCACCGGCGCGGCGGGACCCTTCAGCCCGGAAACGGCAGCCGGCGTGGTGCAGGAGTGCCGCCGCCGGAGATACGGCACAGTGATCGTCCCCTTCCCCGCCGCAGAACTGACGGAGGCGCTGGCCCAGCCCCTGCACCGGTCCGGCATCGCCCTGTGGGTCCACGAGAAATGCGCCCACACGGCTCCCGGCGCGCGGGTACTGGTATGCACCGCCCTGTCCGGCGGGGATATCGAAAACCGGTTGTCCGCCTGCTGCCGTGCCTTCGGGCCGGACCGTATCGTGCTGGACCTCCAGCGCCTGCGGATGGACTTCCCTCTCCCCTGTCCCACTGGTGAGGGCATACCGCTGACAGATGAACAGCTAGCCGCCCTGCAAACAGGCCGCCAGATATTCTTTTCCCGGGAGCTGGGCGCCCGGTATTTCACGTACCGCCGGGGCGGCGAGACACGGTTCGTCCTGCTGGACGACGGTGACACCCTGCATAGAAAAATCGCTCTGGGAGAGCGCCTGGGCATACACCGGGGTCTGCTGACCCTGCCGGAGTGCGCCGACATACTGCGGGACCTGACAGGATAGATAAAAGAGAAGCCTGAGAACCTATGTTCTCAGGCTTCTTTGTCACTTAATAGTAACGCTTGTTGCGGTTCTTGCGCGCAGCCTCGGACTTCTTGCGGCGCTTAACGCTGGGGCTTTCGTAGCACTCTCTGCGGCGCACCTCGGCCAGGACGCCCGCCTTGGCGCAGCTTCTCTTAAAACGCTTCAGAGCGCTGTCCAGGGACTCGCCTTCCTTAACATGGACTTCGGACATTTATGTTTCCCTCCCTCCGATACACCCGGCTCGATCCTGGGTGCTCTTTAAGAGCCATTTACATGACTAACGGGTGTATTATACCGGGGATAACACAGCTTGTCAAGTCGTTTTTTTACAAAAACGGCAAAAAAGTGTGCGTCCCGGCGGTCCGCCCTCCAGAAAAAGTATCCCCCGGCTGCACCGGGGGATACAACGCTTTATTTCGCGGGCTTCACGATCAGGTTCACCAGCTTGTTCCTGACCAAAATGGTCTTGACAACACTCATGCCCTCCGTGGCCTTTTTCACCTTGTCGCTCTCCATAGCGGCGGCCACCACAGCAGCCTCGTCGCTGTCCACGGGGACGGTGACGGTACCCTTCAGCTTGCCGTTGACCTGCACGGCCATCTCCACGTGGCTGTCCACAGTCTTGGCCTCGTCGTGCTCGGGCCAATCCATCTGCATGGCCATCTTGCCGTACTTGGCGGCAAAGCCCATGTTCTCCCACATCTCCTCCACCATGTGGGGGGCAAAGGGGCTGAGCAGCAGGCAGAGCATCTCCACGTCGCCCTTGGAGCAGCCATTGGCGTAGAACTCGTTGACCATGGTCATCATGGCGGCGATAGCGGTGTTCATCTTCAGCTCGTCGATATCCTGGCTGACCTTCTTGATAGTCTTGTGGACGATGGACTCGTTCTTGGCGGAGATGGACTCCTCAGCGGTGGCGATATCCTGCAGATTGAAGCAGCGGTCCAGGAAGCGCTTGCTGCCCTTGACAGCCTCGTTGCTCCAGCTGACGGCCTTCTCGAAGTCGCCGATGAACATGATGTGCAGGCGCATGGTGTCCGCGCCGTACTGGGCTACGATGTCGTTGGGGTTGACCACGTTGCCGCGGGACTTGGACATCTTCTCGCCACCCTCGCCCAGGATCATGCCGTGGCTGGTGCGCTTGGCGTAGGGCTCCTTGGTGGGCACCACGCCGATGTCGTACAGGAACTTATGCCAGAAGCGGGAGTACAGCAGGTGCAGCGTGGTGTGCTCCATGCCGCCGTTGTACCAGTCCACGGGGGACCAGTAGTCCAACGCCTCCTTGCTGGCCAGTGCCTTGTCGTTGTGGGGATCCATATACCGCAGGAAGTACCAGCTGGAGCCGGCCCACTGGGGCATGGTGTCCGTCTCGCGCTTGGCCGGGCCGCCGCAGCAGGGGCAGGTGGTGTTGACCCAGTCGGTCATCTTGCTGAGGGGGCTCTCGCCGTCGTCGGTGGGCTCATAGCTCTCCACCTGGGGCAGCACCAGGGGCAGCTGCTCCTCCGGCAGGGCCACCCAGCCGCACTTCTCGCAGTTCACCAGGGGGATAGGCTCGCCCCAGTAGCGCTGGCGGGAGAACACCCAGTCGCGCAGCTTGTAGTTGACCTTCTCCTTGCCGAAGCCCTGCTCCACCACGTATTTCTTCATGGCGGGGATGGCCTCCTTGACGGTCAGGCCGTTCAGGAAGCCGGAGTTGACCATGACAGCGCTGTCGTCCTTGGCGACAAAGGCCTCCTTGGTCACGTCGCCGCCGGCCACCACCTCGATGATGGGGAGGCCGAACTTCTTGGCGAACTCCCAGTCGCGCTGGTCGTGGCCGGGCACGCCCATGACGATGCCGGTGCCGTAGCCCATGAGGACATAGTCGGAGACGAACATGGGCAGGGGCTTGTGGGTCACCGGGTTCATGACCTCGATACCCTCCAGCCGCACGCCGGTTTTTTCCTTGTTCAGCTCGCCGCGCTCAAAGTCGGACTTATGGGCCGCTTCCTCCTGATAGGCCGCCACAGCATCCCAGTTCTTAATGAGGGGCTGCCACTTCTTCAGCAGCGGGTGCTCGGGAGAGATGACCATATACGTGGTGCCGAACAGGGTGTCGGCACGAGTGGTATAGACCGTCACCTGGTCGCCCACATTGGTGTCGAAGGTGATCTCTGCGCCGGTGGAACGGCCGATCCAGTTGCGTTGCTGGATCTTCACGCGCTCAATATAGTCCACATCATCCAGATCGTCGATCAGCCGCTGGGCATACTCGGTGATCTTCAGCATCCACTGGCTCTTCTCCTTGCGGATGACCTCGCTGCCGCAGCGCTCGCACACGCCGTTGACCACTTCCTCGTTAGCCAGCACGCACTTGCAGCTTGTGCACCAGTTGACGGGCATGGTGGACTTGTAGGCCAAGCCGTGCTTGAACATCTGCAGGAATATCCACTGGGTCCACCTGTAGTACTTGGGGTCGGTGGTGTCCACGCAGCGGTCCCAGTCAAAGCCGTATCCCAGCATCTTCAGCTGCTTGGTGAAATTCTCGATGTTGTTCTTCGTGACGATGGCAGGATGGATGTGGTTCTTGATGGCATAGTTCTCCGTGGGCAGACCGAAAGCATCGAAGCCGATGGGGAACAATACATTATAGCCCTGCATCCGCTTTTTGCGGGTGACGATATCCATAGCCGTAAAGGGGCGGGGATGCCCCACGTGCAGGCCCTGGCCGGAGGGATAAGGAAACTCGATGAGCCCGTAGAACTTGGGTCGTTTGTCGCCGGTAATGGCGGCATAGGGCTTTGTCTTCTCCCAGTTAGCTTGCCATTTCTTCTCAATGGCCGCAAAATCGTAATTCATGCTCGCTTCTCCTTGTATGTGAATTTTGTTTTCCGCAAATAAAAATCCCCGGCTGCTTTACGCAGCCAGGGACGTTATAGACGTGTTACCACCCTGCTTCCGTCGCAGATCGCTCCGCGGCGCTCCGTGTCTTTCTTACGAGAGACGACGCTGTAACGGCGCGTACCCGTCCCGCCCTGTTCAGGCGGAAAGCTCCGGGACCAGTACAACAGAGCGTCCCCGCCGGCTCGCACCATACGCCGGCTCTCTTCGGGTGGATGATCTCCGTCTTTTTCCCTTCATCGCTTCTGACAATATCGAAGTCTATTTTAGCGCATTTTTGCCGAATGTCAACCCCGTTTTCCGGGAAAAACACCTGTACGCGCCACTCAGCGCGGAAACTCAGTCGTGCTCCTCCACAATGCCGCTGATGTCCACGCTCTTGCCGTCCTGCCACAGACGTTCCAGACCGTAGAAGGCCCGAGCCTCTTGATTGAACACATGGATGGCGATGCAGCCGTAGTCCAGCAGGACCCACGTGCCGCCGCGATAGCCCTCCCGGTGCAGGGGCTGCTCACCGGCCTCCTCTGCCAGTACCTTTTCCACATTGTCCACCAGTGCGTTGATCTGGGTATTGCTGGCACCGGTGGCCAGAACGAAATAGTCCGCCAGCGTGGTTAGCTCGGCGATCTCCATCACGCGGATCTCCTTGCCCTTCTTATCGGACAGGGCACGGGCGGCCAGCAGCGCCAGTTCTTTCGGTGTTTTCATGATATCCCTCTTTTCATCAGATAGTCCCGCGCGTCGCGGGTCATGTGGTGGACGGGGTTACCCATCTCCTCCATCTCATCAATGGTCATGGTCAGACCCATGAGCAGGCCCCGGTCCAGATCCTCGTATACCGTCCTTCGCAGCGCCTCCACCCCTGGAAAGTCCCGGGTGGGCTCGATATAATCCGCCAGATAGATGATCTTCTCCAGCAGCGTCATATCCGGCTTACCGGTGGTGTGGTACATGATCGCGTTATACACATCGTCGTCCACGGCAAACACATCCCGTGCGATGGCCGCGCCGGTCTTACTGTGCAGCAGCTTCAGCGCCTTCTGCTCCAGCTCATCCAGCGGGATGCCATAGTGTCTGCACAGCGCCAGCTGCTCGTCCATATCCAGCTTCTTGGTGCAGTCGTGCAGCAGCGCGGCGATGCGCGCCTTTGTCACGTCCGCGCCGTAACGCTCCGCCAGGCGCACCGCCTCCTGTTCCGTGCCCAGCACATGGGGCATACGCTTGGGCTTAAGATAACTCAGCGCGATGGGCAGCAGCTTCTCCGGGGTCAGGTGCGTCAGGTCCGTATGGGTACCGTACAGACGCTCCCGCTGGATATAGCCCCACACCGGCGGCGGCAGCAGGTCCTCTCCCCCGCCCTGTGCCAGCGCGGTGCGGACCTCGGTGGAGGAAAGCTCCACCACCTGCGGATTGGGCACCACGGTCACCTGCGCGCCGAACTCCCGTTCCAGGCGCACGCTCTGCGCGGCAAAGGCGGCGGACTCATCCTCCGCCTCCCGGCTGAAGGGCGCGATGTGGGCCATGGCCATGATCGCCTCCGGCCTGCGCCAGTTGTGCAGGCTCAGAAACATATCCGACCCCATCAGCAAATACAGCGTGTCATCCGGATACTGCTCCCGCAGCGCCGCCAGCGTGTCCGCGGTATAGCTGACGCCGCTGCGGCGCAGCTCCATGTCACTGACCTCCGCCCGCTTCCCCAGCGCCGCTGTGGCCAGCACCGCCATGTCGTACCGCTGCCGCGGCGCGGCGCCGCCCTCCGGCAGCACCTTGTGGGGCGGCTGCGCGTCCGGGACCAGCACCAGCTTGTCCAGCCCCAGGACCTCCATGGCGGCCTTGGCCGCCGTCACATGGCCGATATGGGGCGGATCAAAGGTGCCGCCGTAAATACCGATGTTCATACGCTTCTCTTCGCCTTGACCAATTCGATCTTCCGCTTGCTCTTGTCGTGCTGCATCCGGTAGAGCACGAACTTGCTGCCGATGACCTGCACCACCTCGCAGCGGGCAGCCACCGCCAGTTCCTCCGCCGCCTCACGGGCGGTCAGCAGCGAGTTCTCCAGCACCCGGCCCTTGATGAGCTCCCGGGCCTCCAGCGCGTCGTTGACCTGCTTGATCAGATTGTCGCCGATGCCGTCCTTGCCCACATGGACGATGGTGTCCAGATTGGTGGCCAGGGACCGCAGCTGTGCGCGTTGCTTGCTTGTCAGTTCCATATCATTGCTTCTCCAAATACGTTTTCAGTTCCGCGGCAAAGGCCCGCAGGGCACTGCCCCGGTGGGAAATGGCGTTCTTCTCCTCCGCCGTCAGCTGGGCGAAGGTCTTTCGCAGGGACGGCACGAAGAACACAGGATCGTACCCGAACCCGCCGTCGCCCATAGGCGCAAAGGCAATGGTCCCGGCGCAGTCCCCCTCCGCCGTCAGCGTGTCCCCGTTGGGGAAGGCGCAGACGATGGCCGTGTGGAAATGCGCCGCCCGGTTCGTGGCGCCGCGCATATTGCTCAGCAGCAGCCGGCAGCGCTCCGGGTCGCTGTCCAGCCCGCCGTACCGGGCGGAATACACCCCCGGCGCGCCCTGAAGCCAGTCCACGCACAGTCCCGAGTCATCCGCGATAGCCGGCAGGCCGCTGGCCGCCATGATGGCGTTGGCCTTCAGCGCTGCGTTCTCCGCGAAGGTGGTCCCCGTCTCCTCCACGTCGACGTCCACGCCCACGTCGGAGGGCATGACCACCTCCACGCCCAGCTCGCCCAGAATGGCCTGCATCTCGGCCAGCTTTCCCTTGTTGTGGGATGCCAGTACAAATCTCATAGTATCTCTCCCAGTATCTCCTTCTGCTTCGCCAGCAGCTCGCCGCACCCCTTGGCGCACAGCGCCACCAGTGCCTGCTGCTCGGCCACGGTAAAGGGCCGGCCCTCACCTGTGCCCTGTATCTCGATCAGCTGTCCCTGCTCCGTCATCATGCAGTTCAGGTCCACCTGCGCCCGGCTGTCCTCGCTGTACTGCAGATCCAGCAGGGGTGTGTCATCCACAATGCCCGCCGACACACCGGTGACATAGTGCAGCAGCGGCAGTCTCTCGATCACGCCGTCGGTCACCAGCTTTTTGCAGGCCAGCGCCAGCGCCGCGAACCCGCCGGTCACGGATGCCGTCCGCGTCCCGCCGTCGCCCTGCAATACGTCGCAGTCCACGGTGATGGTCCGGGGCCCCAGGGCTGCCATATCCACCGCCGCACGCAGGCTGCGGCCGATGAGCCGCTGTATCTCCGCACTGCGGCCGGACAGCTTCAGCTTGTCCACATCCCGGCGGCTGCGCTCCCGGTTGGCCCGGGGCAGCATGGAATACTCCGCCGTCACCCAGCCGCAGCCCTCCGCCACATGGGGCGGCGTCTTCTCCTCCACCGAGGCGTTGCACAGCACCACCGTCTCGCCGCAGCGGATCAGCACGCTGCCCTCGGCGAATTTCGTAAAGCCGGGTGTCATCTCCACCGGGCGCAGCTGGTCAAATGCCCGTCCGTCTGCTCTCGTCATGGTGTGCCCTCCTTATATCATGTCCTGCACGAAGGCGGTCGGGTCAAAGGGCTTCAGGTCGTCGATGCCCTCGCCCACACCCACGAACTTTACCGGCACACCCAGCTCCTGGGCGATGGCGATGACGATGCCGCCCTTGGCGGTACCATCCAGCTTCGTCAGGATAATACCCGTCAACCCTGCCGTCTCCTTGAAGGTCCGTGCCTGGATCAGTCCGTTCTGCCCGGTGGTGGCGTCCAGCACCAGCAGCGTCTCGCAGCTGGAATTGGGGCACTCCCGGTCGATGATCTTCCGCAGCTTGGCCAGCTCGTTCATCAGGTTCTGTTTGTTGTGCAGCCGTCCGGCGGTGTCGCACAGCACCACGTCCACGCTCCGTGCCTTGGCCGCCTGCAAAGCATCAAACAGTACCGCGCCGGGATCCGCGCCCTCATGCTGCCGCACGATATCCACACCGGCGCGGCCCGCCCAGATCTCCAGCTGGTCGGCGGCCGCCGCACGGAACGTATCGCCGGCGCACAGCAGGACCTTTTTGCCCTGGTCCTTCAGCTGCTTGGCCAGCTTGCCGATGGATGTGGTCTTGCCCACGCCGTTGACGCCGATGACCAGCACCACGGCGGGCTTGCCCTCCAGCACCAACGCGCTGTCACCCACCTCCAGCTTGCTCTTCAGAATGTCCCGCAGGGCGTCCTTTACCTCGTCCATCCGGCCGATAAAGCGTTCCTTCACCCGCTTCCGCAGCTGGGCCACGGTATCAGCGGCGGTGTCAGCACCCACATCGGCCAGGATCAGCGCTTCCTCCAGTCCGTCGTAGAACTCGTCGTTCAGGTCGTCGAAGGTGGGGACGGCGGTGAACGCCTCCTTCAGTATTTGAAATAAGCCCATTGCCATAACAAGCCCTCCTTATTTGATATGCAGCTCCTTGGCCATATCGTTGAGATTGATGGTCAGTATCCGGCTGACGCCCTTTTCCTGCATGGTCACGCCATACAGCACGTCCGCCTCCTCCATGGTGCCCCGCCGGTGGGTAATGACGATAAACTGCGTCTTTCCGGCGATCCGCCGCATATACCGGGCGTAGCGCACCACATTGGCCTCGTCCAGCGCCGCCTCGATCTCGTCCATCACGCAGAACGGCGTGGGATGTACTTTCAGAATGGCGAAGTACAGCGCGATGGCCACAAATGCCTTCTCACCGCCGGACAGCAGCGTGATGGTCTTCAGCTGCTTGCCAGGGGGCTGTACCTTGATCTCGATGCCGCAGTTGAGGATATCGCTCTCGTCCTCCAGCTCCAGCCGCGCCTTGCCGCCGCCGAACAGCTCCAAAAACGTCTCCTGGAAGCTCTCGTTCAGCAGCTGGAACTGCTCGGCAAAAATGCTGGTCATCTGCTGGGTGATCTGGTCGATAATGCCCAGCAGCTCCTCCTTGGCCTGCTCCACATCGCTGCGCTGTTCGGACAGGTAGGTATATCGGGTGTTCACCCGGTCGAACTCCTCGATGGCGCCGATGTTGGGCGTACCCAGCGCCTTGATCTCCCGGTTCAGTTCGGCAATGCGCCGCGTGGCCTTGGGTACGCTCTCCAGCTCGATGCGCTGCTCCATGGCGTCGCTGTGGCTCAGTTCGTAGCGCTCCCACAGCTTCTCCAGGATCTGGCTCTCCTCCATGCCGCTGTTTTCCAGCTTCTGCTGTAGTTTGTTGTACGCCTGCATGGTCTGCAAAAGCGTATCGTTGCAGGCGCGGCTGTCACGGCTATGCTGGTCACGCTGCTGCTCCAGCGCCAGTTTGGCCTGGGCCAGATCCTCCAGCCGCTGCCGCAGCTGTATCACACGGGCGTTCTTCTCCTCCAGCGCCGCCTGATGGCCCGCCATATCGGCCAGCGCCTTCTCGTTGGCCTGCCGGTATTCCTGCACCCGCCGGTCGCGCTCAGCGCGGTCGGATACCATATCCGCCTGCAAGCCCCGCAGGTCCTCCACGCTCCGCAGAACGCTGTCCTTCTCCGCGCTCAGTGCCGCCTGATCGGCCTTCTTGTCGCTGACGGCCTGTGCCAGCCGGTTGGTCTGCTCCGTCAGATCGGTCTGGCCGGCCAGCTTGTCCCGCATCTCCTGCCGCAGCGCGGCCGCGCGGTCCTCTGCCGCAGTGATGTCCGCCTGTATCCCGGCCATGCGCCCGCGGCCGTCCGTCTCCCGGCGGTCCAGGCCGGACAACTCCTGCTCCATAGTCTCGCAGCTCAGGCGCAGGCTCTCCAGCAGGAGGTCATAGTGGTCCTGCCGGCCCTGTAGGGTCAGCACCTCGTCCGCCGCCTTGCGCTGCTGGTCCTTGGCCACCTGCAATTCATACTCAGCCTTCTGTAGCTCCCTCTGGGCCGCCTCGGCCTGCTGCGCGGCCTCGTTCAGCTTACCGTGCAGGGCACCCTGTGCCGCCTTCAGCCGTTCCAACTCATTGGCCCGGGACAGCACGCCGGAGGATCGGCTGGCGGAGCCGCCGGTCATGGAGCCGCCCCGGTTGATGATCTGTCCGTCCAGCGTCACGATGCGGAAGGCATTGCGGAACTTACGCGCCATGGCGATACCGCTGTCCAGGTCCTCCACTACCACCGTCCGGCCCAGCAGATTTTTAAAAATATGGTCGTATCGCGCGTCGTACCGCACCAGACGGCTGGCGATGCCTACAAAACCATACTCTCCCGCAGCGTTCTCCCGCAGCTCGTCGCCCCGGATGGCCGTCAGCGGCAGGAAGGTAGCGCGGCCGCCGTCCCGCTGCTTCAGGAACTGGATGGCCGCCTTGGCGTCCTCCTCCCGTTCCACCACAATGTTCTGCAGTGCCGCGCCCAGCGCCGTCTCCAGCGCCACGGCATAGGCCTGCTCTGTGGTCATCAGTCCGGCCACCGGCCCGTGAATGCCCCGCAGTGTGTTCTTCTCCGCTGCCTGCATCACGGTCTTTACCGCTTTGTTGAAGCCCTCATACTCCTTCTCCATCTCCGTCAGCAGACGGATGCGGTCCTCCTGGGCGTTCACCTGCCGGGTCAGCTCCTGTTTTGCGTCCTGGGTGCTCTGCGCCTTCTGGCGGCGGCTGTCCATTCGCAGGCTGTGACCCTGAATGATATTCTCCGCCGCCTGGGCCTCCTCCCTGGCATCGTTCAGCGCCCGGCGATTGGTCTTTGCGTCCTTTTCGCTCTCCTCCAGCTTACGCTGTGCCTCGGACAGCTCCTGCCGTACCGTAATCCGCCGCTGTCCGGCCTCGTCCAGGCCCGCCTGCAGGGCGGACAGCGCGGCGCGCCCGTCTGCGGCCTCGGCCACAGCAATGGCCTCCTGCGCCCGCAGGGCCTCGGCCTCGTCCGCCGCGCCCTTTGCGCTGTCAGCCAGCGCCTGCGCCCGAGAGAGCAGCTCACTCAGCGCCGTCTCCAATACCGCCGCGTCGCGGTCGATGTCCGCGATACGCGCCAGCTGTCCGTCGATCTGTCCCTGTAAATTCTCTCGCCGCTGGTCTGTGCTGGTCAGTTCCTGTTCCAGCCGGCGCAGAGACTCGTTGTTGTGCTCCACAGAGGTCTGCAGCACCGCGATGGCCGCAGACTCCTCGCCGGCGGCGGACTCCGCCTCGGTCACCTGACCGCGCAGCGCATCAGCCGCCACGTCGTTCTGCCGCATCTCCTCGGTAAAACGCTCTCCCTGGGCGTAGGCCTCGTCCAGCGCCGCCTGGGCCTGGTCACAGGCCTCCTTGGCCTGAGCCGTATCGCTCTCCAGCTTCAGCTTGGCAGTCCGCAGGTTTTGCAGCTGCTCCAGCCACACGGAGATCTCCAGCACCCGCAGCTCATCCCGCAGCACCAGATACTTCTTCGCCGTCTCCGCCTGCGCCCGCAGCGGCTCCACCTGCAATTCCAGCTCGGCGATCTTGTCGTTGATACGCACCAGGTTTTCCTCGGTGCGCTCCAGCTTACGCTCGGACTCCTCCTTGCGGTGCCGGTATTTGCTGATACCGGCGGCCTCCTCGAAGATCTCCCGGCGCTCGCCGCTTTTCACGGACAGTATCTCGTCGATCTTGCCCTGTCCGATAATGGAATAGCCCTCCCGGCCCATACCGGTGTCCATGAACAGCTCGTTCACGTCCTTCAGCCGCACGGACTGCTTATTGATATAGTACTCCGACTCACCGCTGCGGTAATACCGCCGTGTCACGGCCACCTCTGCCTCCTCCCGGGTAGGGAAGATATGCTCGGTGTTGTCGATGACCAGCGTCACCTGGGCAAAACCCATCTGGTTCCGCTTCTCCGTACCGCCGAAGATCACGTCCTCCATCTTGGCGCCGCGGAGCTGGCGGCTGTTCTGCTCGCCCATGACCCAGCGTATGGCGTCGGAGATGTTGGACTTGCCGGACCCGTTTGGTCCCACGATGGCGGTGATGTCCTCGCCGAAATTCAATACCGTCTTGTCGGGGAAGCTCTTGAACCCCTGTATCTCAAGTGCTTTTAAGTACAACTGCGTCACCTCTTATACTTTGGCATACCTTAACTAAGATAGTATACTATGGAAGTCCCCGTTTTTCAAGAAAAACCGCGCGCCGGCATGAAAAAAGCGGAGAGCCCCCGCCCTCCGCCAATGTCTATCCATGCCGCCGTTCGATCTGTCCGTACAGTGCCTCCAGCGCGTCGCCCAGTGTACCGATCCGGTCGATGATACCCTCTGCCACCGCCTGCTCGCCGTACAGCACCGTCCCCACGTCATTGGCCATGTCGCCGCTGGAGAGCATCAGCTCCCGGAACCGTTCCGCGGTCACGCGGCTGTTAGCCGCCACGAACTGAATGATGCGCTCCTGGAGGCGTTCAAAATACCTGTACGTCTCCGGCGCGGCAATGACCGTCCCGGACATCCGCACCGGGTGCACCGTCATGGACGCCGTGGGCGCGATGAACGTCTCCTTTCCGCACACCGCCAGCGGTACGCCGATGGAGTGCCCGCCGCCCAGCACCAGCGTCACCACCGGCTTCGTCATGCCCGCTGCCAGCTCCGCGATGGCCAGTCCCGCCTCGATGTCGCCGCCCACGGTGTTCAGAAGCAGCAGCACCCCGTCCACCTGTTCGTTCTGCTCCAGCGCCGCCAGCAGCGGCAGTACGTGCTCATACTTTGTACTCTTCAGATTGTCCGGCAGCAGCGTGTGTCCCTCCACCTGCCCCACGATGGTCAGGCAGTGCACCGTCCCCCGGCTGTTTTTCACCACAGTGCTGCCCATATCAATGATCGGCTGTACCGGCACCGCCGCTTTTTCCTCGTTCTTTTCCCGGTTTTCGTCGTTGCTCATATCCGCGCCTCCTTTTTGCCGTAGCTTGCGCGGATACCGCCTCTTTCATGCAAAAAGAGCGCCTTCCGGCGCTCTTTTTCGTTATCTTCTGTTGTGGGGATACCAGATCTTCTGCTTCTCCGCCTCGCGGATCAGTTCCTCCCGGAAGTCCGGGTGCGCGATGGAGATCAGCTTCTCCGCGCGCTCCCACACCGTCAGTCCCTTCAGGCACACGCAGCCGTACTCCGTCACCACATACATGGTGTTCACGCGGGTATCCGTCACCACGGAACCGTTCTGCAGGGTAGGCCGTATGCGGGAATGCAGCGTGCCGTCCTTGTCTGCGTGAGTGGAGCTGAGACAGATAAAGCTCTTACCGCCCTTGGACAGATACGCGCCCAGCACAAAGTCCTGCTGACCGCCGGCGCCGCTGATCTGCTTGGTGCCCGCCGTCTCACCGTTCACCTGCCCGTACAGGTCCACATCCACCGCGTTGTTGATGGAGATAAAGTTATCGATGGCCGCGATGGTACGGATGTCGTTGGTGTAGCTGATGGGCGCGGCCATGCACGCCGGGTTGTCGTCCAGATAGTCGTACAGCTTCTGGGTACCGGCGGCAAAGGCGAACACCTGCCGGCCCCGGTCGATGTTCTTCTTCATGCATGTGACCTTCCCCGCCATCGCCAGATCCACATAGGCGTCCACATACATCTCCGTGTGTACGCCCAGATCCTTCAGGTCGGACTCGCACAGCATGGCGCCCACGGTGTTGGGCATACCGCCGATACCCAGCTGCAAACAGGCCCCGTCGGGTATCTGCTCCACGATCAGCTTCGCCACCGCCCGGTCCACCTCCGTAGCCGTGCCGCTGGGCTGGATGCCCATGGGGTCGTTGCGCCCCTCCACGATCATGTCCACCTCGCTGACGTGGATACAGTTGTCAAAGCCGCCCAGGCACCGGGGCATATTTTCGTTGACCTCCACGATGACCACCTTGGCCATCTCGCACACCGCCTTCACATGCGAAGCCGACAGTCCGAAGTTGAAGTACCCATGCTTATCCATCGGGGCCACCTGGAACATGGCCACGTCCGGCGGCGTGATGTGGTCGTAGTAGTACCGGGGCAGCTCGGAGTACCGCATGGGCTCGTGGAACCCGGCGCCGCTGGCGATATGATGGCGCTCCACGCTGCTCATGTGGTGGGAGTTGAAGATGATATGGTGCACCGGATCCTCGATGTCGAAGATCGCCGGCTTCCACAGGCTGATACCGCCCCGGACCTTCACATCCTCCAGCTCCGGTGCACGGCGGGCCAGCGCCTCGTCCAGCACCCGGGGATGAATGGCGCAGAAGCCGTAGTCCACCCAATCACCGGACTTGATGACCTTCACCGCCTCGTCCGCGGTGGTCAGTTTCTGCTTGTACAGCGCCTGAAAATCAGCAAAAGCCATGTCCTGTTCCTCCCTGTTCTTTCCTATCCCTTCCGACGAAGGCTGAATTTTCTAATTGTTAATTTTACCACAATGCAGCCCGCGGGGAAATTGACGAAACCCACAAGAATTCCCGGGAATGCTTGTGCAAAAATGAACAGGTCCGGCATGGATATCATCCGCTCAACGCCTCTACCTCCTCCGACATGATCACCCGTATCTCGTTGACCGCCGTGTCCTTGTTCTTTTCGCTCTGACACATCTTTGCCGCTGTCCCCACCAGCGCCTGCAAGATACCTCCCAGCTCCTTGACCTCCTTCAGGCTGCCCTCTCCGCTTTCCAGCCGTTCCGTTGCTCCGGCAGCCGCCGTCTCCAGCAGCTTTGCCGTAGCCATCAGGCATCGCCGGAGTATCTGCTTTTCCGCCTCCTCCCGGCCGATCTGCCACTGTCCCTTGATCGCATGTCTCCACACCGTCTGTGTGCACACATGGTACTCCCTTGCCAATCGCTGATAGGTATACATTCCCGACTCATACTTACGCCTTACCTCTCCCCAGTTCACGTCTGCTCTTTTCATATGCGCTCCCCCCTTCCTGCGATCCGGTTCTGCCCCTATGCCAAAAACCGGGAAAGTTGCCCACAAACAGGCAACTCTCCCAAAATTATTTTTCTTTTCCCCCGCTTCATCCCCCGTCCCTTTCGTACGGCACGCTTCTCCCATCGTCCCGCTCTTTCGCGACCCGAGATCGCTCTTACTTTGCCTTGAACTCTATCCACTCATTGTCCATAAGGACAACTACCAAGTCTTCCTCAATAACAGCATACGGAGTCCCCAGGTCTCTGTTGAAGTTTGCCTCACCATCTTTTCGGGGAACGCCATCCTCCGCATACGACGTGGTGTACTGAATAACACTCTCGTCTACTTCAACGGGAACAGCATTATCGGTCGAATAGTAATTTATCCCATTTACCATTATCGTCGCAGGATAGTCCCCAACATTCGACTTTCCGCAGCCCGCCATAGCAACAACGCAAACCAACGCTAACACTGATGCCATCAACTTTTTCATACGATCACGCTCCCCCTGTCAAATTCCAATTGATCCGTTCTATCTTCAGCACAATGCTCTTAAATTCTCTTGCCCACCTCGATTGTACCATGCCTCTCCGCAAGGTCGCAAGATATTTTCCCCTGCACGCCATTGTGAAAACAACCAAAAACACCTCCGCTGCCTGTGGGGCAGCGGAGGTGTTTTACGATCTAATTACTCCTCGTCGGCGTCCTCGTCAGCGGCGGGAGCCAGCAGCGCGCGGATGGACAGGGAGATCTTCTGCTTCTCCTCGTCGATGGCGGTGATCTTGGCATCCACCATCTCGCCCTCGGTCAGCACGTCGCCGGGCTTCTCGATGCGGCGATCCGCGATCTGGGAGATGTGGATCAGGCCGTCCACACCGGGCACGACCTCGGCGAACGCGCCGAAGGTCATCAGCTTCACGATACGCACGTTGGCCACATCGCCCACATGGTAGGTAGCCATGAACTTATCCCAGGGATTCATGCTGCGATCCTTCACGCCCAGAGAGATCTTGTGCTTCTCGGGATCGAAGGAGATAACGTACACGTCCAGGGTATCGCCCACGGAGACGACCTCGGCGGGGTTCTTGATACGGCTCCAGGACAGCTCGGAGATATGTACCATACCATCCACGCCGCCGATGTCCACGAACACACCGTAGGAAGTCATGGACTTCACGGTGCCGGTGTAGCGCTTGCCGACCTCGATGTTGTTCCAGATCTCCGCCTGGGCGGCCTGACGGGCCTCATAGGTCACGGCCTTGATGGAGCCGACGACGCGGCGGCGGGCACGGTTGACCTCAGTGATCCGCAGGGACACGGTCTGGCCGATCATGGTGCTCAGCTCAGCGCCGCGGGGCAGACCGGACTGGGAAGCGGGCACGAACACGCGCACGCCCTTGACATTAACGACGATACCGCCCTTGTTCTCCTCGGTGACTTTACCTTCGAGAGTGGTCTTGTCCTCGCGGGCCTTCTCGATATCCTCCCAGACCTTGACAGCGTCCAGACGCTTCTTGGACAGCATGGCATAACCCTCCACGTCGTTGACGCGGATGATATAGGTCTCGATCTCGTCGCCGACCTTGACGACGTCCTCAGGCTTCACATTGGGATCTGCGGACAGCTCGTCCACAGAGATATAGCCCGCCTGCTTGCAGCCCAGATCGACCTGCACCTCGGTGGGGCCGATCGCCGTTACAATACCGGTTACCTTCTCTCCTGTATTCAAAGTCTTAAAAGATTTTTCCAGCATTTCCTCGAAGCTCTCTTCCGTAGCTTCCATGTTCTTGATCTCTTCGCTCATCGTTGCATATACCTCCTTAATGATGCCCGCAGGCGTGGACGCGCCGGCTGTAAGCCCCGCCACAGAACATCCGTTAAGGGACCCGACCCGCAGCTCCTCCGGCCCTTCGATCTGATAGACCCGGGCGCAGCGTGTGCTGCAGATCTCCGCTAAATGTCTGGTGTTGGCACTTTTACGATCTCCGACCACGACCATAACGTCCGCCCGTCCGGCGATATTCGCCGCCTCGGATTGACGTTTTTGCGTAGCATCACATATTGTATCAAAGATTTCGGCGTTTGTACACTGTTTTTTTAAAAATTTTACACACTCTTCCCATATCGAACGAATACAGGTCGTCTGTGCGGTAACCAGCAAATCCATGTCCTTCCGCGCCGGGTCCGCCGCCACCCAATCAGCCAGCTCTGCCGTGTTTTCCAGCACCACGCTGCGCTCACAGCGGCTTGCGGCGGCCATCACCTCCGGATGGTGCGCTTCTCCGATAATGATGGGTGTCCGGCCCGCACGGGCTGCCCGTTCCACCAGCCGGTGGATCCGCAGCACATGGGGACAGGTGGCATCCATGATCTGTGCGCCCCGCTCCTCCAGCAGCCGCAAAGCCTCCCGTGTCTCGCCGTGGGCACGGATGATCACCGTCTCTCCCGGCCGCACCTGCTGAGGGCTGTCCGCCTGCCGCGCACCCAACGCCTCCAGCGCTGTGATGACCCGGTCATTGTGTATGATACTGCCCAGCATAACGCAGCCGCCTTCCCGGGCAGCCGCCTCCGCCATGTGCACGGCCCGTTCCACGCCGTAGCAGAACCCCGCCGTCTTCGCCAGTATCACCTGCATTCGATCCCTCCCAGGGCATAGGCCCGCCGCATGACCTCATGGGCGTTGGCAGTATATTCCTCCGCCGTACCCTTGCGGCCGGTGTACTCCGGCTCGAAGGGCTCGCCGATTATGATGGGCGTCTTGCGGAATATGCGCTTCTTCGTGCCGATATATACCGGCGCCAGCTTCACGCCGGCACGGATGGCCATCATGCCCGCGCCGGACTTGACCTCCGCCTGTCCCGGTGTCTTCACCCGTGTTCCCTCCGGAAACAGGAACAGGTTCCACCCGTCCCGCAGGCTCTGTATGGCGGTCTTCACCGCCCCAATGTCACTGTTGCCCCGATCCACCGGAAACACACCGATCGCCCGCAGGAATCCACCCACGATGGGGATGGAGAACAACTGCTTCTTAGCCATGATCCGCACGTTGAACCGCTGGGGCATGGACAGCACGAATAGGATGGGGTCCCAGGCGCTGGAGTGATTGGCGCACAGCAGCACCGGTTCTCCGCCCTCCAGATGCTCCGTCCCTCGCAGGTCCACCGGCAGGAAAAACAGCACCAGCGGGCGCAGCACCCGCCACGCCGCCGCGTAAAACTTATTTCTCACGATGCCACACGCCCCCGTATCACATCCAGCAGCAGCTCCAGGCTGGCCGCGAAGTCCATGTCCGTGTTGTCGATCATAATGGCATCATCCGCCGGCCGCAGCGGCGCCGCCGCCCGGTGGGTGTCGTTATAATCCCGCTGCTCCATATCCCGCAGCACCTCGTCAAAGGGCTTCGGCGTGCCCCGCTGCTCCAGCTCCAAAAACCGCCGCCGCGCCCGCGTCTCCACATCCGCGCACAGAAACACCTTCACCTCCGCGTCCGGCAGCACCACGGTCCCGATGTCACGTCCGTCCATGATGACGCTGTGCTCCCGCGCCAGAGACCGCTGCAGCTCCATCAGGAACGCCCGCACCTCCGGTATGGCCGACACGTCTGAGGCGTACTTCGATATCATCGGCAGGCGTATCTCCTTCGTCACGTCCTCGCCGTTGAGATACATCCGCTGCAGACCCTCCTCGTCATACCGCAGGGCCACCGTGATCTCCGGCAGCGCCGCGATCACCGCCGGCGCGTCCGTTGGCGCGATGTCGTGCCGATACATATACACGCCGATGGTCCGATAGATGGCCCCGGTGTCCACATATAAGATATGCAGCGCCTCCGCCGCCGCCCGGGCCAGCGTGCTCTTCCCCGCGCCGGACGGCCCATCGATGGCCACTGCGTACTGTCTCTCCGTCATGTCATTTCCTCGCTTTCTGCGGCGCTCAGCCCCGCCAGATACCCCGTCGCCCATGCGATCTGTAAATTAAAGCCCCCCGTATAGGCGTCCACATCCAGCACCTCGCCGGCAAAATACAATCCCCTCACCCGCTTCGACGCCATGGTGTTTGGCGTTACCTCTCCCACCTTCACGCCGCCGGCGGTGACGATCGCCTCACTGACGGGCCGCGGCCCGGTAAGCTCCAGCGTAAAGTGCTTCAGCACCTGCACCAGTGCCCGGCGCTGTTCCTTTGTCAGGCTGTTGGCCTTTTCGCTTCCGGTCAGCCCCGCCCGGCGCAGCACCACCGGTGCCATGCTGTGGGGCACCAGCCCCGCGGCGATGGTCCCCATCTCCCGGTTGGGATTTTCTCCGATGTCCCGCAGCACCCGCGCGTCCAGCTTCTGCTCGTCCAGCGCCGGCTTCAGGTCGATCTCTATCGTATAGCGCTCCCCCTCCCAGCGCCGCAGATGGGCGCTGGCGGACAGCACCAGCGGTCCGGACACCCCGAAGTGGGTAAACAGCAGCTCGCCGAAATCCCGGAACACCGTCTTTTTCTTCCCGTTGTATACCGTCACTGCCACGTTCCGCAGGCTCAGGCCCTGCATAGCCGGACAGTCCTCGCCCGCGCACACCAGCGGTACCAGAGATCCCCGCAGCGGCACAATGGTGTGTCCCAGTGCCTCCGCTATGCGGTAGCCGTCCCCCGTGGACCCGGTGCCGGGATAGGACACCCCTCCTGTGGCCAGGATGACCGCCTGCACGGGGTACGTCCCCTTCTCTCCGGTCACGGCGCATACCGCGCCATCCGCCGTCTCCACTGATACGGCCCGGTCACGGACCCACCGCACCTTCCGGCGCTTCAGCTCCCGTTCCAGCGCGTTGGTGATGTCGAAGGCACTGTCAGACACCGGAAACACCCGGTTTCCCCGTTCCACCTTCAGCGGCACGCCCAGCGCCTCGAAAAACGCCATGGTGTCCCGCGGCGTGAACCGTGTCAGCGCACCGTACAAAAATCGCCCATTACCGGGAATGCTGGCAAGCAGCGTCTCCCGGTCACAGTCATTGGTCACATTGCACCGGCCCTTGCCGGTGATATTCACTTTCTTGCCCAGCCGTTCGTTGGACTCCAGCAGCGTCACCGCCGCGCCCTGCCGGGCCGCGGTGATGGCCGCCATCAGACCGGCGGCGCCGCCGCCGATCACCACGATCTCCTTCGCCATGTCACTCGTCATCTTTCCCGAAAATACTGTATCTGGACCACACCTGCTCCATATCCGCCAGCGTGGCGGACAGGTCATCCCGCCGCTGCTGCCCCACCGCCAGGATCAGCGCGTTCAGCAGGCTCAGCGGCGCAGCCATGGAGTCCACGAAGGAGATCATGTCGCAGGGCGCCAGCAGCGATACCGCCGCCATGCCGTACAGCGGAGACAGTGCCGAATCGGTGATCGCCACCACCTCCGCGCCCCGCCGGCAGGCAAACTCCACCGCGTGGATAGCCATCTTGGAGTACCGCGGGAAGGATATTCCCACCAGCACGTCGCCCCTGCCGATGTGGGCCAGCTGCTCATAGATCTCACCGGCGGCGCTGGACTGCACCAGCGTCACGTTCTTGAAGATCAGGTGCAGGTAGAAGTTCAGATACCCCGCCAGAAATGAGGAGGACCGCACACCCAGGATATAGATGTGCTCCGCCCCCAGCAGCTTGTCCACCGCCCGGCTGAAGGCATCCCGGTCCAACTGCTCGATGACATTGTGTATGCTGTTCATATCCCGCTGCATCACACTGCCCAGAATGTCCGCGCCGGACATCTGATCCCGCGATACCTGTATCCGCTGGATGGAGGTCAGCTTACCCCGTATCAGCTCCTGCAGGGCCTTCTGCATCTCCGGATAGCCGTCGTAGCCCAGCTGCGCGGCAAAGCGCACCACCGTGGACTCACTGACGGAGGCCGTCTCGCCCAGCCGCGCGGCGGTCATAAATGCCGCGCGGTCATAATTGTCCAGTATAAACGCTGCGATGCGCTTCTGTCCCTTCGAAAAGGTATCCATCCCGGCCCGGATGGTCTGTAGCACGTTTTCATTCATGTTGATGGCTTCCTTTGATAGATTGCAGCTCCTCCGCTGTCAGATACCGCCACTTTCCCGGCGGCAGGTCACCCAGGGCGATACTGCCCTCCGCCACCCGGCACAGTCGGGTCACAGTCAGTCCTGCGGCGGCACACATCCGCCGGATCTGCCGCTTCTTACCCTGGTGGATCACCACCCGGTATTTCGCCGTACCATCCTTCCGATACAGCTCCGTCACCGCCGCCGGCACGATGGGCTGTCCGTCCAGTCTGTCCACCGCCGACAGCTGCCGTGCGCTGTCCGCCGCCGCGCCAGTGACCGTGACGATATACGTCTTGTCCACCTGATGGCTGGGATGCAGCAGCGCATGGGTCAGCGCCCCATCGTTGGTAAACAGCAGTAATCCCTCCGAGTCCAGGTCCAGCCGTCCCACGGGATACACCCGTGCGCCGCAGCCCCTGACCAGCGATGCCGCCGTAGGGCGGCCCCGTTCGTCAGAGAGGGTGGTCACATAGCCCCGCGGCTTGTGCAGCATCAGATACACGTGCTGTGCCGCGCCCCGCAGGGGCCGTCCATCCACCCGGATATCGTCCGTCTCCGGATCCGCCTTGTCGCCTACACGGCTCCGCCGTCCGTTGACGGTCACGCGTCCGGCGGCGATCCACTCTTCCGCCGTCCGGCGGGAGCACAGCCCCGCGGCGGCCAGCAGCTTCTGTATGCGCTCGGTCATGGCGATACCTCTCTCCCGTTTCCCAGTGCGCCGAGCAGGCGCGTCTCCAGCGTCTCCTGTATGCCTGTCAGCAGGAACCCCCAGCGGTATAGTGCCTCGTGGTCGTTCCAATCGTCCCCGTCCCGCAGCGTTACCGCCACCAGCCGATGTCCCGCCTGCTCCGCGCAGGACACCAGCGTCCGCCCTGCCGCCTTCGTGTACCCGGTCTTCAGCCCCACGCACCCGTCCAGGCGGCTCAGCAGCTTGTTGTGGTTGGTCAGCGTCCGCCCGCCGATGACCGCCGTCTGTGTGGAGGCCGTCCGCCGCAGCGTCGGCTCATTCACCGCCGCGCACCCCAGCAGCGCCATGTCATAGGCGGTGGAATAGTGCGCCTCGTCGTCCAGTCCGTTGGGGTTGGCAAAATGGCTGTTCCTCATGCCCAGCGCGGCGGCTTTTTCGTTCATCCGTTCCACAAAAGGCGCCGTACCCCCGGCACATTCCGTCAGCGCCAGTGCCGCGTCATTGCCCGAGCACAGCAGCAGCCCGTACAGCAGCTCCTCCAGCGTCAGCTTCTCCCCCGGCCGCAGGTACATGGACGACCCCTCCGCCATGTGGGCGGCAGTTACGGTGATGACCTGCGACGGCGTCCCCAGCTCCAGAGCCACCAGCGCCGTCATCAGCTTGGTGGTGCTGGCGATGAGCATCCGCTTGTCCCCGTTCTTTTCATACAGCACCTGCCCCGTGTCCGCGTCCATCAGGACGCAAGCCGTGGCGGAGACCTCCACAGCCTCCGCCACAGCGGGTATGCACGTCAGCACGGCCAGTGCGGCGCACAGCGCCGCCAAGATCCCTCGGGTCACAGAAAGCCCTCCTCGTCACAGGATGCTCTCAGTCTATTCCCGCGCTGCTTGTCTTCTTGTCTGGTATCAGAAATCCTTGTTCCGCTTCTTATCCACGAAGCCCTCGACCCGATCCAGCAGCTCCGGCACCATCTCGATGACCCGGTCCACGGTGGTGATGGCCGGCGTACCCACCGGCAGCATACGGGTCACGCCGCCCTTGACCACCAGGAAGGCCATGGGCTCCACCCGCACGCCCGCGCCGCAGCCGGCGCCGGAATTTTCCTTGTTTTTGCCGTAGTCCCCGCCCCCGCAGCCAAAGCCGTAGCTCAGCCGAGAGATAGGGATCAGCGTCACGCCGTCCGGCGTGGTGATAGGCTCGCCCACGATATTGTTGGCGTCCACCATCTCCTTGACCTTCTCCATAGACTCCACCATCATGCTCTTGAGGTCATTTTTCTTCTCGGTCATTTCCATTGTCAGCTCTCCTTTGTCGAAGTTGATGTGGTCGTATGTCCCGCGCCGTCCGGCGCTGTGTGTACTGTTTCGCGCTGCTTTGCAGCGTTCTGCGCCGCCTTCGTCTTCTCCGCGGCGCTCTGCCGCTTCCGCATGGCCAGGAGCCACCGTATCACCGGCTTGGCGAAGGCCCAGCCGATGGCGAACAGATCCCGTATCTGCAAACTCACGCCCAGCCGGCCTGTGAGCCGCAGCTGCTCGCTGTCAAAGTCCACCTCCACGTGGAGGCCGGGGTCCGGTATCCGCGTCAGCTGCTCCAGCTGCGGCATTACCGTCCACATTCCGGCGTTGATATAGCCGTACAGCTCCGCCGCCCCCGCCGGGTCCATGGCTCCCGGCAGCACCGCCGACAGCTCCAGCGGGTCGATCAGCAGCCGCTGCCGCGTCTTTCGCAGTCCGCCCTTCAGGGACGCCCACACCGCCGGCAGAAGCGTCTTGATATCCTGCGCCGACAGAGACGGCTTTTTCTTTTCCTTCCCCTTGGTGCTCTCCTCCTGCGGTGTCTTTTTCTTCTTTTCTTTCTTGGGCTTTTTTTGCTTCTCCGGTTTATCCGGTTTGGGAAGCATCTGTATCCGCGCCGGCCCCGCGATCACCGTGACGCTTGTGTCCGCAAGGTCGCCCGCAAAGTCTGCCCGCACGCCGATACGCAGCAGTGACAGCAGGAAGAAAAACAGCAGAATGCCCAGTATGATGTACACTGCCGTCATCGTGCTCCCTCCTCCCGCGTTATCTCTCCCGTATGCTTACAGCGCCTCCGCGCCGTTTTCCCCGTCCGCCGGTATCGTATCGTCGTCCAGCCGCAGCTGTCCGTCGGCCTCCATTCCCGGCAGCTGGGGCAGCTCCTCCAGCGAATTCAGATGGAATGCCCGCAAAAATGCCTGTGTCGTCCGGTACAGCCGCGGCCGCCCCGGCACCTGCAGCCGTCCGCACTCCTCGATCAAATGGCGATCCAGCAGCAGGCCCACCGTGTACGAGCTGTCCACGCCCCGTATCTGGTCCACATAGGCCCGGGTGGTGGGCTGATAGTACGCGATGATGGTCAGCACCTCCAGCGCCGGCTGGCTGAGCTTGGCGGGCTTACGGATCTCAAACGCCTTGCGGATCTGGTCGCCGTACTCCGGCGCGGAGCACAGCTGCCAGCTGTCCTCCATCCGCAGCAGCCGCACGCCCCGTCGCTCATAGCTGTAATAGTCCTGCAAATGCTGCAGTACCAGCTCCACCGTGGGGCGGTCCATGTTCAGCGCCACGCAGATGCGGTCCACCGCCACAGGCTCGCCGGAGGCAAACAGTATGCCCTCTACGGCGGCCTCGATATCCTTCATTTCCAGTGTATCCATAGGTCTCCCCTTACATCAGTTCTTCGGGCGCGTCGCCCTCTGCGGTGACGGTGCAGTCGCTGGCCGCGCCGGCCAGCTTGATCAGATTGTTCCGGCACAGCTCCAGAACCGCCATAAACGTGGCCACCAGCTCGCTGCGTGTCTTACTGCCGCGGAACAGCAGCAAAAAGCGCGTAATGCCCACACCCCGCAGCCGCCGCAGGATCTCCTTCGCCTTTGTCTCCACAGGATACGGCTCCCGCTTCACGATCTCGTCAAAGGCCCGGATAGGCGGTGCCTCCGGCGCGCCCTGCCGGTCCGTGACCTCCTGCATGGTCAGCACCAGATCCGCCGGCTCCTGGTCGTACTCATAGATCTTCCCGCGCTCCATAGGCTCCGGCGGCCTGGTCAGAATGTTCCGCCCGAACTCGCTCAGGGGTGCCAGCCGTTCCGACAACATACGCACCCGGGCATAGGCCTCGCCCCGCTTGCGCTCCTCCAGCGACTTGATGAGGGCATCCATCTCACTCTGGGCTTCCTCGTCCTCCAGGTTCAGCAGCATACGGGTCTTGATGAACATCAGCTGGGCAGCCATGGTGATAAACTCGCTGGCCACCTCCAGATCCATCCGCTTGCGCTTTTCCAGATAATCCTGGTACTGCTCCAATATCAGTGCGATGGGGATATCCTGTATCTCTATCTTATTTTTTCCCAGCAGGTACAGTATCAGATCCAGCGGCCCCTCGAAGTCCTCCAGCGGCTCGTCGCCCCGCGTCTGTACCACCTTTTCCAGTTTAAAAATAGGATCGTCCAAATTTACACCTCAAAACCGACCAGCCTGCACAGCAGGGTAAATGTCCAGCGTATGGCGCTGTTCAGCGCGTTGCTGCCGACACCCACGGAGATAACTACCAGCAGCACCAGCATACCGAAGCGCTCATAGCGCATGAGCCAGTTGTACGCCCGGTCCGGCAGCAGCACCGCCAGCACCTTTGAGCCGTCCAGCGGCGGGATAGGCACCAGGTTGAACAGCCCCAGGCCCACCGACAGCGATGCCGTATCCACCAGGAAGGAAAACCATGTGCCGCTGAAGCTCCCCGTGGTCACCGCCCGCAGGAACTCGCCCCGGGCGATCAGCAGCAGCAAAAGCGCCAGCAGGAAGTTGGATACCGGCCCGGCCAGCGCCGTCAGCGCCATGCCCTGCTTTGGCTTTTTGAAATAATGCGGATCCACCGGCACCGGCTTGGCCCAGCCAAAGCCAGCCGCCACCATCATAATAAGGCCCAGCCAGTCGATGTGCCGCAGTGGGTTCAGGCTCAGCCGATGCGCCCGCTTGGCCGTAGGGTCGCCCAGCGCATAGGCCGCCAGGCCGTGGCACGTCTCATGTATGGTCAGGCACAGGAACACGGAGGCCACGCGGAGCAGTATGCTCTCCAGCGAGCCAAAGTCCAGCGCGTTCCAAAGATTTGTCAAATATTGCAACAGCAGCGCCTCCGAGAGATAAAATGACAGCTTTCCTGCATTATAGCAGAAACCGGCCGGAAAGTCTACACCCATTGTCACCGTTCCGACCACTTTGTAACCATTTTGTATCCGTCTTTCCACCGGTTCGTAGCTTTTCTGTAAAGATGCGTACCACTATATATGGTATGCTGTAAGCACAGAAGGAAATGAACATTCCCACACCATGAAAGGAGAACAACTACTATGGATAGAACGAAGCTCATCACCTCTCTGGTCATCCTGTGCCTCGCCTCCGCTGTGGCCGCATTCCTGATGCCGCCCGCCCACGGTGCGCTGCTCTCCTTCGTGAGCATCGCGTCGGCGGCTGTTATCGCTGTCCTCGCCGTTGTCACGCTGGTGCGGATGCTGATGCAGCGTCGCGCGTTTTGACATAGAGGGCGCAAGTCAACTGTGTTTATTGAAAGCAAGCAGTCAACCGGACCGTATGTAGGAAGCTGTCCATCATAGCCATGTGATCTCCCCCTACCGCACATAGCACATATCTGTTCCGTACCATATTATTTTCTCCCCAACTACGACCAACAAAGCGGCAGACCCGCAGGCATTGCCTGCGGGTCTGTCGCTTTTTATGACTGCCGATTTATCCCTTCAGCGCCGATACCGCCGCCCGTGCGGCTGCCGCCGCATCCTCGGTGTATACGTCCGCGCCGATCTCATCGCAGAAGCTCTGGCTGATGGGCGCGCCGCCCACAAATATCTTCACCTGGTCCCGGATACCTGCCTCCCGGGCCAGCGTCACCACCCGGCGCATCTCGCCCATGGTGGTGGTCAGCAGGGATGAGCAGGCGATCACGCCGCAGCGCTGCCGCTTCGCCGTCTCCACGAACTGCTCCGGCGTCACATCCACGCCCAGGTCAATGACCTCTACGCCGCTGCCCTCCAGCATGATCTTCACCAGGTTCTTGCCGATGTCGTGCATATCGCCCCGGACGGTGCCGACGCAGGCGCGGCCCACCGTCTTGGCATTCCCGCCGGTCATCAGCGGCTTCAGCTCCCCCAGCGCCGCCGTCATGCACCGGGCGGCCATCAGCATCTCCGGCACAAAGGCCCGGTTGGCGGAGAATGCCTCGCCCAGATCGTTCATGCCGCGGATCAGCCCACCGGACAGGATCTCCTGCGGCGTCCGACCCTGCTCCAGCGCCTCCCGGCACAGCGCCAGCACCTTTTTCTGCTGTCCCTTTTCCAGCGCTGCGGCCAGGCGGGCCAGTACGTCGCCGTTCTCGACAGCGGCGCCCGCCGCCTGCCGCACGGCGACAGCCCGCACCCGGCGTGGCACCGACGGCAGATCGAACCGCGGCACGTGCAGCGCCCGGTTGTAGTCCGCTATGGCCCGGTCGATGTACTCGTCCACATGGGGATACACCGCCCCCGGCAGGCCATAGGTGATGGAGGGGATATAGTGCCCACCCGGGCAGCACCGCCGCAGGGTATCCATGGCATAGCCGTAGATCTCCTCCGGCGCGGCATCCGTCCGGTCGATGGCGGCGCCCATACCGCCCATCAGCACCAGACGCCCGTGCAGCTTCTGCTGGAGGGCCGGTATATCGTTCTCCGGCAGCACACCCTGCCACACCTGGATGCCGATCTCCACCATGTCCTCCACGATCGGGACCAAATAGGAGTCCGCGTGGTGGATGGCGATCACGCCCCGGGACCGGATGTAGCCGTAAAACCGCCGGTACGGCTCCTTGAAGAATTCCCGCCACATCTCCGGCTTCATGAACAAAGCGTCCTTGGTGCCCCAGTCGTCGTGAGAGAAGATCACGTCCGGCTGCAAATTGTCGATGAGCAGCTTCACGTACAGCAGCCGATACGTGGTGATGTAGTCAATGAGCGCGTGCATCTCCTGTGGGTGCTCATACAGGTTCGTCAGCGTGTCCTCAAAGCCCATCAGGAAGTGGCACTGCTCGAAGATACCGGTACCCATAAAGCCCGCCAGCAGCTTCTCCTCCCCGCAGGCCGCCCGTGCCGCGGCGCGGCACGCCTCCCAGCCCTCGGTGCAGGCGGCGATGTCCGGCGCGTGCACCGTCTCCCGCCAATGGGTGATGTCCGGGCACACCGCCAGGCCGTCCGTGGTAACGGGCATAGGCCCCGGCGCGTCGGCGGGAAAGCTGATGGTGGTGCCCCAGCGGTCTTTGCTGACGGTCCCCCGCTTCCGGTTGCCCCGCAGATAGGTGTTGATGGGATCGTTCAGGCACATGTGCAGCGCCTCGTACTGGCACAGCTGGCGATCCGGCTGGCCATTTGGCTTCAGCAGCTCCAGAAAGTTCTCCTTGGGCGTCATCATATCATTTCACCTCTTCGGTATAGAGTAGGCACGATGTATACGTCATGGTTCGCGGTCCGTAGTTATACGACAGCCCGGACCGCAGGCACACGTCCCCCACCAGCAGGCCATAGGCCTCCATGGAGGACATCCGCTTGTCCGGGAACCGGCAGGGTCGGTCCGGACAGGTACACCGGCGGCACACGGTGCATGCCCCCGCTGACAGAGGCAGGCAGTCCGGCAGCAGCAGCCGCGCCTGCCGCGCAAAGTCCGCAAAGGCCCGCTTGTGCCGCCGCTGGATCGCCTCCATCCCCTCGTAGTCGAAGTCATCCGCCAGCGTCCCGGTGGTCTGCACCAGCACCCCGGCATCGAAGCGCCCCATGGCCGCCGCGGCATCCTCCAGCGTCCCGCAGCCGGGCGGGCAGGCCCAGTTGGCGTTCCACTTCCCGCATCGGTCCGCCCGGCACATCTCCCGCACCTCCCGCCGGGGCGTCAGCGCGTTCATGTCCACCGGCGCGGCGTGGGAGAACCCGTTTTCCGCCGCCAGCGTCATCAGTTTTGTTCTCATGGCAAATCCTCTTGACAAAGCCGCCCCGGGCTGATAAAAGTAGTAGTGGAATTATTATAAAAAGGGGTGTTGCCCGTGTCAAGTATCCGCGTGACCCGCGGCGGAGATGTTTTTCGCCTCCCCTGCAATGATACCGATACCCTGCTGGCTCTGCTGCGCCGCGCCGGCTGTACCCTGCCCGCCGCCTGCGGCGGCCACGGCCGCTGCGGCAAATGCCGCGTCAGCGTCAACGGCGTGCCGCGTCTGGCCTGCCGTGTGGTGCCGGAGGACGGCGACGAGATCGTCCTCCCTCCCGCCGCCGGCGGGCGCATCCTCACCGAGACGCTGGATCCCCCCGCCGTCCCCACCGGCGAGACAGGCTGCGCCGCCGCCATCGACCTGGGCACCACCACCACGGCGCTGCGGCTGTACGACCTGGCCACCGGCCACGCCCTGGCCACCTGCGCCGACTGGACGGCTCTGGCCCCCTACGGCGCGGATGTCATCACACGCATCCAGTATACCATCGACCACCAGGACGGGCTCACCCGCCTGTCCTCCCTACTCCGCCAGCAGCTGAAGGCCCTGCTCACCCGGGCACTCTCCCAGGCCGGGCGGCAGCCCGCCGAGCTGAAGCGCACCGTGACCGCCGGCAACACCGTCATGCAGAGCCTGCTCGCCGGTGTATCCGTCCGCCCGCTGGCCGCCGCCCCCTTCTGCCCGGAGACCTTCTTCCGTCAGAGCTCCGGCCTCACGCTGCTGGACACGCCGCTGTACTGCGTCCCCTGCGCGGCGGGCTTCGTGGGCGGCGATATCACCGCCGGCCTGCTGGCCTCCGGCCTTGCCCGACGCGCGGGCCATTTCCTGTTTCTGGACATCGGCACCAACGGCGAGATGGCCCTGGGCGGCATGGATGGCTTCACCTGCTGCGCCGTGGCCGCCGGCCCCGCCTTCGAGGGCGCGGGTATCGCCTGCGGTATGCTGGGCGTGGACGGTGCGGTCAGCCGCGTCCGGTACAGCGGCGCCTTCAAGATGAACGTCATCGGCGGCGGCGAGGCAGTCGGTCTCTGCGGCTCTGGTCTCATCGACCTGACGGCCCTCCTGCTGCGCCTGGGCGTCATTGACGAAGGCGGCCGTCTCCTACCGCCGGAGGACGCGCCTGAGGCGTTCCGCCGCTATTTGACCCGTGACGAAAACGGCTGCGGCGTCTTCCACTTGACCGACCGGGTGTATCTCACCGCCGCTGATGTCCGGGCGCTGCAGCTGGCCAAGGCGGCGGTGGCCGCCGGCGTGCAGGTGCTGCTGGCGCAGCAGGGGCTGACCCTTTCCGCGCTGGACGGTCTGTACCTATCCGGCGGCTTCGGGATGTACCTTGACCCCGCCAGCGCCGCGGCCATCGGTATGCTCCCCCGTCTCCCCGCCGCCAAGCTCCACAGCGTAGGCAACGCCGCCCTCTCCGGTGCGGCACAGCTGGCCCTGCGGGGCGATATGTCCGCCGCGGACGGCATCGTCAGCCGTCTCACCTATCTCGAGCTCTCCGGGCGTCCCGACTTCGCCGACGCCTTTGCCAAAAACATTCCCCTAAAACCCATGCAATGGAGGTAACACCTATGGAGCTTCGTTTTCCTCTGATTCTGGACGGTGCCACCGGCACCGAGCTGCAAAAGCGCGGCTATACAGGCGACGTCTGCGCCGAGCAGTGGACACTGGACCATCCGGACGCCATCATCGACATCCAGCGCGGCTATGTGGCCGCCGGCAGCCAGGTGGTCTACACCCCCACCTTCGGTGCCAACCGCCGCAAGCTGGAGGAGTCCGGCCTGTTCAACTGCACCGCCGACTACAACCGCCGTCTGGCGGAACTGTCCGCCCAGGCGGTGCAGGGCAAGGCCCTGCGGGCAGGCGATATGTCCCCCACCGGCGCGTTCCTCGCCCCACTGGGCGACGTGTCCTTCGAGGAGCTGGTGGACATCTACACCGAGCAGGCCGCCGGTCTGGAACGCGCCGGCGTGGACCTGTTCGTCATCGAGACCATGATGACCCTCTCCGACGCCCGTGCGGCGGTGCTGGCCGTCCGCAGCGTCAGCGACAAGCCTATCTTCGTCACCTTCACCTGTGACGAAAACGGCCGCAGCGTCTCCGGCACCGACATCACCGCGGCGCTGGTGGTCCTGCAGGGCATGGGCATCGACGCCTTTGGCCTGAACTGCTCCGCCGGCCCGGAGCAGATGCTTCTCCAGCTGAAGCGCCTGCGGGAATATGCCCGGGTGCCCCTGATCGCCAAGCCCAATGCCGGAATGCCCATCATCGAGAATGGCGAGACGGTCTACCGCTGCACCGGCGAGGAATTCACCGCCCTGGTGCCGGAATTTCTGGCCGCCGGCGTGGCCGTGTTCGGCGGCTGCTGCGGCACCACCGCCGCGCATATCGCCGCCCTGGCCCGAGCGCTGGGCGGCGCGGTCATCACGCCGCCGGCCCCGCAGCATACGGACAAGCTGCCCGCCGCCACGGAGAAGCTGCCCTTCCCCCTGCCTGCCGATGTCTCCTGGCACACCGTCGTCGACCTGACCGGCGATGCGGAGGAGACGCTCACCGCCGCGCTGGACAGCGGTGAGACGGTCCTGGCCCTGCGTATCACCTCCTGGGACGATGTACAGGCCCTGGCGGACTACCAGTATATGCTCACCAAGCCGGTGTGCTTCGTCTGCGACGACACCCAGCTGCTGGAGGCCGCCCTCCGGGCCTATCAGGGCCGCGCCCTGTACGACGGCGACCTGCCGGAGGACACGCTCCTGCCCCTGTGCGCCAAATACGGTCTCCTGCTGTAAAAAAACAAGGCCCGCGGGCCTTGTTTTTTATTCCTTTTTCCCGGTACAGCCGCCGCAGCTCCCGCCGCAGCCGGAGCAGCCGGCGCATCCGCCGTTTTTCCGCGCCCGCCGCGCACTACGCAGGGCCAGCACACCGCACAGCGCCACCAGTGCCAGCAGCACCCAGTCCATCCAGCTCATAGCAGCAGCCCTCCCACAGCGTAAGCGATGTACGCCGCCAGCCACGCCACTACGCATTGCAGCAGCACCACGCCCACCGTTTTGATGCGGGAGCCCAGCTCACGCCGTATGGTGGCCACCGCCGCAATGCAGGGTGTATACAGCAGCGTGAACACCAGAAAGCTGATGGCACTGCGCGTGGTGAACAGCGACGTGATGGCCGCGTTTCCCAGCAGCACCTGCAGCGTACTGACCACCGACTCCTTGGCGATAAATCCGGAGATCAGCGCCGTGGCACAGCGCCAGTCACCAAAGCCCAGCGGCCTGAACAGCACCGCCAGCCACTGGCCGATCAGCGCCAGCAGGCTGTCCGCGCTGTCCGTGACCACATTGAGCCGCGTGTCAAAACTCTGTAGGAACCAGATGACCACCGTGGCCAGGAAGATCACGGTAAAGGCCCGCTGCAAAAAGTCCTTGGCCTTCTCCCACAGCAGCAGCCCCACGCTTTTAGCGGAGGGCATACGGTAGTTGGGCAGCTCCATGACAAAGGGCACAGGCTTGCCCCTGAAGGCGGTCCCCTTCATCACCAGCGCTGCCAGAATACCCACCACGATACCAAGCACATACAGGGAGATCATCACCAGCGCCTTGTGGTCGGTGAAGAACGCGGCGGTAAAAAAGCCATAGATGGGGATCTTGGCCGAACAGCTCATATAGGGCGTCAGCAGAATGGTCATCTTCCGATCCCGGTCCGAGGACACCGTGCGGGTAGCCATGATGGCCGGCACCGAGCAGCCGAAGCCGATCAGCAGCGGTACGATGCTCCGCCCGGACAGACCGATCTTCCGCAGCAGCTTGTCCATGACAAAGGCCACCCGGGCCATGTAGCCGGTGTCCTCCAGAATGGACAGGAAGAAAAACAGCGTCACGATAATGGGCAGGAACGACAGCACGCTGCCCACACCGGCGAAGATACCGTCAATAATAAGGCTGTGCACCACCGGGTTGATGCCGTAGGCGGTCAGCGCCCCGTCCACACCGGCGGTCACGTAGTCGATACCCAGCGCCAGCAGGTCGCTGAGCCCCTGGCCAATAACATCGAACGTCAGCCAGAAGATCAGCAGCATCACGCCGAAGAATACCGGCAGCGCCGTGTATTTCCCCGTCAGTACCCTGTCCCAGGCCACGCTGCGCTTGTGCTCCTTGCTCTCATGGCACTTGACCACCGCGTCGGCGGTGACCTGCTCGATGAACGTATACCGCATATCCGCCAGCGAGGCGTTGCGGTCCAATCCGTTCTCCGTCTCCATCTGCACGATGCAGTGCTCCAGCAGCTCCCTCTCGTTCTGATCCAGCACCAGCCGGTCCGCCATATCCCTGTCGCCCTCAATGAGCTTCGTGGCGCAGAACCGGGGCGGCAGACCCAGCCGCTCAGCGTGGTCCTCGATCAGATGCACCACCGCATGGACGCACCGGTGCACCGGCGAATTCGCCGCGCAGAAGTCATAGACCTTGGGCAGCACCCGGTTTTTCGCCGTCTCCACCGCCCGGTCCATCAGCTCGGACACACCCTCGCCCTTGGCGGCGGTAATGGGCACCACGGGAATGCCCAGGTCGTCGGACAGCTTCTGCACGTCGATGGTGCCGCCGTTGGCGCGCACCTCGTCCATCATGTTCAGCGCCAGCACCATAGGCACCCGCAGCTCCAGCAGCTGCAGTGTCAGGTACAGGTTGCGCTCGATGTTGGTAGCATCCACGATATTGATGATGCCGTCCGGCTTCTGGTTCAGTATGTAGTCCCGCGTGACGATCTCCTCCTGGGTATAGGTACGCAGGGAGTAGATGCCCGGCAGGTCCACTACGGTGCAGTCCTTGTGCTCCCGTACCTCTCCGGATTTCTGGTCCACCGTCACGCCGGGGAAATTCCCCACGTGCTGGTTGGAGCCGGTCAAAGCATTGAACAGCGTAGTCTTGCCGCAGTTCTGGTTGCCCGCCAATGCAAAGATCATACGCGATCCCTCTTTTCCACGGTGATCTGTCGGGCGTCCTCCACCCGCAGCGTCAGCTCATAGCCCCGCACGTGTATCTCAATGGGGTCCCCCATAGGGGCCACCTTCCGCAGTGTCACCACGGTCCGGGGCGTCAGCCCCATATCCAGCAGGCGGCAGCGCAGTGCGCCCTCCCCGCCCACGGCAGTGATGGCGGCGCTGTCGCCGATCTTCAGTTCATTCAGTGTCATAGCGCGTTACCTCAATCGTCTATCTATGTCATGTGGTATGATGTTAGCACATGCTAACCGCTCTGTCAAGAAACACCCGCCATTGTAACGACAGTTAAATATATTTAACTTTCACTTGCTTTTACGCCAGTCGTGTGTTATACTTCAGTTAGAGTGCTCTAAGTGTCAAAGGAGGTGCCGCCGTGGTATTACAGGAATCCGGCGAGATGTATCTGGAGAGCATCCTGGTCCTGATCCGCCAGGGGAAGGCCGTCCGTTCCATCGACATCGTGGACTATATGGGCTACTCCAAGCCCAGCGTCAGCCGCGCCGTTGGCCTGCTGAAGGCCGGGCAGTATATCGACGTAGACAACGGCGGCTACATCACCCTTACCGCCGTCGGGCGCGAGGTAGCCGAAAAGATCTACGAGCGCCACACGGTCCTCACGGACTTTCTCCGCCGCCTGGGTGTGGACGAGGCCAGCGCTGCCGAGGACGCCTGCCGCATGGAGCACGTCATCAGTGACGCCACCTTCCAGGCCCTGAAGCGTCATCTTGCATCCCCCCAATAACCGCTGAACAGGCCGCCCTCCTGCGGTTCCTTTCACACAAAAGCCTCCCCCGGTTTCGCCGGGGGAGGCACGTTTTCTGCCTCCGATCAAGCCGGGGGCCTTGCCTTTTCAGTTGCTGTTGGCGCTGTACAGCCCCGCTGCGTCGTCCAGCGGCACGGAGAACGTCACCGTCTGCGCCTCAGTGTGGGCGCCGGCCTTCTCCATGATGGACTGCATGATGGCCGCCCGCTTATCGGCGGAGGTCACCAGGAAGATCATCTCCCGTTCCTCCGAGATGGCCATGCCGAAGAACTTGTTGCTGTTCTCCGCGTCGGTAGCCCGGGCGTGAATGACCGTACCGCCCCGCGCGCCGGCGGCGGAGGCCGCCTCCATCACCGCGTCGGTGTACCCGGTATTGGTGATCGCCACGATCAGCTGATACGCGTTCTCGTTCATCTGCTCTTCCTCCTTCACAGTCATATCCGGCTGCGCGTCGCTTTTGCCGGAGATCAGATAGTTCAGCGCCGTCCTTCCGCCCACGCTGCTCAGGTGCAGGCACACGGCGATACCGCTGCCGGGCCGGTCGATCCGCATGGTGTCCACCAGTTCCCGCATCAGCACCTCCTTGACAGCCGGCGTCACCACGGAGAACATCACGGACTTCTCCGTAGCCTCCAGACCCAGATAACTCAGCACGTCGTTGCTGGCGGTGCCCCGTCCCAGGGCGGTGAACACCACCGGCGCGCCGAAAGCCCGGTAGAAATCCAGAAAATGCGTGGCGCCCATGACCCGGTTGGTGATGGTGATCATCAGATACAGACGGTTCTTGGTTGTTTCAGACATATCTCCACCTCCTCAGCACAGCTCGATAAGCTCCTCCACCGCCACAGGCGCGGCAGGAGCAGGTGCGCGGCGCAGCTTTCTCTGATAGCTCAGGCCCAGCAGCTGTATGGTCACCAGCGGCGTCATGGCCACCATCGCCACCACACCGAAAGCGTCCGTCACCAGATTGCCGCCCACAGCGTCGCAGGCGCCCAGGGCGAAGGGCAGCAGGAACGTAGCCGTCATGGGTCCGGAGGCCACGCCGCCGGAGTCGAAGGCCACGGACGTAAAGATCTGCGGCACCACGAAGCTCAGCGCCAGACTCAGCACATAGCCCGGCACCAGGAACCACATGATGGAGATACCCGTCAGCACCCGGATCATAGCCAGCCCCAGCGAGATGGCCACGCCCACAGACAGCGCCAGGTTCATGGCGTGAGCCGGGATGGAACCGGCGGTGATCTCCTCCACCTGCTTGTTCAGCACATGGACAGCCGGCTCCGCCTGTACGATGAAATAACCGATGACCATAGCAATGGGGATAAGTATCCAATTATAGGTATGGCTGGCGATGCTGCCGCCCAAAAAGCTGCCCACGGGCATAAATCCCACGTTCACGCCCATCAGGAAGATGGTCAATCCTATGTACACATACACCAGACCGATGACCATGTGCAGTATCTCCTTGCGCTTGAGTCTGCGGGTCACCAGCTGGAACAGGATCAGGAAAGCGCCGATAGGCAGCAGCGCCGATGCCGTCTCCTTCAGATAGTGAGGTATCTCGCTGAGATACAGATCGAACATCTCCACCGTGTCCTTGGCATCCGGCATGACCGCCGCGGTGTAGGCGCTTCCGTCCGGCTTATACAGCAATCCAAGGATCAGCACCGTGATGATCGGCCCGATAGAGCACAGCGCCACCAGGCCGAAGCTGTCGCCCCCTGCCTGCTTGTCGCTTCGCACGGCGCACACGCCCACGCCCAGTGCCATGATGAACGGCACCGTCATGGGTCCAGTGGTCACGCCTCCGGAGTCAAAAGCCACCGCCCAGAAATCCGGCGACACGAACATCGCCAGACCGAATACGATGGCATAAAACCCGATCAGCAGCCACCGCAGCTGGATACCCAGCACGATACGCAGCAGGGCGATGACCAGGAACACACCCACGCCCACCGCCACGGACCAGATGATCACGTTGTTCTCAATGGCCGGTACCTGGTTGGCCAGCACCTGCAGATCCGGCTCCGCCACGGTAATGATCATGCCGATGAGGAAGCCCACCACCGTGATGATCCACACCTTCTTTCGCCGTGTGATCTCGGAGCCTACCGCCTGTCCCAGCGGGATCATGGACATCTCCGACCCCAGCGTGAACAGTCCCATGCCGGCGATCAGCATCACGCCGCCCAGCAGGAACGCCACCATGGCGTTGTTGGGCACCGGTGCAATGGTGAAGCACAGCACCAGCACGATAAGCATCACCGGCAATACCGATGTCAGCGACTCGTGCAGCGGTTTTTTGAATACAGCAAAGACGTTTTCCGCCTTCTGCCGTTTTTTACGCAGTCTCGCCTGCTCGTCCTGAATAGTCCTGTGGCTCAAGTCTACCTTCCTTTCCTCGTCCTCCATAGCCTATACCAAAAAGCGGCGCATCTGTCCGTATCGGGCAGACACGCCTCCGCATCTTAACAGGTATATTGTACCATATGTTCACTTTTGGCACAACCCCACCGCTGTTAATAATGTGTGAAGATTGCACCGGGTTTTTTACGCCGTTTTCTCCACCAGCGCCGCCGCGTGGGCCGCTATGCCCTCGCCGCTGCCGGTAAAGCCCAGTCCCTCCTCCGTCGTCGCTTTCACAGAGACACATCCCGCGTCCAGTCCCATGGCCGCCGCCAGTCTCTCCCGCATCTCCGGGATATAGGGTGCCAGCTTCGGCGCCTGCGCCGCCACCGTAGCGTCCACATTCACAATGGTCCAGCCCGCCTCCGCCAGCACCGCCGTCACCTGCCGCAGCAGCGCCGTGCTGTCCGCCCCGGCGTAGCGCGCATCGCTGTCCGGAAACAGCTTGCCGATGTCCCCCAGCGCCGCCGCACCCAGCAGAGCATCCATCACCGCGTGGGTCAGCACGTCCGCGTCGGAGTGCCCCAGCAGCCCCTTCTCAAAGGGCACCGTCACCCCGCCCAGCACCAGGGCGCGGCCCGGTACCAGCCGGTGTACGTCATAGCCGTATCCAATGCGCAGATCCGTCATGCTCTGTTCTCCCTCTCCCGCAGGAATGCCTCTGCCATGGTCAGGTCCTCCCGCGTGGTGATCTTGATGTTCTCCCGCCAGCCGGGGGCCAGCCATACCTCCTTGCCCAGCCGTTCCACGGCGGAGCAGTCGTCCGTGATGTCCGCCCCGGCCTGAATAGCCGACTGCAGAGCAGCCTTCAGGATGTTCGCCTGAAACACCTGTGGCGTCTGTACGGCGTACAGCGTTTTCCGGTCCGGCGTGGACTGCACCAGCCCCGCCATATCCGCCACCTTCACCGTGTCTGTCACCGGCAGCGCCGGCGCGGCGGCATAGGTCCGCTGTCCCAGCCGCACCATGTCGTCCACCTGCTCCGGCAGGATCAGCGGCCGCGCGCCGTCATGCACCGCCAGCAGCTCGCAGCTGTCGCCGGCCGCCAGCGCCGCCAGCAGCACCGACTGAGCGCGGCTCCCGCCGCCCTCCACCACGCGCAGCGGCGTTTTGACATTCGCCCCGGCACACAGGGCCGCGATCTCCTCCAGTCGCTCCGGGCTTACCGCCACCACGATCTCGTCGATCAGCGCCGCCTCATCCAGCGCCCGCAGCGTCCGCAGCAGCACCGGCACGCCGCACAGCGGCGCCGTCAGCTTATCCGTTCCGCCCATGCGCTCAGAGCGCCCCGCGGCAGGCACCAGCGCCGCGCAGCGGGGGTGCCGTTCCTTTTTCCGGTTTAACAGCTTATCAAAGAGCTTCCCCATCGTCACTCACACGCTCCCGTCATCACCGCGCCATCCAGCAGACGCTCCGCCTCTTGGTATCCGATCTCCCGCACCATCGCCAGCTCCGACAGCAGTATCTCCTTGGCACTGTGCAGCATTTTTCTCTCTCCGGTGGACAGTCCCCGCGCCGCCTCCCGCCGCATCAGAGACTTGACCACCCGTGCCACCTCCGTCAGGTCGCCGCTTTTCAGCCGCGCCATGTTCTCCCTGTAGCGGCGGTTCCAGTTGCGCTCCTCCTCCACCGTCAGCGATGGGATGGCCGAGAGCACCGCGTCCATCCTCTCCCGGTCATACAGCAGCCGCACACCGATGGCCTCGCAGTTATCAGTGGGCAGCTTCAGTACCAGTCCGCTGACGGCCTGGCGAAATACATAATACGTCCGCGCCGCGCCGTACAGCAGCTCCTCCGTCACGTTCTCGATAACGCCCGCCCCGTGCATGGGGTGCACCACCCGCTGACCGATGCCGTACATACCGCCGCCTCCCTTCCTGCTGTTCTTGTAGAAAATTATACCGTATTCCCCCACTTTTTACAAGGGATTTCCGTATCTTTCCCGTAAAAAGCACGGTCCCAGGCACTGCCTGGGACCGTGCTTTTCCGTTATCTCGCCTCGTACAGTGCCTTGCAGGCCCGGTACATCTCGTAGCAGTCCACCTTGGCCACCACCTCGAAGGGCGCGTGCATGCTCAGCACCGGCACGCCGGCGTCCAGCGTGGCGATGTTCCGGTTGGCCATATACTGTGCCACCGTCCCGCCGCCGCCGGCGTCGATCTTGCCCAGCTCGCAGATCTGCCACCGCACGCCCGCGCCGTCCAGCACCGCGCGCACATAGGCCACCGTCTCCGCGTTGGCGTCCGAGGAGCCGGACTTGCCCCGCGCGCCGGTGTACTTGCAGATACCCACGCCGTAGTTGACGAAGGCCGCGTTCTTCTTCTCGTACACATCGGCAAAGTTGGGGTCATAGGCCGCCGTCACGTCGGCGGACAGGCAAAAGGCGTTCTCAAAGCACGCCTTCAGCGGCACGTTCTGGCCGTCGCACAGGTCAGACATAAAGGCGTCAAAGGCCGCGGACTGCATACCTGTCACGCCCATGGAGCCGATCTCCTCCTTGTCCGCCAGCACGCATACCGCCGTCTTGTCCGGCGTTTCGATATCCAGCAGCGCCCGCAGCGCCGCGTAGCCGCACACCCGGTCATCGTGACCGTAGGAGCCGATCATGCTGCCGTCAACACCGATGTCCACCGCCTCCGCGGCGGGAACAGCCTCCAGCTCCGCGGAGGCGAAGTCGCTCTCCGTGATGCCGTACTTGTCGTGCAGCCGCTTCATCACGTGCAGCTTCACCCGGTCCTTGTCCTCGCTGTCCCCGATGGGCCGGCTGCCCACCAGCAGGTTCAGCGTCTCGCCGGGCACCGCCTCGTTCAGGGGCTTCCGGCCCTGTTCGCCGCCCAGATGGGGCAGCAGGTCCGTGATGACCAGCTGGGGCTCGCCCGCCTCGCCGATGCACACGTCTACCACGCTGCCGTCCTTCTTGGCCACCACGCCCCGCAGCTGCAGGGGGATGGTCACCCACTGGTACTTGCGGATACCGCCGTAGTAGTGGGTCTTGAAATATGCCATCTCGCTGTCCTCATACAGCGGCGTGGGCTTCAGATCCAGCCGCGGCGAGTCGATATGCGCCGCCGCGATCTGCGCGCCCTCGGCCAGACTCTCCTTACCGATGACCGCCAGCATCAGCCCCTTGCCCCGGTTGCAGGTGTACACCTTATCCCCGGCCTTCAGCGCCATGCCGCGCTTATACTGCACAAAGCCCTTCGCCTCTGCCGCGGCGATAGCCGCCCGGGCGCTGAGCCGTTCTGTCTTTCCCTCGTTCAGAAACGCCTTGTAGTCCGCGCAGTAGGCCTCCATCTCCGCCAGCTGCGCCTCGCCCAGCGTATCATACCCGTTCTTGTCGTTCCGCAGCAGCTGCTCCCGCAGCGCCTTCATTTCCTCGCTCATGCTCGTTCCTCCTTCAATATCGTCTCCAGCGCCCGCCGTGCCTTTTCCGTAAAGGCCGCCGCGCTGCCGCAGTCGTTCACCAGCACGTCCGTGCACCGGGCCCGGTAGAACGCTTCGTCCTTCTGTGCCCGCACCCGCAGCCGCGCGTATGCCTCCGGTATGCCGTCCCGTGCCATGATGCGCGCCACCCGCGTCTCCGCCGGCGCGATCACCGCCACCGTCCGCCGACACATTCCGTCCAGCCCGCTTTCGATCAGGTTGATGGCGTCGATGCCCACCACCGCCGCGTCGCTCTCGTCCATCCGCCGCCGCAGCTCCCGGGGCAGCCGCGCATAGATGATCCCGTTCAGCGTCTCCAGCGCCGCCGGATCGCCGAATACGAGGTTCCCCAGCTTCTGCCGGTCCAGACCGCCGTCCGCCGCGAACACCGGGCCGAACGCCCCGGCGATGGCCCCCCGCAGCGCTCCGTCCGTCCGCAGCAGCTCATGGTAGATGGCGTCGCAGTCCAGCACCAGCCCGCCCAGCTGCTCCAGCGCCCGCAGGGCGCTGGTCTTGCCCGCGCCGGTAGGCCCCGTGAAGCCGATGACCAGCGGCGACGCGTCCACCGTGTGGAACCCCGCCGCCTTTTTCAGCCGGTTGCTCACCGCCAGTCCCAGTCCCGCCTCGTCCGGGCACTGGGCATAGATGGCCGTCACCTCCGTCTCGTCGAAGGTCCGCAGCGCGTCGAACACGCGCTGTGCCTGGGCCAGCTTGTCTCCTGCCGGTCCCAACCGATGTACAATGTGCCCCGCGAACAGCGGCGCGTACTCGTCAAAGCAGATGACCCCGGCCCCCGCCGGCAGGTGCGCCGCGATGTACGCCGCGCTTCGCCGCGGCGCGCCCGTCACCACCGTCACGGCAGCCCGGGGCGCGTAGTGCCGGTACTTCATTCCCGGTGCCTTGGCCTTCTCCCCGTCGGGCAGCTTCTGCCGCACGGCCTTGTCCACGGCCACCTCCCCCAGCACCGCCTCCAGTGCCTCCAGCGGCAGTCCGCCGGGCCGCAGCAGCCGGGGTGGCTGCACCGTCAGGTCGAGGATGGTGCTCTCCACCCCCACGGCGCAGGGGCCGCCATCCACAATGCCGTCGATCTTCCCCATCATGTCCTCCATCATGTGGCGGGCACAGGTGGGGCTGGGACGGCCGGAGGTATTCCCGCTGGGGGCGGCCACCGGCGTGCCCGCCGCGGCGATGATGGCCCGCGTCACCGGATGGTCCGGGCAGCGGACGCCCACAGTATCCAGCCCGCCGGTGGTCCGCAGGGGCACGCAGTCCCGCCGGGGCAGGATCATGGTCAGCGGCCCCGGCCAGAACCGTTCCGCCAGCGCATAGGCCGTGTCAGGGATATCTGCACAGCAGCGCTCCAGCCAGCCCGCGTCCGGCACGTGCAGGATCAGCGGGTTGTCCTGTGGCCGTCCCTTAGCCTCGAAAATACGGCGCACCGCGTCCTCGTTGAGCCCGTCGGCCCCCAGTCCGTATACCGTCTCCGTGGGGATCCCCAGCAGGCCACCCCGGCGAAGGATCGCCGCCGCCTCCGCGATGGCGTTTTTGTCCGTTTCCGGATGGAATATGATGGTCTCCATCACCCGAACCTCGTTTCTTCTGCTCTTTTATTCCGCCGCAGCGGCAAAACATCCCCTTACAGCCCCAGGTCCTCCCCCACGAGGATGACCTTGATACGCTCATGCACCATAGAGTTCCTCGTCACCACCACATAGGAACAGATGCAGTCCGGACTGGTGCAGTCACCGCACTGTCCGGTCAGGCCGCAGGGCGTCTTGATACCGAACCGCTGCGCGTTGGCCGGCGCGGCGATGTTCCGGGCGCGGGCAATGGCGTCGTCCAGCGTGCCCAGCACCTTGTTCATACCGGCGATGACCAACACCTGCCGGGGTCCATAGCACATGGCCGCCACCCGGTTGCCCATGCCGTCGATATTCACCAGCTGCCCATCCTTGGAGATGGCGTTGCTGCTCATCAGGAACGTGCCGCAGTTCAACGCCTGGTGCATCAGCGCCTGCTTCTCCGCCGGGTCCTTAGCGGTATCCCGGTCGATGAGGGTATAGCCCTCCTGCGCCAGCCGCTGCTTCAGCCCCAGCTCGTCCACGGTCATCACGCCGCCCCAGGATACACTGTCCGTCTTGGGGATCAGCTCCAGCGCCTTCTCCACGGCCTCGGCAGCGGTGGAACAGTAATAGGCGTCAAAGTGCCGCTTCTTCATAGCCTCCACCGTCTTGGGGCCGGACAGGTCATACATTTTCTTCTTATTCTCGTTCATGGTCAACTCTCCTTTCCCTCCTGCAGCCGTTGGGCCTGGTCGTTCAGGGTCAGCGCATCGATCATACCGTCCAGATCACCGTTAATGATGGCCGCAATGTTGAAGTTTTTATTGTCTCCCGTCAGCCGATGATCCGTGACCCGGTTCTGCGGGAAATTATACGTTCTGATCTTGCCGCTTCTGTCGCCGGTGCCCACCTGGCTCTTCCGTGTGGCGGCGATGGCGGCGTTCTGCTTCTCCTGCTCCGCCTCGTACAGCTTCGAGCGCAGGATCTTCATGGCCCGATCCTTGTTCTTATACTGGCTGCGCTCATCCTGGCACTCCACCACCACGCCCGTGGGCAGATGGGTGATACGTATGGCGCTCTCCGTCTTGTTCACGTGCTGTCCCCCCGCGCCGGAGGAACGGAACGTGTCGATCTGCAGGTCCTTGGGGTCGATGGAAAACTCCACCTCCTCCGCCTCGGGCATCACCGCCACCGTGGCGGCGGAGGTCTGGATGCGCCCGGAGGACTCCGTCTCCGGCACCCGCTGCACCCGGTGTGTCCCAGCCTCGAATTTCAGCCGTGACCAGGCGCCCGCGCCCTCGATCTCGGCGCTGACCTCCTTCACGCCGCCCAGCTCCGTCATGTTCTCACTGACGATGCTCAGCGTCCAGCCCCGGCGCTCGGCGTACATGGTGTACATCCGCAGCAGGTCGGCGGCGAATAGTGCACCCTCCTCCCCGCCGATACCGGCCCGTATCTCCAGTATCACGTTCTTCTCGTCATTGGGGTCCCGCGGCAGCAGCAGCCGCTTCAGCTCCTCCTGCAAGCGCTCCATATCCCCCTTCGCCCCAGCCAGCTCCTCCTGTGCCAAAGCCCGCAGCTCCGGGTCAGACAGCATCTCCTCCGCCTCCCGGGCGGTGTCCTGCGCCCGCAGATACGCCTGCCAGCATTCCACCACCGGTGCCAGCTCCTTCTGCTCCCGGCGCAGCGCCGTCAGCTTCTCCCGGTCCGTATATACCGCCGGGTCCGCCAGCTGCTGCTCCACCTCTGTCAAATGCGCCGCAAGGGCGCTCAGCTTCTCCTGCATGGTCCGTCCTCAGCCGTTCTCCAGCAGGCGGCGCACATTCTGGATAAAGTCGTTCCGCCAGAACTCATACCCCTCGCTGTCCGGCCGCAGCGACACCGCCAGCCGGTGGGCCTGCCCGGTGTACATATCCATCTGGTCATAGACCTCCTCACTGCGCTGGGTGGTGCTCCGCGTGACCACGTAGGCCACGTTTTCCATCTCCAGTCCCCGCCGCTTCAGCAGCGCACGAATGGGGCTGGCGCACCGCCCCGCCCACACCGGGCTGCCCACGATCACCAGTTTGTACGCGCCCAGCGGCTTCTCCGTCTCAAAGGGCTGCAGGGGCCGGGTGGACGTCTTCATGGCGTCCATGCCGCAGCGCATATATCCCCGCCAGCCGCTGCGGTCGCAGTCGTCGGTGATGGCCGTGATCTCCGCGCCCAGCGCCTCGGCGATCTCCTTGACCGCCCGGCGGGTATGCCCGGTCCGGGAATAGTAAATGCACAAAATATCACTCATGTTATCGCTCCTCCTGTTCCTCGGCCTGCAAGCTCAGTTCTTCCCAGCGCTCCATCTCCTGCTCCAGCCGCTTCTGCACGTCCTGCTGTTCCTGATACAGCGCGTTCAGCTTCTCCGCGTCGCAGGCATTCTCCGCCATCTCCGCCTCCAGCCGCGCGCTGTCCGCCTCCAGCCTGGCGATAGCCGTCTCGCAGATGGTCAGCTGCTTTTTCGCCGCCTGCTGGGCCCGGTTGCCCCGGCTGCCGTTCTTTTTCGGCGCAGCGGACTGCGCCTGTACCGCGGCCGCCGCGGCGGCGCGTTCCTCCTCCTTGGCCTGCCGGTACTGTGCAAAGCCCATGGGATAGTCCGTGATGACGCCCTCGGCCAGCTCCCACACGCGGGTGGCGAACCGGTTGATGAAATACCGGTCGTGGCTCACGAACAGCAGCGTCCCGTCGAAGGCCTCCACCGCCTGCTCCAGCCACTCCCTCGAGTCGATATCCAGATGGTTCGTCGGCTCGTCCAATATCAGCAGATTGATGCTCTCGTCCATCAGCATACACAGCCGCAGGCGGCTCAGCTCGCCGCCGGACAGCACGCTGACGCTCTTGAACACATCCTCTCCGGTGAACTGATACGCCGCCAGCCGGTTCCGCGCCGACTGCGGCGTGATGTCCAGCTCATAGAGCATCGTGTCCAGTATGGACCTCTCCGGGTGCTCGAAGTGTATCACCTGCGGCAGATACGCCGCCTTCACCGCCGGCCCCAGCCGTATAACGCCGCTGTCCGGGCGTTCGCTGCCGGTCAGCATATTCAGCAGCGTGGTCTTTCCCGTGCCGTTCTCGCCCAGCAGAGCGATGCGCTCGCCCCCCTCGCACCGCAGATACACATCCTCAAACAGCCGCTTCTCGCCGAAGGCCTTGCTGACGCCCTTGATCTGCAATACCTCGTCGCCCTTGAACTCCCGGCTCTGGAAGCGCGCCTCCAGCTTCCGCGCCTTTGTGGGCTTCTCCGTGGTCCGCATACGCTCGATGCGCTTCTCCATGCTGAAGGCCCGCTTGTGCAGCGCGTCGTTGCCCATGAAGGCCCACAGGTGCATCTGCTCCGCCGCCTTTTCCAGCTGCGCGATCTTCGCCTGCTCCTTCAGGTACTGCTTCATGCGCTCCTGATACCGCCGTTCCTTCTCGATGGCATAAAAGCTGTAATTTCCGCTGTAAAACTCCGCTTTTCCGTCCTGTATCTCGATGATCCGCGTCACGGTCCGGTCCAGGAAATACCGGTCATGGCTGATGGTCAGCACCGTGCCCCGGAACCTCCGCAGATACCCCTCCAGCCACTCCGTGGCCTGCAGGTCCAGATGGTTCGTGGGCTCGTCCAGCAGCAGGATGTCCGTATCCTCCAGAATGAGCCGTCCCAGGTTCACCCGGGTCTTCTCTCCGCCGGACAAACACGCGAATTCCCGCTGCCGCATTTCCCTCGGGATGCTCAGGCCGTTGGCCACCCTGTTCACCGCCGTCTCCGTGTCCCAGCCGCCCAGTCCCTCGAATTTGGCGTTCAGCTCACCGTACCGCCGCAGCGTATCCGCGCCGCTGTCCCCCTGCTCCATCCGCAGGGCCAGCGCATCCATCTCGTCCTTCATCCGAAACATCCGCGCGAAGGCCGTCTGCAAAACGTCCTCCACCGTGTACCCCTCCGGATACACGGGGATCTGCGAGATCAGTCCCACCCGCCGTCCGGCGGCGATCTGTACCTCTCCCTCGTCCGGCTCCAGCTCCCCGGTGAGCATACGGAACACCGTGGTCTTCCCGGCGCCGTTCCGCCCCAGCAGTCCCACGCGCTCCCCGCTGTCCACCTGAAAGCTCAGTCCGTCCAGTATTCTCTTTTCCAGATCAAAGGACTTCACCAGCCCTGTAACGCGAATGTCGACCATTTACTCTTTCTCTAATTCCTTTACGATGTTCTCAAAATGCATGGCGCGGGACGCCTTCACCAGCACCGCCGTCCCCGGGGTGAACCGCGCCCGTACAGCGGGCATGGCCTCCTCCACGGTGGCAAACCACCGGGCGTCGGGGTCGGTCTCGGTCAGGGATCTCATCTTCTCCCCCACCGCCACGGTCTCGATGCCCAACTCCCGGCACAGCGTCCCCATATCCCGGTGGGCCTGGGCCGTCAGCGCACCCAACTCACCCATGTCGCCCAGCACCGCCAGGCGCTTTTTCTGCCGGCTGGCAGCCAGCATACGGATGCCCTCCGCCATGGACTGCGGATTGGCGTTGTAGCAGTCGTCGATGACCAGCCGATCCCCGTCCATACGGATCAGGTGCATCCGGCTCCCCACCGGCGCATAGGCCGCCGTCCCCGCGGCGATCTCCGCCGCCGTCAGGCCCAGCCGCTCGCCGATGGCTGCCGCCATGGCCATGGGATAGACCATGTGCCGCCCCGGCGCCGCCGTCTCCAGCCGATAGGCCGCCTGTCCCGTGGTCACGGTGCAGGCCACGCCCTCCAGCCCCCGGTCGTCGATGTCCGTAACGCGGACCTCGCAGTGCTCGCCCTCGCCGCAGCGCAGGATGCTCTGTGGCAGCGTCACCGTGTTCAGCAGCTCGTCGTCGCCGTTGAGCACCGCGACGCCCTCCGGGGTCAGATTTTCAAATATCTCACACTTGGCCTGCAAAATGCCCTGCCGTGTGTTGCCCAGATTTTCGATGTGGGCGTCGCCCACGTTGGTGATAACGGCGATATCCGGCCGTACCATCTCGCCCAGATACCGTATCTCCCCAAAGTGGTTCATGCCCGTCTCGATCACCGCCGCCTCGTGCTCCGGCATGAGCCGCAGCAGCGTCAGCGGCGCGCCGATGTCGTTGTTGAGGTTCCCCTCCGTCCGCAGCGTCTCGTATTTCTGCGTCAGCACTGCGGCGATCATCTCCTTGGTGGTCGTCTTGCCCACGGAGCCGGTCACCTGTACCACCGGCAGCCGGAACTGCCCCCGGTACCAGGCGGCCAGCGCCTTCAGCGCCAGCCGCGTGTCGGGCACCTGAATGTAAAACTTCCCCGGCAGCAGCGCCTCCGGCGTCTTTGCCGTCAGGCATCCCGCCGCCCCGGCCTCCAGCGCCTTTTCGATATAGGCGTGGCCGTCGAAGCGTTCCCCCACCAGAGGGATGAACAGCGCTTCCTGCGGCACGCGGCGGCTGTCGGTGGTCACGTCGCGCACCGCCGCGCCGCTGCTCTGCAGCACCGTGCCGCCCACCGCGGCGCAGATGGTCTGTACCGTCAGCGGCATCATGCCCGCGCCGCCTTTCGCGCCGTCAGCGACAGCTCCACGATCTTCTCGCACAATTCGCCGTAGTTCAGTCCCACCTGCGCCGCCTCCTGGGGCACCAGACTGGTAGGCGTCATGCCCGGCAGGGTGTTGATCTCCAGGCACCAGGCCTGACCGTTCTCGTCCAGAATGAAGTCCGAACGGGAGTACACGCTCAGCCCCAGCCCCTTGTGCAGCTTCAGGGCCATCTCGCCCACCTGCTTCCACGCCGCGTCCGTGATAGGCGCGGGGCACAGCTCCACCGCGCCGCCGGCCTGATACTTGCTCTCATAGTCGAAATAGGCGCCCTTGGGGATGATCTCCACCGCCGGCAGATAGCCGTCGCCCAGCACGGCGATCTGTATCTCCCGACCCTTGATCTTCTGCTCCACCACCACATGGTCGCCGTAGCGCAGCAGGTCGCGCAGGGCCTTCTCCAGCTGTTCCTTCGTGTCCGGCAGCGCCACACCGATGGAGCTGCCGCCGTTGACGATCTTCACGGCACAGGGCACCGGCAGCTCCTCCGCCAGCCGGGGGATATCGCTCTCGGTATAGTGGATGTCGTGCCACGGAGCCGTGCGAATACCGAGAGAGTCCATCATCCGCTTCGTCACGGATTTATCCATGGCCATGCCGCTGCCCAGATACCCGGATCCGGTGTAGGGCACGCCCAGCAGATCCAGCGTGGCCTGTATGCGGCCGTCCTCGCCGCAGCTTCCGTGCAGCGCCAGAAATACCACGTCCGCCATGCGGCACACGGTCAGCACGTCCTTGCCCAGCAGGCTGGGGCTCTGGTCCCTCCGGCTGCGGCGCACCGCCTCCAGGTCCGGCTCCACGCGCTCCACCCGGCTCTGGCCGCACAGGCCGTCCGGCGCGTCAAAGATATCCTCCAACGCGCCCTCGTAGTCCTCCAACCCCAAAAACATATCCACCAGAATGGCCTTGTGTCCCCTCTCCCGCAGCGCCCTGCACACGCCGGTGCCGCTGGTCAGCGCCACCTGGCGCTCTGTGGACAGTCCGCCCGCCAATACCACGATCTTCATAAGCGTACCCTCACTTTTAGGCGGCACAGCGAAAAACGGCCCTGTGCCCCCATGATTTGATATATTATTATAGCACAGCGCCCCGCTGATTACAACCGATTTTGCCCGCTGGTGTGTAAACAAACAAAGAACGCCCCGGCACAGCCGCGGCGTTCTTTTGTTGTCTTTCCTATCGCAGCCAGTCGGGCTTCGCCCGCCCGTGTACGCCGGACACCAGCCCCATACAGGCAAACAGCATCACCAGCGATGAGCCGCCGTAGCTGATGAAGGGCAGCGTCAGTCCGATGACCGGCATCACGAACAGGCACATACCCACATTGATGATGACCTGAAAGATAATGACACTGGCCACGCCGATGCAGGCATAGCCCTCCAGCCGGGTCTTGGCGTGCCGCGCCACATACAGGCACCGCAGTATAATGGCCGTCAGCAGCGCCAGCGTCAGCAGGCAACCCACCAGCCCCAGCTCCTCACCGATCACGGAGAAAATAAAATCCGTGTGCCGGTGCGGCAGGCTGGACGCCGCCTCGCTTTGGGTCTGCGTGCCGCGAAACAGCCCCTGCCCGAATATCCTTCCGCCGCCCAGTGTCAGCAGGCTCCGGGTCTGCTGCCAGCCGGTGTTCAGCGGGTCATAGCTGTGGTCGAACAGGACGATGAACCGGTTTTTCATGTAGGTATCCAGCAGGTCCAGGTCCCACATGGCGTAGAACAGCAGTCCCGCCGCGCCGCCGCCGATCAGGAACCACCGCAGCGCCACCCCCGCCACAAAACACATACACGCGAAGATGAACAGGAACACCAGCGCACTGCCCATGTCGGAGGATATCTTGTAGTACAGCGCAAAGATCACGCCGAAGTGTGCCGCCAGCATGACGATGGAGGAAATCGACCGCAGGTCCCGGTTCTCCTTCAGCCACGAGAGCTGTTTCGCCAGCACGATAATAAACGTCAGCTTCACGATCTCCGCCGGCTGCACCTTCACCGGCAGGAACGGGAACTCCAGCCATGCCTTGTTGCCGGTATCCCCGGCAATACCGAGGGGCGTTGCCAGCAGCAGGATGAACACCACGCCCACCAGGAATATCCACTTCCAGTACTTCGCCAGCTCGTTCAGGTCCACCTGCGACACCACGATATACAGCACCGCCCCGATGCACAGCGCCGCCGCCTGTACCAGCACCAGCTTGCTGGTGTGCATATAGCGTGTGGCGCTGGCGATCATCAGTATGCCGAACAGCGACGTGCCGATGCACAGCGCCAGCAGGACAAGATCGGCCTGTCGGAACACGTCGTTAAAAAGCTCCCGTATCCGTCGCAGCATAGCGGCACCTCCCTTCCCTCGCATTTCCCCCGCACGGCGCACATATCCGTTCCTCTGCGGCCACATACAGCGCATCAAGCCCGCAAAAAGCGAAAGAGAATGTATAACAAAGGTATCGTAAATGTATCATGAATGTACCATAAGTGTACAGCGAAAGCGCACAAAAAGCACGCGCTTTTCCGGCGTGTCAAACGCCGGTCCCACATAGTGTACCACGATTTCCCCGCCCTGTAAACCACCGGTTTTCTATCAAAAATGTTACTGTTTCCGCCCGCTGCTTTCACAACCCAGCCACCGTTTTCACAGCCCGGCCACCAACAGCGCTATCACCGAAAGGCCCCCCACCGCCAGCGCATAGGGCGTTGCCGCCCGTATGGTGGTCAGGTTGGAAACGCCCGAGCCGGCGGTGGTCATCAGCACCGTGTCCGCATAGAAGCACAGACTATATCCCAGGGTAACGCCACTCATCACCGCGGCGATCATCAGCGGCGCAGCCACCCCGGCAGCCAGTCCCATCGGGATGAACACAGGAATAGCGATGGTCATTACCGCCCAGCAGCCACCTACGGCAAATACGGTCAATCCCACCAGCACAAACGCCAGCGGCGCGATCAGGCAGCGGGGCACCGCCCCTCCGATACCGTTGATGAGAATATCAAACAACCCCAACGTACGGTTGGCGTCGCTGAGCATCAGGCCAAAGCCCACCACCACAGCAATGGTGGTCATACCCTTAACGCCGGAAAAGAATCGGGCAAAGTATTCTCCCACCGTCATACGCTTCTGTATCACATACAGCAAGAACTGCACCACCAGGCACACGATGATACCGTGGAGCAAATCATTGTCAAACAGCACCGTGCCGCCCACCAGCGCCGCCAGCGGGATAATAGCGTTCCAAGCCGAGGAGACATTGTGCTCATCCACCTCGTCAATGTCCACAAGCTTCTCGTCCTTTTCTCCCGGCTCAAAGGCTGCGCCGCCGGAGGCCACCCGGTGATACGCCTGACGAAGCATGCCCACTTTCGGAAACCAGCCCAACGCCAGCAGCAGACTTACCAGCATCATCGCCAGCGGATAAAACATGAAGGGCACCGCCTGAAGGTAATCCGTGAACCCCAGGCCGAAGTCGGAGATCAGGCCCACGCTGAATGCCGTCCAGCTGGTAAAGGGCACCGTCACGCACAGGCAGCATGCCATAATGTTGGTCTGCACCGCCAGGTGCTCCCGGGGCAGACGGTTTTTATCGGAGACACCCCGCAGGCAGATGGTGGTAGTCAGGGCATTCAGGTACTCGTCCACGAACATGATCACAGACAGCAGCCACGCCAGCAGCAGCGTTTTGCGGGGCGTGTTGGCCGCCTTCGCCAGCAGATCCCGGAAGCCCATGAGCCCGCCGGAGGCCTGAAACAGCGAGATCATTCCGCCAAAGCCCAGAATACTGCACAGTGCAAACTGATAGGAGCTGTTGCCCAGTGTAGTATACATGGCGTCGATCAGCCCAGTGAAAAAATGCTGGCGATGGACCAGCAGCACGGCCAGCAGAGTGGCCAGGACCATTGCATCCGCCATTTTTCTGGTCTTTAGGGCATATACGATCAAAAACGCCAACGGCAGGAACGCCATAACAGTATGCAGCACAGAAACATCTCCCTTCTCACACAGAGTATAGCAAACTCCAGTGAAAACCGCAACTGCGCATGAAAAAGCCGGCCTGGTGGCCGGCTTTTCATGCGTCGCTTATACAGACATTCTTTTCACACCGGGGTTCTCCCGCATAAAGGCCAGTGCTTCATCATGGGTGATCGGCGGCTCAAGCCGGACGGTGATCTCCATACGAAGGCAGCCGTCCTGACGGGTGAGGCTGCTCTCTGTCACCTGGCCGCGGTGCTCCTTCAGCAGATCGTCAAAGCGGGCCCGCAGCTCATCCGTATCCTCCAGCTCCACCAGAAGCTCCTGGGTCGTGAGGGCATCCGCCCCCACAGGGAAGCGGTGGAGAATAATCTGGATAGCAACGAGGACAGCCGCCTCGAACAGGCCCAGCCAATACATACCGGCACCCACAGCCATACCGATGGCGGCGGTACCCCACATACCGGCGGCGGTAGTCAGTCCGCGGATAGAGTTGCCGTTTTTGAATATAACGCCGGCCCCCAGAAAGGATATGCCGCTGACCACCTGGGCGGCAATGCGTGCAGGGTCTGCGCCGCGAAGACCATCCAGCGTAACACAATCCAGGAAAGCGTATTTTGAGACGATCATAAACAGTGCGGAGGTACAGGCAATGATGCAGTGGGTACGGATGCCCGCCTCCTTGCGGCGCTTACTGCGCTCCAAACCCACCAGCGCGCCCAAGGCGGCAGACAGCAGCAGGCGAATGAGAAATTCCAGATTGTCGTAAACAGTCAGGGTCGCTTCGGGCACATATTGCGTCAGTCCGGAAAGCATAACAGTCTCCTTTCAGCGGCACAGGCCGCAGGTATGGTACAGCAATTATAGTGTGCATCGCCGCTTCTTATGCGGTATAGCGGCATTGGTCGGTAACGGCCTTCTTCAGCCGCCGCAGCGTCGGATCGTCCAGATCCCGGGGATAGGGCAGATCCGTCAGATCAAATTCACAGATCGTACTGTCCGGGTGCATGACAATGATTCGCCGCCCCAGCAGCAGCGCCTCCTCCAGCTGGTGGGTGACCAGCACGATCGTGCGGGGCAGCTTCTCCTGAATGGCCAGGAGTTGGCTCTGCAGCTCTGCGCGGGTCAAAAAGTCCAGGGAGGCAAAGGGCTCATCCATCAGCAGCAGTTCCGCCTGCCCCGCCAGCACCCGGGCCAGGCCCAGACGCTGCTTCATACCGGTGGACAGCTCTGCCGGCGTCAGGTCGGCGTAGTCCTCCAAGCCCACCAGCCGTACGAATTCGCTGGCGCGCTCATAGCGCTCCTCCGGTGTTTTCCCCACGCCGCAGGCCATGGCCACGTTCCGCTGCACGCTGGTCCAGGTGATGACATAGGGATCCGGGCTGAGCATGGCACTGTGCCAGCCCTCCGGAATCCGTATCGTCCCGGTGTCAGGCGTCTCTGTCCCTGCCAGCAGCTTCAGCAGCGTGCTCTTGCCGCAGCCGCTGCGGCCCACGATCACGGTGATCTCTCCGGCGGGAATGGTCAGCGACAGGCCGCGCAGCACCTGTCGGGTACGGCTGGGCCGCGTCTCGCCGGTCAGGACGATATCCGTGCTGTAGGTGGTATAGGTTTTATCCACATGGTCAAGAACAACTGCGTCCATAGCAATTCCTCATTTCCTCGTTTCGGCCGCCGGGCAGATGGACGGCACGGCTATCATAGCCCCGGCGGCGGGGCTTGTCAAGCGCCGCCGTCAGCCCAGCATTCCCAGTATCTCCTGCAGGCTGAAATTCTCCCGGTAATAGTCCAGTTCTCCGGCGATCAGCTCATCCAGCACACGCATACCCAGCACCTCCACCGGCGCCCTGTCGTCCGTCAGAAGGCAGTCCCCACCGGTGTAGACCGTCAGATCGGCGGCCACCTCCGCCATCATGGCGGCGTAGTCTCCGTCGGTCAGCGCTGCGCGGCTGGCTGCAAAGCGCTCTGGCAGGCCGGGCGCGTTGGTGCAGAACACCTCCGTATTGGTGTTTCCGGGCACATCGGCCAGATAGGTGTACGCGAACACGCTGGCCATCGTATCACAGAGGTACTGGTTGATGGAGCCATCCTCCCGGGAGGTCATGTTCAGGTTCACCACCATGACGCCCTCCGGCTTCAGATGCTCCGCCACCGCCGCGAAGAACTCCCGGCTGGACAGCTGAAACGGAATGGTGATGTCCTGATAGGCATCCACCATAATCACATCAAACTTTTTCTCCGACGCGGTCAGGTAGGCCCGGCCATCGGCTACAGCCACCTCCACCTCCTCCGGCAGGCCAAAATAGGTGCGGGCGATATCGGCGATCTTGCCGTCGATCTCCGCGCCCTGCACGGTCATGCCCGGGAAATAGCGGACGCAGTATCCGGCGTAGGTGCCGGACCCCATGCCCAAGATCATGGCGCTGCGGCCTGTGTTATCGGTACCGTCCATACCCGCCATACAGGGGGCTGCCAGCGCGTAGTCGTAGTACATTCCGGTGAGCTTACCGTCCTTGTTCTGCACCGACTGTACACCGAAGAGCACATTGGTGGAGAGCGTGGTGGTGTGGTCATCATCCTTGACCTGGAGGTAGTTGTAGATGGACTCGTCCTCCAGGGCCAGGTCGCTCTCCCAGAATGCGAAGCTGTAGGTGGGCAGCGCAAAGCACAACCCCGCCACCAACACCACCGCAATAATACCGGCGACCGTCTTCTTCCGTTCAAAAGTGAAGTAGACAATACCGATAGCGGCCAGCACACCCGCAAAGATCAGGAATGTGGCCGCCGTACCCACCGCCGGGATGGTCAGGAACGTGGGCACAAAGGTGCCGATGATGCTGCCGATGGTGTTCAGCGCATTCAGCTGCCCCACGGTCCTGCCGGTGTCATCCAAATTGTCCACGGTGAACTTGGTCAGGGACGGTGTTACGGTGCCCAGCAGCACACAGGGGAAGGCGAAGATCACCAGGCAGGCTGCCAGCGCCGCCCAGACCAGAAAGTTCTTCGTTACGAACGTGGCCAGCAGGAAGGATATCCCGGCGATCATCCATCGGCCCGCAAAGGGTATCAACGCGATCCAGATCGCGGCGATGATGACCCGGCCATAGAGTCGGTCCGGCGACTTGCTCTTGTCAGCCATCCGTCCGCCCCAGATGTTGCCCACAGCCATGGCGATCATTATAACGCCGATAATGACCGTCCAAACGATTTGAGATGAGCTGAAGTACGGCGCCATCAGACGGCTGGCGCCTAACTCCACCGCCATGACGGACATTCCCGCGAAAAACTCTGTCAGGTATAAAAACCACTTACTATGAGTCAGCTTTTTCTCCATGGTACAAGGTCCTCCTTATAGGCTTCTGTCCACCCCGGAAACTACAAATGGTTCTCCTTGGATCGCCTTGTATTATAGCGTAGCATGACCGTTTCCGCAAGTACCTCTCTGTTTTCATGGCCTTCCCGCTGTTCTTCAACTGCGCAGAAAAAGCCTCCGTTTCCGGAGGTTTTCTCTTACTTTGTGTCAGCTTTCTCAGATCGTTCTTGACAGAGAATAACGAAGCCGGTATGCTGATAGCAACGGGAGGTGCGGCACCATGATGGACGGAAATATCATATTATCCGTGGCGAAGGCCATGGAGGTCCTGCAAATTCTGAGTCAGGCCGAAAGTCCGCTGTCGCTGAAGGAACTGGCCACCCGGTGCGGATACCCAAAGAGCACCGTATTCGGCCTGCTGACCACCATGCGGGCCTATGACGTGGCAGCGCAGACGCCGGACGGAAAATACACGCTGGGCCTGCGGCTGTTCGAATATGGGCGGCAAGTGGAGCGGTCCTGGGACATCTCACTGGTGGCCCGCCCCTATATGGAGCACCTGTGCCAGCGGACCGGGGCGTCCGTTATGCTCTCGGTGTGTGAGGGCGGCAGCGTGATCACGCTGGATCAGGTGGAGACCCGGGACAATCTGCGCGTCGTGTCGGATATAGGTTCCCGGCTGCCAATCTACTGTACGTCGCAGGGCAAGGTCTTTCTGGCACATATGTCCCGCACCAGTGCCGAGGCGCTGCTGCGCGCGCAGCATATGACCCAGTTCACCCCGCACACCATCACCGATCTGACCGCGCTGATGCAGGAGATCGATCTGTGCCGTACCGACGGCTACGCCATTGAAAACGGCGAATACAAGATCGGCCTGCGCTCCATTTCCGCACCGGTCTATACCGTGGAGGGCAAAGCACGATACACCGTTGGCGTGATCGGTATGTTCCGCAGCACCCGTTCCGATGAATTCCTTGCGGCGGTGGAGCAGGTCTGCGCCACCGCGTCCATGATCTCCACTGCGCTGGGCTATCGAAAAACGGAGGAGCTTTTGTGAGCCATACCTCCGCCGTTATCGGCGCACTGGAGAACGCACTGCACATGATCGCTGCCGAGGGTCACGGCTGAGCCGCGTATGCCTTTGCAGCGTTTCCGGCAACGGCGAAAACGGCTTGTTTTCCAGTCAGTATCCTGATGGGTAATGAGAATGTGCCGAATGGACTGCGGTGCAATACCCGGCCATGCCATCTTCTCCGCCAGCCGTTCGTAGTTATAGCCGGCGTCGATCATGATGGCAGTCCCGCCGCCTGTCTTCAAGACGCTGTCTGCTCTTTTCTCACCTTTTTTTGCCAAATACCGCCGCAGAAAAAACAAAAACACACGTCCGGCCCAGTCAGGCCGGACGTGCGTATATTCTCAGGCCTCACAGGAAGCGAGACCCGATCAAAGCGCGGTCCCCTTCTTCGGTACGAACAAGCCATGCATATCGGCACGCTCCAGCTCCAGCAATGCTTTTTTCCTTTGGATGCCACCGCCATAGCCGGTAAGGCTGCCGTTTGTACCCACCACGCGGTGGCACGGGATCATGAGAGAGATCGGGTTATGCCCCACCGCGCCGCCTACCGCCTGCGCGGACATTTTGGCCAGCCCCTGCTGGCGAGCCGCTTCAGCGGCGATCTCTCCGTAGGTCATGGTCTTTCCATACGGTATCGTCAGCATGATGTCACAGATACGCTTACGGAACGGTGTGGTATCATAGCGCAGCGGCGGCAGAAACCCCGGTTCCTTACCGGAAAAATAGATATCCAGCCAGTGACCGGCCTCTGCAAACAGCGGGTGTTCCCTTTGTGCAGTCACTTCTGGCAGAACGCTACCAAAATACCTCTGCCCGTTGAACCACAGACCAACGAGCGCCTCATCGTCGCAGGCCAGCGTGATCGTACCCAGCGGCGACATATACTCGGATGTCCAGATCATCTCTTTCCCTCCATTCTTTTTTTCGGCTTATGATCTTTCAACTCCGGTATCGCTCCACCGGCCACCGCCCACAGATACAGGCTCGCCACGCTGCCATACGGGCTAAACCGACGGCGGTACATCTCAAACCGCTTACGGTCAATGCTGCGGTGGTGATAGAGCATCCGCAGTCCGCGCTGAATAGCCAGATCGTCGTAACTAAACACATCGGGCCGCTGCATACAGAACAGCAGGATCATCTCCGCCGTCCAGATGCCAACACCCTTCAGACTGCTCAGTTCGCGGATCGCCTCCCCGTCCGTTTTCTGCCATATGCCGTCCAGATCAAACGCACCGTCCCGGGCCTTTTGCGCCAGATCTGTGATGTATTCCGCCTTACGGAAGGTCATACCCAGGGCTTGCAGTTCAGGGACTCCCGCCGCAAGGATGCTCTCCGCGTTCACCTCACCCAGCGCATCCCGCATCCGCTGCCAGATGGTCGCCTGCGCCTTAGTCGATATCTGCTGGCCGATGATATGATGGACAATGGCAGAGAACAAGTCCGTATCCACGGCACGGTCGATATATCCAATACGGTCAATGACTTCACCAAGCCGCCTGTCTTTCTGCCGCAGATAAGAAAGCTCTGTTTCCCCGTATTCGAAATACACCACTGTCACCGTCCTTTCATCTTCACATACAGGCAGGCACCGCCGCTAAACACCGTGAGACTATGATCGGATACAGTTCCCATAGTGCGGGCTGCGCTCTGACACAGAGTATACCATCCGCCCCCGCTGTTTGCAACCACCGGTCCAGTTATCGTCAAACCCACCTCAAACGATACGTTGGTTTCACGTTTTCCTGTCGGCTGCCTATCGACAACATACGCTTCGGTCAGCCGGAGACACCGATGTACTTGAGGCCATTCTTATCTCACCGTACCGTACCGTTTCGTTCCACTCGCTCTTCACGATCTGCATTTTCATTCTGTCGTCGCCGACCTTGGTGGGAAAGCGGAAAACCTGCTGACAGATGAGTCCTTCAGATCATGTCAGGTGGCTTCAATTCGGATATTTTCGCCTTGGAAGCCTTGCACTGCAACGGCTTGCAAATTTCCAACAAAAAATACTCGCAATTTTTTTGAAGTACTACTGACACAATTCGAACCCCCGTCCGAATTTAACACAAGTATTACTCGTCCAGCTTTTGGAACTCATCCAGCCGCAATTCTCGCTTCAGTTCTTCTTCTGTCGGCAGATAGGTGAAATATTTGGATGCGAAAATCTGGTGATTATCCTCTGGCAAAGTGTACTTCACAACAGCATCACTTTTATCGGCGCAGAGGACAATGCCAATCGGCGGTGTGTCCCCTTCGTTCATCAACTCACGAGTGTAGTAGTTGACATACATCTGCATCTGACCGAGATCCTGATGCGTAAGCTGACCCATCTTCAGATCGATTAGCACAAAGCACTTGAGGATATAATTGTAAAACACAAGGTCAATGAAAAAGTTCTGACCATCCAGCGTAAACTTCTTCTGTCGGGCTACGAAGGAGAAGCCTCGTCCCAGCTCCAGCAGGAAGTGTTGCAGGTGATCAATCAATGCCTGCTCCAATTCTCCCTCATACACATGCGTATCCGGTTGGATTTGCAGGAACTCCATTACATAGGGGTCTTTGATGATTTTTTCATATTCCGGTTTTGGCTCCGTTGTTTGTATCTCAGCAGCAACAAGTGATTTATCCTGGCTTGCCAAGATGCGCTGATAGTACATCGTGTGGATCTGCCGTTCAAGCTGCCGGACGCTCCATGCGGACTTCGCGCATTCTTCCGCATAGAAGGCTCTCTCTTTCTCATTGGGAACCCGCATCAGTAGTCGGTAGTGCGACCAGCTCAATTCAGGACACAGTGTGTCTCGAATTGGATATGCGCAGTAGAACTGACGCATTTTTCGCAAATTTGACTCGTCAAATCCTTTCCCAAATTCCGCTGTCAGATGTGCGGACAGGTACTGCAGCAGCTTTTTGCCATATCCTGCGCGGTCATTTTCTCCGCAAGCTTTGCAAATCTGCTCGCCGATTTCCCAATAGGCCGTCACCATTGCGGAGTTTACTGCCACACTCAAACTGCGCTGTGCAGACACAATGGAATGGCGGATTGAATGATAGGTCTGCTCTGTTGTATAGTTCGTTTGAAGTTCGTTATCCATTCTGTTCACCTCGCTCCTGCAATAATTCTCTCAGCAAGCCCTGACACCCCGCCAGCACATCTTGCCAAGTCGATTCGAAGTCTTCGGTGTACCACGGGTCGGCAACATCGTGGGGATGGTCGGTGTAGTCCATCAGGAGGTGCAGCTTGCCAGAGAAATCGCCGCCGCAGATACGGTGCATATCCCGGAGGTTGGCTCTGTCCATGCCGATCAGCAGGTCGTACTTCTCGTAATCGGCATTGGTGAGCTGCCGTGCTACGTGACCGTCGCAGGAGATCCCATGCTCCGCCAGCTTGCGCCGCGCCGGAGGATAGACCGGGTTGCCGATCTCCTCCCGGCTGGTGGCTGCCGATTCGATATGGAACTGTGACGTCAGCCCAGCTTTTTTGACCAAGTCCTTCATCACGAATTCCGCCATTGGGCTGCGGCAGATATTTCCATGACACACAAAGAGTATCTTTTTCATTGCATTTGCTCTCCCGCGTTGCTTCTTTTTCACCAGTATAGCAGGAAAACGCCTGTTCGTCGAGAGAAGAATGCTGCCACGCCTGAGATTCTATGGCGGCCAGCAGTTTTGCTTTCTTCCAGCCGAAGTGCAGCACGGCTCGGATGTACCACGTCCGTTCCTCGTTGCTGCCGCACCTCTCTAAAATCGCCACATTCCGCGTCCAGCCGAGGTACATCGCCAGCCGCATGATTTCAGGGGATTCCTCGTAGGCTGCGTAAAACGCGCGCATCCGGCGCACATTGCGGGGAGAAAAGCCCTCGGTCGCAGGATAGGCCGCTTGCAGGTATTCCGACGCCGCGACAGCCGCGCCTTTTTCGCTCCTGCCGCTGACCAGCCGGCCAATTTCGCAGTACAATTCCATCTGTGAAGGCTGTGCTGTCATAAGCTTGTCCAATTCAGAAAACATGGTGCTGTAGTCTGTGGGTTTACGGATATTCATGGGCTTTCTCCTTTCCGGCGCGGTGCGCCTTTTCTGTAAAATAGAAGCAGCGGAATGACAATGCCATCCCGCTGCTGTTTCAATTTTAAGGATTTGTTGCCTCCAGAGGGTTCGGTCGGTATCCGTCCATCAGCGTATCGTTCTCCATGATGAAGGGGCGCGTCGTATCCTGGCCCCAGGAAGTATCGTATTTCTCCATCAGGTAGTCGCTCAATTCCGTGCGGTTTTGGAGCTTCACTAAACGGTATGGTTCCTGGAACGCCACCTTTTCGATGAAGTACAGTGAACCGTCCTCCGCAGGCAGCAGCACGCCGACATGACCAACGAACAGCGTGTTGTCCTCGTCCGAGAATTTATCGTGGAAGATGACCGAGATCATGCTTGTTTTGCTGTCTGTAAATGTGATACCACGGGCTGCCCAGCCCTCCTGAAGCGCTTTGACCTGTGCTTCGACCTCCGTGCTGTCCACGGCATTCACCGGTGCGAACAGCGCACAGAATTTGGCGGTGCTGTCCCCGCAGAGCGCGTCAGGATCGGCGGAAATGGTTTCCAGATCAGTAAAGAGGGAATCCTCGCCCTGTACCTCCGGCTGGTCGGCTCCTGCTGTGATGAATTCGCTGAACAGGCCAAATGCTGTAATGCGGCAGTTATAACCGGGAAAGCTGCCGTTTGCCGCCGTCCATTCATCCTGCATCTCATAGGGATCATACTTGGTGTCGGTCGGCGCGGCGCTCTCGAAGCCATCGGTCAGCCACTCGCTCTTGACACTGGCGTTAAACTGTTCCACCCGATCCATCAGAGCGGTGATGCGGAATTCTTCGATTCCCGCATCCGAGAGAAGCTGTGAAAGCTGTTTGCGGGAATCATCATCGGTCAGGTTGGAGTATTCCACCGTCTCCAGCGCGGGCTGCTCTGTGGTCGGTTTTTCCTGCTTGCCACAGCCGGTAGCCGCGGCAAAGAGCATAAGGGTGCATAGCGCAAGCGCCGCGGCTTGAATTTGTTTTTTCATAGAGTCACCTTTCTGCAAATCTTGTAGATATTCGTCTTACTGCCTAAGCCAAGCATTTAGTATGATAGCACGTCGGCAGAGAAAGTCTACAGGAACTTGAAGGAAAGCGGTTTTGCTCTTACACCGCAATGACGCTCGTTACCGGCAGCCTCTTCAACCGAATGCCATGATCACGCTCGAGTTCTTCTAAAAATTCATCGATTTTAGGGTCGCCTACTATATGGCCTTTATACCTCGCCCTCATGCACTTGCGAACGGTTTCCTTTTCTTCCTCTGACAATATATCATAGAAAAAGAAGATGTCTCCTTGAATGCTGAGTTCCATTAACGTATCCATATCTTTATTCGCTCCTGTTCTTTTGTTGCTTCCAGTATATCAGGCCACGGATCTACAGTCTATCAAAAGGAAGCATCGAAAGCATTCTTCTACTTTTCCAACAGATCCGCTCAACTTGCAAGCCGTTACTCGGTTTTTCTACTCTGCTGCAAAGCCGCAAAGGAAAAAGCGGCGCTGTACCGCTCTTTCCTTTACTGCCTTTTCCACCAGATCTTAGCAGATCTGCACGATCTGCTCCCACAGCAGGATGTGCTTTTCATCAACGGCTTTGTTGTCATGATAGTGGCCGAACAGCCAGTAGTGGTATTCTGCTCTTTCCCGTACATCTTGCAGGAAGTCCGTGAGCCGATCTGCCTCGTTGTGACGGGTCTCCATGAGGGCAATGCTGGTGGGGGCGCAGTGTGTGATGATGTAGTCCACCTGCCAGCCGACCGCATCAAGGCTTCGCCGCGCCTCGGCGTATTCCTCATCGGTTGGCAGCTCCTGCGCCCACTAGGAAATGTGGTTGATGCGGTATCTCGCTCTTGGTTTGCGCTGGAGCATCGTGAGCCTTCGCTCAAAATCCGGGGCATCCGGCTCCAAAATCCCATCCTCGATGTCGTGGCTTTTTGCGCCGCCCATGGTGAAGAAGCGGTATCCTTCCAGCTCGAAGATCTGACCGCGCATCAGGTGCAGCACATGAGGACGAATGCGGTGTACCTTGCCGCCGTGCCACTCCGCTACGGGATATCGTTCCAGCGCGTCATAGTTTTCATGGTTGCCGCAGACGAAGGCAAGCGTGAAGGGCAGGCGTTCCAGCCAATCCAGCGTTTCATCGTCGCGGCTGTCACCAAACCACACGCCGCCGAAGTCGCCGGTGATGATGACCGTGTCATCCTTCGTCATGTTCGCTTGCTCCGGGAAACAATCCGATTGGAAACGCCGGAAGTTTCCGTGGCAATCGCCAGTCACATAAATCATGCGAATTTCCTCCTTTTTGGCTGTTCTACAGCCTGTTCAATTTCCAGTCCGTCCCGCAGCGTCACACGGATGCGCTCTCGGGACAGGACGGTGACCTTTTCCAGTAGCTGATAGACCACACCATCATCCCACTCTGTGATTCCCACAGTCGCCGCGGTCATTGCCGAGGCTGCCGCATGGATACGACGGCTGATCTGTTCCTGTTCCTGCCGGATACTGAGGATTGCCGCCTTGCGGCGCTTCAGTTCCTCCATCGTGGTGGAGATGGTACGAAAGCGCTCGGCGTATTCGTCCGCGTCACCATTTGCCGCTTCTGCCAGAAGCGTATCGAATTGTTTGCCCAACTCTGTGACCGCTCGGTCGATATCTCCAAGGCTCATGCTCTCACCGGGAACCGGAGCCAATTCCTGCTCCATTGCGTCTACAAGCTGATCTGCCAGCACCTTGCACCCTGACATGGATGCATTGATGGCTGCCAGCACCGCCTGCTGAAGCGGCGATTCGTCCAGCGTCGGAGATTCTTTGCAGTATTTCTTGCCATAGTCCAAGCGGCTACTGCAGCGCCACACGGCTCGTTTCTCACCGTGCTGTGTCCACACCACTCTGCGGTACGCCGTACCGCACTCGCCACAGAACAGCAGCCCACTGAGCGCGTACTTGCCGCTGTAGCGGCTCATACCTGTGGGAGCGCTTTTTTTCGTGCCGCCGGTCTGGGCCCGACGCCGCGCCAGTTCTATCTGAACCGCATCGAACTGTTCCCGAGAGATGATGGCCTCGTGGTGGTTCTGAATCAGATACATGGGAAGCTGTCCAGTATTACGGATGACCTGCTTGCTGATGCAGTCTCGAATGAAGGTCTTTTGGAGCAGGACATCACCGCAGTATTTTTCATCAGAGAGGATCGTCCGCAGATTGGAGGTTGTCCATTCCGTCGTTCCTGCCGAATTCTTGAATCCGCCTGTTTCCAAGGTTTCCTTGATATTGCGCAGCGTCTGACCGGATAGGTACAGCTCGTAAATCTTTCGGACAGTCTCTGCCTGCTCTGCGTTGACCACCATCTCTCCGTCAGGTCCTTTTTCGTACCCCAGCAGGGTCTTATACTGGATGTTTGCCTTTCCCGTCCGCATCGCCTGATGCTTGCCCCACTTGACGCGGGAGGATATCCCTTCGCTTTCGGACTGTGCGAAGGCGCCGTGGATGGTGATGAGGAATTCGCTCTCCGGGTAGATGGAGTTGATATTCTGCTCCTCGAAGATGACCGGGATGCCCATGCTGCGCAGCTCGCGGGTATAGCTCAGAGTGTCCACGGTGTTGCGGGCGAAGCGGGATACCGATTTGGCAAGAATCATGTCGATCTTGCCCTTCCTGCACTGCCGGATCATGCGAAGAAAATTCTTGCGCTTGCAGGCGGAGGTACCGGTGATACCCTCATCCGCGAAGATATCCGCCATCGTCCAGTTGGGATTTGCCATGATCTTTTCCGTGTAGTATGCTTTCTGGTTTTCATAGCTGCCAAGCTGTTCATCTTTTTTGGTGGACACACGGCAGTATGCAGCTACCCGGAGATTTTTCTTCTTTTCCTGATCCTGCGGCGATTCCTCCTTTGCAGGGATGATAATGACCTTCGGTTCAGGGCGGGTCTGCGTCATGCATCATCACACTCCTCTAAGACTTGATTATTTTTCAGCAGGACTTTGACCGTCTTACTGCCATAAGTGATTTTCCGGACATTCTGCCGCAGAAGGTTCGCATCCAGTTCCCGCATCTTTGCCTGCTTCCCGAAGATGCTGCGGAGCCGGCGGGCTTCGTATTCCTCCATCTCCACGCTCACAAGGGTCAGTACCGCCAACTCCATTGCCTTTTGGCGTGCGATTTCTTCATCCACAGGAGGTGTCTGCAGCAACTTGTCCAGTTCCAGCCGGCGTTGCCTGATGTCTTCCGTGGTGGGAACACCGGATGATTCTATCTTAATGAGCTGCGGATCATCGACCACCTGATTCAGTATCTTGAGGACTCTTCGTGCTACGCTGTCGGGTACGATGCCGCCGCACAGCTTGCGCAACTCCTTTTGCGCAGGTGTCTGCTTATACTCAGGGCGCATCTCTTTTCTGCGTTCCTGGGCAGCGTGGAATTGCTCCGTCGGGATGAGCGCAGGAAAATACTTCTCACCAATGTATCGGTCATCCTCTAAAATCCGTGCTACCATATTTTTGTTCCAAGGCTTGTCCACATCGTAGGGAACATCCTCCGCCTGAAGCTGCTCGGTAAGCTGCTTGAAGGAAGCTCCGGCAAGGTATTGCAGGTAGATGCTCCGTATCGTTTCTGCCTCCTGCGGCTGCGGCACGATCTCGCCAAACCCCATCTTGTAGCCAAATGGCTGTTTTCGATTTCCCATTATCTTTGCGTCCTTTCTATTTTTTCTGTGACCTCCAACCCGTTGAGAAGCCGGAAGCACAGTTTTTCATTGTCCACGACCACGATTTTCTCGACCAGGTCGCTGAATAGCTGCTCATCGAAGTCATCCAGCCAGTCCGGTCCGCTTTCGAGAACATCCAGTAGGTCTTGTGTTTGCTGGATGGTATGATCCTCCTCAGACCGCAGGATGCGTTCCTTTTGGAGCTTTAGTTCCCGGCGGCGCTCCGCAAGCAGATTGCCGCGGGATATAAAAATGTCAGGATCGACGCTGCCCTGCTGCTTGAGCTGGGTCAAAAGTCGTTCCTGACTGGCAATATCTGATATTTGTTTGTTAATCTCCACGATGTTTTCGCTCCAGAGAAGGCTGCCGGTTTTGGCAGCGTGGAAGTCAGAGATGAGTTGTGTAAGTACTCCTATACCGTAGTATTTGAGTTTGTAGTACAGTCGAAGGAACGCCTGCAATACCTGTTCCTCCGGAAGCGGCAGCATACTGCACTTATGTACATCTTTCTCGTGTGCCATGCATGTCCAGTAGTTCTTCCCTCGTACTTTTTTAAGCCGAAATGTGGAACCGCATTCCGCACACTTTATCTTTTTGCTGAACGGTGTTGACACGCTATCACCAGCAAATGCTATTCTTTTTCTTTTTAGCAGTTCCTGAACCCTTTCGAACTTTTCGCGCTCTATAATAGCCGGATGAGATTGCTTTACAAAGACCTGCCGATACTTACCGAGATTTCGTTTTCTAAATCTCGGCAGTTCTTGCGCCGTATATGTTTTTTGCAGTAAGCAGTCCCCTGCGTATTTTTCATTATGGAGAATATACAGGATAGAACTCTCCTGCCAATACGAAGTCTTATCTCTCGTAGGGATATCCATTTTACTGACTCTCTTTGCTATATCCGAGATGCTCTCTCCTTGCAAGGACATATCAAAAATTTCTTTGACAACTTCTGCTTCTTCCGTGTTGATTTCCAATCGTCCATCTGCCAGCATGTAACCAAACGGTGCTTTATTGGTGGAAAATCTGCCCTTGTCGATTCGAGTCCGGTAACTCCACCGCATTCGCTCGGAGATAGCTTCACTTTCCCGTTGAGCCAATGCTGCGAACATGGCGATAAGAACTTCTCCGGATACCTGCGCGGTGTCGATGTCCTGTTCCTCGAAGTAGACGCTGACGCCCAGCGCAGCCAATTCTCGCACCGCTTCCAGACTCTCTTTGGTATTGCGAGCAAAACGTGAGGAGGACTTCACAAGGATGCGGTCAATACGCCCTTTCCGGCAGTCCTCCATCATCCGCAGAAAGTCATCCCGCTTGTCTATGGATGTGCCGGTGATGCCCTGATCTGCGTAAATGTCTGCCAGTTCCCAATCGGGGTTGCCTGTGATGAGCTTGGAGTAGTAGGCGTTCTGTGCGGCAAAGGAGTGCTTCTGATCCTCGGAGTTGGAGCTGACGCGGGCGTATGCCGCCACGCGGAGCTTTCTGGTGTTTTCTTGACTTGCTGCAGGAATCGTAATGACCCGCGGGGCCATGGCCAGAGAACCGTTGGTTTTCTCCTTGCCGCTCATTTGCTGTCACCTCCTGTCAGCAACACACAATACCATGAAGCATCCGCAATAGCTATACCTAAAAGTGAAAAATCAAAGAGAAATAATGATGTCCGCGCCAAGCTGTACCATCAGTCGCGCGGCGATCTTTTTTGCTTCACTGCCGCTGACCAGTCCCTGCTCCCGCAGGCTGCGAAGCATGGTAACGATGCCGAGATAATCTGCGTTTGGATTCATTCTGTCTCCTCCTTCTGTAATTTGATTTCAGTTATAATGAAAACTCCCAAGCCTGCTCTATAATGAACGGGTTTGGGAGTTTTCGTTATGATATTTCTTTTTTATGGGATGATCTCAATGCTGAAAACATCCGCAATGGGAATGAGCTGCCGGTCTGTCATCTGGATCATACCGCTGACTGCATCGATCCGCTTGACCGATCTGGTGACAGTTTGGTAGCTGCCGCCGTTCTTCCGTTCATCCTGCACAAAGTAGGTGATGGACGCAGTGGGCCCGCCGGGAAGCAGCTCCTGGAGGCGCTGCAATTCCGCGTCCACTCGCGCCATTTCATATTCGTCCATTTCTACACGCTGATCCGTCAGCCGCCCGGTTTCCGCAATGGCGGCGCTGTGACCAGTCAAAGCGGCAAAGGGAGAGAACTGCGCCGCACGGTCATGGAGGGACATTCGCGGATGTTTTGGCGAATCCGGATGGGGCAAATGGATAATGTCTTCATATTTTCCGCTCAAGCCTTATGCCCTCCAATCTGCTTATTCCGTTCTTTGGCGGTGGCACCATCCAGATAGCTTCCGCCATTCAAAATGGCGTTTTTGCCGAACTTCTTTTTAATGTCGAGCATGGCTTCCTGAATTTTACGCTCCCGCTCCAACTGAGCCGTTTCCTCCCGCAGCCGTTGCTCCTGTACCTCGATATTATCGAACAGGTTGAACTGTACCGGGGCTTCCGACTCCTGCTGTACCGTATCTTCGCCCACCAGCCGATTGGCGGTGATAGTAAGTCTCCGAATAGACAGCTTCGGATTGACCTTTGTATCATAAACGCCAAGAACGGCGTCCGTGATGCTCCGGGCCGAAGATGTTTTTCTCGGCAGATTTGCTGTTCCGTGGGTGTGCTTGGGGATCTTCCTGCCATAGCGGTCTGTCACGGTCTCGCCGTGGTAGCTGCCGCCTGCGGTGTTTTCAATGTCGTATCCCACTGTCAGGGTCAGCTGATCCGTTACCAGTTTCTTTTCCAACAGATCCAGCGCGACGGCCTCCGCCATCTCCCGTACAACCAACCGTGCTTTCTCAAAGGAATACGGGCATTGGAGAACCTGTCCAGAGCAGACGCTGTTCGTTTCCGGCCGGTATGCCTTGATATCCTGCATACGGCACGGCTCCCAGCCCCATGCGTGGTCGATGAGGAGCTCAGCGTTGATGCCGAACATCCGATAGAGCAGTTCTTCATTATAGTATTCGTTCGGCTTGCCGATGGAGCATCTTGCAACATCGCCCATGGTGTAGATGCCGATGGCTTCCAGCTTCTTTGCATAACCGCGCCCAACACGCCAGAAATCTGTCAGCGGGCGGTGCGCCCAAAGCTGCTCACGGTAGCTCATCTCGTCAAGCTCCGCAATGCGGACGCCATCTTTGTCCGGCTGCACATGCTTCGCCATAATGTCCATAGCGACCTTGCAGAGATAGAGATTTCTGCCGATGCCCGCCGTGGCCGTGATGCCCGTGGTGCGCAGCACATCGAGGATCATGGTCTTCGCCAGCTCGCGGGCGGTCATATGATACGTCTCGAGGTAGCTGGTCACATCCATCATCACCTCGTCGATGGAGTAGACGTGGATGTCCTCGGGCGCGATGTATTTGAGATAGACATTGTAGATCTGCGTGCTGATCTGAATGTATTTCGCCATCTGCGGCGGCGCGACAAGATAGCCAACCGCGCGTGACGGGTCAACTGCCAGCTCATGGGCATCGCAGCTCTTTTCAAAAAGATTGCCGCCTGCTTTGCGCCGACGTTCGGCGTTGACCTCCTTGACGCGCTCGACCACTTCAAAGAGCCGTGCTCTGCCGGAAATACCGTATGCCTTCAGAGAAGGCGATACCGCGAGACAAATGGTTTTCTCCGTGCGGCTAAGATCTGCTACGACCAGATTGGTCGTCATCGGGTCAAGACCGCGCTCCATGCACTCGACGGACGCATAATACGATTTTAAGTCAATGGCAATATATGTCCGTCCGCTCTGCTGCATAGCGCGCCTCCTCGTCCTTAGTGTCTATCAGTATAGCACGCCGTCGTAAATCGAACAACTGTTTGCAACAAACTTTTGAGAGAAAACTTGTGGAAACAGCCCATTTTCAAAACAAGAGCACCGTGTTACAATGATGCCTGTTTGCGGAATGGGAGGGAAAGCATGTTCTATACAACGGAAGAAGCTGCCATCGTCTGCGGCTTTCTGAACTTATATCTGGATCGGGCCAGCGTGGATGCCAACCTGCGGAAGCGCAACACGGCATTCCAGCGCAGCGCTGCATTGGAAACGCTGAAGCCAGAGGACTATCGATGGGCGGAGAATGTTCTCTGCTTTCTGAAGCCCTGTTGGTGGCAGTTACATGAAGACCATAGAGCCTTAGAGAACGTGCTTTTGAAAACGCACCTCTTAGCTCAGAGATAAAAAAACGAAGGCCGCTCCTGTCTTGGTTGGAAGCATACTACTAGCGGTGAGCATCTCACCGGTGGTCTCCGCCGTGTCGATCTTCTGTTCCTCGAACAGGACGATGACGCCGAGCCCCGCCAGTTCCCGCACTGCTTTCAGGCGCTCTCTTGTGTTGCGACCGAAGCGGGAGATGGACTTTACAAGGATGCGGTCGATGCGTCCCTTTCTGCAGTCCTCCATCATCCGCAAGAAGTCCTCCCGCTTGTCGATGGAAGTGCCGGTGACGCCCTTGTCAGCGTAGATATCTGCCAATTCCCAATTTGGATTTCCTGCGATGAGCTTGGAGAAGTAGGCATTCTGCGCCGCGAAGGAATGCGTCTGATCGTCGGAATTAGAGCTGACGCGGGCGTAGGCCGCCACGCGGAGCTTTCGTCCAATTTCCGGAACATTTGCCGGGATCGTAATAACTCTCGGCGCTGCCAGCGCCAGCGAGCCTTTCGCTTTTTCCTTGCCGCTCATTCCACTGTCACCCCCCGTTCAGCAACACACAATATCATTGAAGTCCAAAAATATCCATACCCAAAAGAGAAAAATCAGAGAAAAACCGCGATGTCCGCGCCCATATCCACGCGCAGCCGCACGGCGATCTTTTTTTGCCTCTGAATCGTTGATCAGCTCCAATGCCAGCAAGCGGCGCAGAAGGGCCAGCAGACCCAGATAGTCTATATTGGTATTCATAATGCTTTCCTCATATTTATGAAAGCGGAAGCCGCCGCACATGGTTTTGGCAGCATGCTGCTTTGCCCTTCATGCTGGCGGCTCCCGCTGCTTTTGAAATAATCCTTTGTTCAGTCCTATTCGACACTACTCCCCGGACCGTGGGCGGCTGAACGAACCGGCGCTTGGCAGCGCCCAACAGGACTCTCACCTCCCGAGGATCTCTCGAGCTGCCCCCATTGCTTGCATCTGTGGCTGGACAGGCTGTTTGTTCAGGGCTGACGGGATCATCGCAAGACAGATCGCCGCATCTGCTTTTGGCTGGATGAGTTTCGCTCTGCACCTTAAAGGCCGTTCGTTGACATCGGACGATTGTCCGATGCAGGTGGTCTTCGCGCACCCGCCGCATCGCTGTTCCCCCTCGTCAGGGGGCCGTCAGCCGACGTTATTCGTCGCCGGATATGACTGCCGGGGGCAGTGTTTTTCAAGGTACGAAAAGCCGTCGTCTTTGGCTTGAGTAAATTGTAACTCTGCCAAAAGGATTTTTGTATGGCGGGGTAGTCCGGGTTTTGGGGCAAAAACCCGGACTGTCAGAACGGGTTTTCATAAATTGCCGCCATTTGGTCGTGGAGTTCCTGCATCCGTCCAATCAGATCCTTCATCTGAAGCGAGGTGTGTATCGTCCCTTTCAGCAGATAATCGAGAGAGACATCCAACGCTTCGGAGATATCCAGCAGCAGATCGATGGACACACCGCGTTTGCCATGTTCGATTTTACTGAGATGATCTATGCTGATATTGAGCGATCCCGCCAATGCCTCTTGCGTCATCCTCCGTTGTTTCCGCAGATTCCTCAGCCGACACCCGAATTTGACCTGATTAAAGTACATTTTTCACCCTCCGTTTCTGAAAGATTTGGTAAAACCATTTTTCAAAAACGGAGGAGCTCGGCAGAAATAAAAAAATGCGCACAGCCGGCATGGCTGTGCGCATACGCGGGCAAGGCCCGCTATGGGCGCTATAATAGTCAGGTTTGCGGAAAGCATACCGAGTCCGCGAAAGCAGGACGCTTCCGGGCTTCGGCAATAGGTGTAATTCGAGATATGCCCGCAGTCAATGCCAACGAGATCGTTTACCGAAACGCTCTCATTTTAGCGATACTCCTTGCTGCCAACTCCTTTTATCATACCAGCGCCCCTATTGCACGAATAAAAGTACCGCTTTTTTTGCCGCTCTCACCTATATAGTATCCGAAAAACGTTCTTTTTTCAACACTAACAAGTGTCCCAGGGTGAACAAAGGTAACTGACAAACGGAGCATGAAACTACCCGGATCTCTGTAAGGAACCCGCATGAAATGCACACGGTTACTCGCGGCTGTATTTCTCCCACAGCTTGCGGAGCGTATCGCTTTCGCGGATCTCTTTCATAATTTCCGGGTAGTCTGTCAGGATCATGCCGCTACCGCGTTTCTGCGTCGTCCGTTCCAGCGCCCGGCGCAGCGTCGCTTTGTCGTACTCCGCGCCGCGCAGTGCGTACAGGATATGTACGTCGTAATAATCTTTCGGACGGGTATTCGCAATGTTGCGGGACAGCACAGTTTCCAGCTTTTTCGCCAAAACCGTTTCAAGGTTATAGGCAAGAATACTGATCGTGCGGTTATCGAACAGCAGGGAGAATGTGTATTCCACCTCGCGGGGCGTTATCATGTCGCCCGTGGTGGCATCCACCGTCAGAGGTACGCTGATCGGCGGATAGTTCGCTTTCAGCGCGACCCGGATGCCGGGGTAATCGTCGGTTTCCCGAATGTCAGAGATACCGACAACCTCAAACTGTACGTCGTCGGCAATCTGTTTCGTATGGGCTTAGTTCCCAGCAGTTTCATTCCAAGTAAGGATATCCGTATTCTCCGCGAGTTCACCCGCTATCGAAGTAAGCTCGTGTCCATGCGTTCCAGTGAAAAGAATCGTTTCCAGAACGCTTTCACTGTGTGCAATCTGACGTTGGATGCCGTAGTCTCCGATATGTTTGGGAAGTCCGCTACGAAGATGAAAAGCTGCAGATGTATGGTAAGATCATGAGCAAGTGGTAAGTGTAATGAAATCCCTGCGCTGGTATTCTCCGGCGCAGGGATCTCTCTTAACGGTCATGCTTTATTGTTCCAAAGGGTAGTCATCACCGTTGGCATCCTTCCAGGCCCGGATGTAATGGGCTGAATCGCAGATCATCTGGATATTGTCCGGAGAAAAGCGCATCAGCTGACGAAATATCTTATCCATCTCCACGCCGGTTTCTGTGCGATCAGCATAGAACAGGATTTTCGGTGAGATTTCAAGCAGATGGATCAGACTGCTCAGTGTGTCAAATGATATGTCTGATTTGCCTGCTTCTATTTTCTTGAGCGTGCGGATATCAATATCCAGCTCATCAGCCAGATACTGCTGATCCCATTGCTTCTCTTCCCGGGCCTGCTTGACCAACAAGCCTGCAAATTCCGATATGCTATACATGCTGCACCTCCTCTTAAAACCATTATAACAGAATCCTCCAAGCATTTTGCTTCAGGTATGGTGAAATGAGATTTCACCTTTCGATGCAACCATTTTCGGCTCTGCGAATAAAATGCTTTTGAAGGGCAATACTATTCTCATGTTTCGACGGTACTATTTCGTCAGTAAACACCCTCTATTGCCGAAATGGTATTGACGAAACGGAGAAAAGCAGTATAATGTAATTGTACCAAAACGGCAATAGTGAGTATCTGTTGCCAAAATAGGACGGTTTGCGAGGTGATTATCATGTTCAATCAGGTTCATCTGACGGCATTGGCCGGCATGAAGAGTTTTAGCTTTGGGGATTTCTTTATGACCAATCAGGACAATGGCTGCCCGCTTGGAGAAGAGGCTATGCGCAAGAGACTGCGTGGCCTGGTGAAAAGCGGAGAGGTCGTTCGAGTCGGCCGGAATGCGTATTGTGTCTCCGGAAATAAGATGAGCAATTATCGGCATGAATACTCAGAGGAGGCCTGCGCTGCTGCACGGGCTATTCGGGAAGCGTTTCCTGCGGTGGAGTTCACCATTTTTGAACTGGTGCAACTCAACGAATTTGTCAATCATCAGTTGGCACACAATGTTCTGTTCCTCTCCGTGGAGGATGATATTATTGATTTTGTTTTCGACCTGCTCAAGGAGCAGGTCCCTGGCAAGGTGCTTCTCGACCCGACTCCCGAACTGTATCACCAGTATTGGTATGATGGCATGATCGTATTAAACAAACTGGTCACTGAGGCTCCCAGAGGAAACGAGGAAGCATGGCATACCCGCCTTGAAAAGATGCTGGTGGATTTGGTTTCTGACCCTCTGCTGCAGGAAGTGATCAGTAAGAGCGAATATCCGGCCATCTTTGAGGGGGCTTTTTCCGGCTATGTAATCGACGAGAGCTGCCTGTTCCGCTATGCCAAGCGCCGTGCTGCTGAAAAACGGCTGAGGGCGCTGATTCGAGAAAAGACAAATATTACGTTAAGAACGGAGTAACGATATGATACAGCCAATCAGCTTTTCAGAAGAGCATATCCGGGAACTTCAGAAAACCAGCAAACGTGACCCCGTACTGTTGGAGCGTGCGGTCTACGCCTTTGGACTGCTGGAGGCTCTGGCCCGCGTGGGAATGCCCTTTATTTTCAAGGGCGGTACCTGCCTGATGCTCCTGATGAACCGTCCGCGCCGGTTGTCCACTGACATTGATATCATTGTGGAGCCCGGAACGGATCTGGATGCCTTTATCGAAGAGGCATCCAAGATATTCCCTTTCCAGAGTGCGGAAGAACAAAAACGCATCGGCAAAAATAATATCGAAAAGCGCCATTTCAAGTTTACCTATGATTCCCCGGTAAACCATAAGCCGTTGTATATCCTCTTGGACGTCCTGTTCGAGGAAAACCATTATGCTGAGCTTATCAGCAAGGAAATCCGAAACGAGCTGCTGCAAACGCAGCCGGAATATCTGGCAGTACAGATTCCCAGCGCAGATTGTATCCTGGCGGATAAACTCACCGCATTTGCACCCCACACCACCGGTATTCTCCTCAATGACGGCAAGGATATGGAGGTCATGAAACAGTTTTACGATGTGACCTCTCTGCTTGATATCTTTGAGGACACTGCGAAAGTGCACCATACATACACGGAAATTGCCAAGGCAGAACTTGCATACCGCGGCAGCGATGCCAGTGTGGAAGACTGCCTTCGGGATACATTTGACGCAGCACTTTGCCTCGCGTCCCGAGGAAAATCCGATGCAGAGGAATACCCTCTGTATGTAAAGGGCATCCGTGATCTGCGCGGCCATATCTACGCAGAAAACTACAGCCCGGAGATCGCCGCCACCAGAGCAACTAAGGTAATGTATATGGCGGCGTGCCTGCTGACAGGCAATGACTATGAGCGAATTGAGGATGCTGCGGCATTTGCCGGTGAAAAGTTGACGGTGGACAAGCTCATGCCGCTGGCCTACCTGAGAAAAGTCAGCGCAGAAGCATATGCTTACGCCATTAAAACGGATCGTCTGATCGCAGAATAAAGGGTCAACTTCCCGCACGGCAGGTTACACGGCTGCTGTGCGGGATTTTTGCGTTTCAAGAGAACTGCCCAATAAGCGCACACAAAAAGGAGATAAGAATTGCCAAAAACGGCATTACAATGATATAATTTACTTCGCGTGGTGGCAGTTGCGTTTTTTGTCGCTAACTCGTATAATGATGATACGCATGATGAAAGGCGAGGAAGTTGAACATGGCCAGAGTATCCACAAAAGAAAACAAGAACATCTACCAGCTGACCAGAGAGAGCCTGAAGCTCACCCGAGAGTCGGCCAGCGAACTACTGGAGACCATCTCCCCGGAGCGTATCGAGAAGATCGAGAACGAACGATCCCTGCCCTATCCGGACGAGGTACTGGCCATGGCGGAGAAATACCGGCAGCCCAACCTTTGCAACTACTACTGCGCCAACCAGTGTCCCATCGGGCAGCAGTATGTGCCGGAGATCCAGATCAAGGACCTGTCCCAGATTGTGCTGGAGATGCTGGCTTCCCTGAACTCCATGCACAGGCAAAAGGAGCGGCTTATCGAGATCACGGCGGACGGGCGTATCTCCGGTGATGAACTGGCGGATTTCATCTACATACAGGAGGAGCTGGAGCGCATCTCCATCACCGTGGAGACGCTGCAGCTGTGGTCAGAAAAGATGCTGGCCACCGGAGTCATTGATATAGAGCAGTATAACGCTCTGAAAGGCAAGCAGGTCTGATCAGCCTTTATTTTTCTCCAGACGAAGAATTATACCCTCTTATTTTGCTGACACAGCCATTTATTTCCGGGCAGCACAAAGGTACAATAGAGCCATAAGCAGGAGGCAGATTTCCACATCTAAGCAAAGGAAGTGGTACCTTTGATTGCGAGAGAACGAATCCTGATCATTCGGCTTCTGGATAAGATCAGGAAAAACCCAGCTTACGCCGAAGCCCTCGGAATCAAGGCTGTTGAGCCAAAACTTCACATAGACATAGGGTCCTCACGATGAAGTGGGGCCCCTTTTACAGAACATTGGAGGATCAGAATGCAGATATTCGTTATCATTTGGTTTGTCGTGTTTTTCTATATCATTGCCAAGGGTATCGGCCAGTTCATCGAGAACGAGAACTCTCCCGTTCTGACGGGATCTGCCACTATCGTGGATAAGCGAAGAAAAACACATCATCACCACAGCAACGGACACCATCATCATAGTCACTCCTATCACATTACATTCGAGACCCAAGATGGTGAGCAGATCGAGCTTCGTGTCAAGCGGTACGAGTATCAAGAGCTGGAAATCGGTGACCGGGGTATGCTGACTCACCAGGGCACCCGATATAAGGGCTTTGAGCGCTGATTGAAAGGAAAAGAAATGTTTGAGTTGCTATCCGTTATTGTTTTTGTCTGGCTGCTGATCAAAGCTATCAGTCTGGCGCTGAAGCTCACCTGGGGCATGGCGAAAATCATTGCAGGTATTCTCATCGTGCTTACCCTGCCCATGCTGATTGTCTTTCTGCTGTTTGTGGGCGGCGCCATCCTGATCATTCCCGTAGCCATGATCGGTATAGCAGCAGGAATTATGAAGTCCTGCATCAGGATATAAACACAGAATTATAGGAGGTACTGAATATGCGTTATGAGATCAAAGGTGGTTCGTTCCCCATCGTGGTCTGTCAGCTGGAGAGCGGCGAGCAGATGATCACCGAAAAGGGCTCCATGGTCTGGATGACCCCCAATATGCAGATGGATACCCGGGGCGGTGGTCTGGGCAAGATGTTCGCCAAGGCGTTTTCCGGAGAGAGCATGTTCCAGAACATCTATGCGGCCAGGGGCCAGGGTATGATCACCTTCGGCTCCAGCTTCCCCGGCCAGATCAAGGCCGTGGAGATCGGTCCGGGCCGGGAGATGATCCTGCAGAAGAGCGCCTTCCTTGCCGCTGAGGCCGGGGTGGAGCTGTCCATCCACTTCAAGAAGAAAATCGGTGTGGGGCTTTTCGGCGGCGAGGGCTTCATCATGCAGAAGCTGTCCGGCCGGGGTATGGCCTTCGTGGAGATCGATGGCGAATTGGTGGAGTATGAGCTTGGCCCCGGTGAACAGCTGGTGGTGGACACCGGCAATGTGGCGGGTTTTACCGCAGGCGTTCAGATGGACATTCAGGCGGTACCCGGCGTGAAGAACGCATTGCTGGGCGGCGAGGGGTTGTTTAACACGATCCTCACCGGGCCGGGCAAGGTGTGGCTCCAGACCATGCCCATCTGCAGTGTGGCCATGTCCATCCGGCCCTATATCCCCACAGGAAACGGATGATGCACAATGGGCAAAGAGAGAAAACGGAAAGCCGGTCAGCATCTGGATCGACAAGGATAACCTTGTTATTTCGTTCGAAAAAGTCGAGGGCTTTGAGGAACGCATCTTCCCAGACCATGGCAAGATGATGGAGACTGTATTCCATATGGGCTCCTCCGGCTATCGATTCCAATAATGCTTGATCCTGACCGCAAAAGAAAGGAGTGCGCTATGAAATACGCCGCTGATTTTAGATATATTGCCCGGGAAGCGCTGCGGGGCAAATGGCTGATCGCCGTGGTGGTGGGCCTTGTGGCCTCTCTACTGGGCGGTGCGGGAGCAGATGGCCCGGAGCTCAAGCTGGACATCGCGGATCCGGCCGATGAGATCATTGCGCTGGCCGTGGTGCTGACCATCGACGCCGTGACAGAGTCAAAGGGCGGTGTGAGTGTTTCTGTTTCCAGTAATTAAGCCTATAAGGAGCATCTATGTCGATTTTCATAAAGAAAGACAAGAAGCGTGCTGCGCTGGAAAAGGAGTACGCCTCTGTACTGAAAAAGGAAACGCAGCTGAAGCAGAGCGCCATGAAAACGACAGCACCCCGCTGGAAAACGGATCTGGAGAAGAAGGTGCCAGAGAAGGTTTACCGCAGTTTAGAGACAGCTTTCAGCAAGGCGTTTTCCGTGGTATTTACTCAAGGCGTCGGGGTCATTGAAAAAACCTACAACCGTCAGAATCTTGAAGAGACCCATTCCGTTCAGGATTATGCCGTCCAGGTCAAGGGTGGCCGAAAGGAACTGAAACAGGTCAAGCGAAATGCCGGTCGGTCTGGTCTGACAAACACCGCCCTGACAACTGTGGAAGGAATCGGCCTTGGGGCACTGGGCATTGGCCTGCCGGATATCGTGGTGTTTGTCGGTATGTTGCTTAAAGGTGTTTATGAAACCGCCCTGAGCTATGGCTTTGCCTATGATACTCCAGAGGAGCGGCTTTTTATCCTTCGCATGATGGAAACAGCTCTTACCAAAGGCCCTGATTTTGCTGTGAAGAATGCACGGGTGGATGGCATGATCGAGGAGATGCCGCAAACTGGCGAGGATGAGCTGCAGGCCCAGATCCAGAAGACAGGAAGTGCTTTTGCGGTAGACATGCTGCTCCTGAAATTCGTGCAAGGGTTTCCGCTTGTGGGTATCCTTGGCGGCGCGGCCAATCCCGTCTATTACAACAAGGTCATGCGCTATGTGCAGCTCAAGTATCAAAAACGGTACCTGTTGGCAGTGGCCCAGCGTAACGGGTATTCTTTAAGATTTCTTTGAAAAATCTATCGTTTACACAATCGACATGAACTGATTGGAAATCCATAGTACGATTAAGCTGCAACAGCAGCGGCAGCAATCGGTTGCCGCTGCTTTGTGGTTAAGGGGGTATCAACATGGGTGTTTTCAGAATAAAAGCCGACAACTTTGAGTGGATCGGTGGCGCAGCTGATGACCCGCAGGATCTTTGCCTGCATGGTCATGTTACGGTACAGTTTGGCGATACCGTTCTTGAAGATACGGGTACTGTCAGCGCTACTGCTCTGTATCTGCTGAAAACGCTCACCAACGACAAGCTGATGGCAGAGTATGATATTCAAATGATCCCCTGCTGTGGGCATACTCTTATTGCCAATGATGACCTGACTGAAGTTGCTATCAGCGGATGCGATACAGGAACGGATTGGACCACCATCCATGAAGGCAATGCCGTCCGGTTTATCCTCCCCTCCGGGCAGGAAGAAGTCGTGACCCTTCGGGAATATCAGTACGAGGTTCTGGATTTTGCAAAAAGCGTAAAGCGGTTCTACGATGCCTGTACCCCGAAAGAAATCCCGGAGAATGAGTTTGACCGGAACGGATACACCGCTTTCTGGAAAGAGTGGCAGCGGCGCTATAACGATGGGCTGATGCTCCTCTCTCTGGAAACAGGCCGTGAGATGGAACTGTCCCACGATGGTCTGCATTATTTCGTGAGCCACAAGGATGGCGATTGGTCGCTGTACTGTGAAGAAAGTAAGGAAATGCAGCTTTTCCCCGGATGGTACGCATTATACGAGAATGCACGATTTGGAGACAAGCTGCTCCGTGATGAGATTGCCAGTGTCTGTTTCGATGCTTTTTTGTGAGGTACACTTATGAAGCTTTCGTCCTTTCTGCATTTTGCAGGTTTCGGTATCAAAACTGTTTTGTTCCGCAAGAAGGAGCCTATCCTGGGAACGGTCATTGTAACAGACAAATGCAACTTGAAGTGTAAGCATTGTTCCGTCAATAACATCACCGCCGTTGTGCATCCCTATGAGCAGATCCGCAGAGAAATGCAGCAACTCTACGACATGGGAATCCGCATCCTGTTCTTCTGCGGCGGTGAGACCTTCCTCTGGAGGGACGGAGAACGCACCCTGCGGGATCTGGTGGTAGAAGCAAAGGAGATGGGCTTTCTCATCGTCAATGTGGTGACCAACGGTACCTTCCCGATTGATCTGCCGGAAGCGGACTTGATTCTGCTCAGTCTGGACGGCGACCGGGAGCGTCATAATGCAGTCCGTGGCGATACCTACGACACCATCATGGAGAATATTAAACATGCCACCTCCGATAACATCTGCTTCTACATGGCCATCAACCAGATCAACAAGGATGCTGTGGAGCATGTTTGCCTTACGGCCAGAGATACCAAAAATGTCCGGGCAGTATCCTTTAATTTCCACACGCCCTATCCGGACACCAGAGAGTTGGCTCTCTCCAGAGAGGAAAAAACCCATTGCTGCGATGTCATCACAAGGATGATGAAGGCCGGTGCGCCGGTGTTCAATCTGCGGAGCGCTTTCCCTTACCTGATCAACAACAGCTTCCCGACGCCTTGCCACCAATGCGTGGTCATCGAAAACGGAAAAGTATCCACCTGTGGACGCTGTATCGATGTACCTAATCTCTGCGACGAATGCGGCTATTTCTTCGTTGCTGAGTACACCCTTTTGTTTAAGGGTAACCCTAAAATCATACTTGAGATGCTGACAACCTACCTGAGATACATATAGGAGCCATATGAGTATCATTACATCGCTGACCAGAATGTGGCTGACACGTTCGACAAAGCCTTTCATCTTCAAAAATGAATACGACAATGTTCTGTCTTACCAGGACTGCGACAATCTGGGCCTGTATGTGCATATCCCTTTTTGCAGGAGCATCTGCAACTTCTGTCCGTACTGCAAGGTCAGATATTCCAAGGATCTGTGCGACCGATACATAGATGCTCTGCTGCGGGAGATCCACGCTGTGGGCGGTCAGCAGAGCGGTAAAAAGGAAACGAACAGCCTGTATTTTGGCGGCGGCACACCGGCCCTTGCGGCAGACCGGCTGGGAGAGATCATCGGTGCCATCAAGGAACACTTTGTTATTACCGAAGGCATTGGCGTGGAGCTGCATCCCGATAATGTCACGCCGGATGTCCTGCGGACACTGAAAACTGCAGGAGTCACCAAAATCAGCATTGGTATCCAGTCCTTCCAGACGAAGTTCCAGAGTGTTCTTGGCAGAACAAGCGTTGATATTTCTGCCATGAAGCAGGCTCTGTCCGAGGTCCCCTTTGAGACGGTTTCCATGGATTTTATCTTTGCACTGCCGAATCAGACTTTTGAGGATCTGAAGGCCGACGTTGATGCCGCATTCCAGAGCGGCGCGAACCATGTGGCGATCTATCCCTTCATTGATTTTACCTTTACCCCCAGTACCGTGACCACGATGCCCAAAAAGGAAAAGCGGGAGCTGCTGGATGCCATCACCCGATACTGTATGGATCAGGGATACACCCGCAGCTCCATCTGGACTTTTTCCAGCGAGGCCGACGCCAGATACTCCTCCATGACCCGCGATAACTTCCTCGGCTTCGGCTGCTCGGCAACCACTCTGTTGAAAGATCAGTTCAAAATCAACACCTTTTCCGTGGAGGAATACTGTAACCGAATTGCAGAAGAGAAGCTGCCTACCTCTCTGACCCTCCGCTTCACGCTGCGCCAGAGAATGATCTACTACCTGTTCTGGACGGCATACAGCACCAAGGTCGCTGCCGGTGGTTTTGAGAAGTTCTTTGGTGTGCCGCTGAAGAAGATGTACGGTGCGGAACTGAAGCTGGCAAAGCTAATGGGCTTTGTGACTGAGGAGAATGGCGTATACAGTATGACGCTGAAGGGCGCATTCTACTATCACTACTACGAAAACTTTTACACCCTTTCCTACATTGACAAGATGTGGGGAGTCATGAGAAAAGAAGCATTCCCCCAGGAACTGACATTGGGATAAGGAGCGACGATATGAAGAACAGGAAGATTTGTCCCAAGTGCAACAGCACAGACATCATCAAAGTTCCGGGCAAGGCCGGAGCATACGGTGTCGGCAATAACATTCAGACCGGATGGAGCAATTTCTCCGCTGTGCTTGTCCACCGGTATGTTTGCTGCGCCTGCGGCTACTCTGAGGAATGGATCGACAAAGAAGATATTCCCAGATTGAAGGAGAAATATGAAAACGCGTAACAAAGTAAAACTTATCACAACAATTATCTGTATGGTGCTCAGCCTGATTGCCCTATATGCATTTTGTTTTGTCGTTGAAGTGGCTCCGGTTTGGCGTGTCATTCTAATCATCATCGCTTTGGGTTGGGTTGCCTCCGGTGTCTACAACCTAAATGAGTATCGGAAAAGTGAGCGCCGGAACACATAATGCGGAGATTTCTATGACTGGCAAGAAGAAACGAACAATTATACTTGCTATTGCTGCTGTCCTTCTGGCACTCGTCGTTTGGACAGTATGGGGCAATACAGCGTTGGAACTGAATACTTACACGGTTGGCAGTAAAGAGCTGCCGGATGCATTTGACGGCTACCGTATCGCCCATGTTTCAGATCTGCACAATGCTGAGATGGGCGATGGCAACGAAAAGCTTCTTGCTGTGCTCCGGGAGGCCGATCCAGACATCATCGCCATCACCGGGGATCTGATTGACTCCCGTAATACCAACATTGAGGTTGCACTGGCATTTGCGGAGAAAGCTATGAAAATCGCTCCCTGCTATTATGTCACCGGCAATCACGAAGCACGAGTTTCTGAGTGTGCCGAGCTGAAAGCGGGTCTGGAAGCTGCCGGGGTCGTGGTGCTGGAAAATGAACGGGGGGAGATCGAGCTATCCGGCGAGACCATCACCATCCTGGGCGTGGACGATCCCAGCTTTAATACTGATTATCTGTTCGGAGATTCCGCATCAGTAGTCAGTAACACTCTGGCGGAAATTTCAACTGAGGACGATGGGTTTGCTGTTCTGCTCTCCCACCGACCGGAGTTGTTCGATACCTATGTGGCTTGTGGCGTGGATCTGGCTCTTAGCGGCCATGCTGCCCATGGAGGGCAATTCCGACTGCCTTTTGTCGGCGGCCTGGTGGCCCCCAATCAGGGCTTGTTCCCGAAGTATGATTCTGGTTTATACACCGAGGGTAACACGAATATGATCGTCAGCCGAGGCATCGGAAACAGTATTCTGCCGTTCCGTTTCAACAACCGCCCGGAAGTTATTCTGATCGAATTGAAAGCAACCCCGAATTAAGGTTGGAGATGTTGGTATGAAAGAAATAATTATCAGTGCCGATGGAGACAGCGTCGTATATTCTGTGCCCGATGATGTGGCTAACCATCTAAGGAAATATTGTATCGAGTTTTGCGACAAGTGGATGAAAACAAGTCCTCACGCAAAGCGTTATAGAATTAAGGGAGTCTACTGCTATAACGAAGCGGATTTCATTGACTACCTGAATGAGTTTGCTTTCCCAGAGCAGAAGTCTGTATTGGTGAAAAACCTTGGTTGGACCGGTCTTGGGAAAGAACTCCCACCCGAATATCGAAACCATCCTTATTTTAACTTTTGAAGCAGTACCTCAAGGAGGCCACCAATGACCACTTATCAGAAATTTAAGAAACTGAACATCAGGCACTCTGCTATTGGTTTGGAGCAGAGCGATACCGATGTTACCTACTACTGCACTCCCAGAGATGCCGCGATCATCGGCTGGGCCGGTGTGGATGGCATCCACTACTGCACCATCCCGGAGTTTGGTGAGATGATTTTTGCGGTCAGTCCCATGAACTTCGGGGATTGTGTTCACCCCATTGCACACAGCTTCGAGAATCTTCTTCGTCTGTTGCTTTCCTGTGGGAGTATGGATGCACTGGAGCAGTGCTACGCTTGGGATGAGGAGCAGTTTAAGGCATTTCTGATCGACTGTCCTGCAACAGAGGAGCAACAGTCTGTTTTGGATGTACTTCGGACAGAGTTTAGGCTGGTGCCGTTAGAGGACGCCTTTGCCTATGTAAAGAAGCTGCAGGCTGAATTCGACCTATCTCAGATTCCCTATACGGAAGAATACTACGATCCGGATATGAATGCGGCGGCACCTGTTAGGGCAGAAGAATGGAAAGTTACCTATGACGGCGGTTTTTGGAGAAATGAAGGCAACGCAGGCATTGAAATCCCTATCCAAAAATCCTTTTGCTGGGGCGAAGAAAAGTGGTATATCCCTGCCGTGTATATCTGTGATAAAGGCCTTGTGATCGACTACTGTAAACAGGCTGATCCTGTTCAGGTAAAAGCATTTATTGATAAATGGGATTTGCTGAATGAAGGTAACAATCACTATACCAAAGAGCAACAGGAACAAATTGAGCGAGAGCATCCGTTACACACCAGCTTTAAGGGGCGTGTAACTTTGAATGGGTATAAGCTGCAAAGTGACCACAGCTGCGGATTACCGTGGATTCCGGAAAGCTGTTTGGCTGATGGCTTGCGCCGGGAGACGGAAGCAATACAGATTATGGAACACTATGGCCTGGATGTTAGCCTTGCTTGGTATATGCAGCGGTCAAGCTACCGTTGGGGCGAAGTAAACGGTCTGGATATTCAGTCTCTCACTGTTCGTATGGAGCGGCAGAGGGAGAATATCGCAGGACAGCATTTTCAGACTCCTACAGTGGGCGAAAGCATTTCCCTGACTCATCCTATGACTGGAAAGATATATACGTTGACCGTCCATGAGGTGGAGCAACAGGAGTTGCCGGAGCGTGCATTCCATGATCCCAATATGGAATACCCCAGCCATTACCTTGCGATGAGCTATTCTCTGGAGCCGGACATTTCAGGTCGGGGCTTTATGATTCAGGACTGTACCGAGGGCGACCGTCCAAGGCAGAAAAAGCGTGACCCCGACGAATTTGCACCGGTAGCTTTTTGTAATGCGGCAGTAATCGGTGTTATCGGCGGTGCTGACGGCCCCACGTCTGTTATCATGGGACAGAGCGCACCGAAGCTCCACGCAGCTTGTTCTTCTCTGCGTTTTGAGCCGATTGTGGACGATGTGGAGTGGCGCGTTGTGTTCAGCGAGAAACTGATGGACGATGTGGATGTGGATTTGATTTGAAAACAGACCTATAAGTGAGGTGCTTCTATGAAAAATCATTCCAACAGGATACTGACTGTGTTTTTTGCAGTATCGCTTGTAGTCAGCATAAGCCTATTCCTTGTTCGAGCGGTAGCATTCCCCTTTGAGATTTACGGTGCCGTCGAGATTTGCGCGTTTTATTTTCCTGCCGTACCGTTTCTGTTTCTACAGATGCTTTTGTGCAAGGCAGTTCAGAAAAAATGGGTGAAGTTTCTCCCGCTTTTGGTTGTCGCCATCGTGGCAATAGTAGCAGCCGTGGGTTGTGTGGCTGCCAGCGGCTGGGATACGCTTGGTTACCTTATTTTGCTGTTGCTCTGCATCGGACCTGCTCTTGGCTGCATAATCGGTATTGTGGCAGATTGGCTATGGCGCAAACGGGATTATGCTGTATCTGCACGGAGTTATGTTTTTATGGCGGCACTCCCACTGCTGGTAGTTGCCGCAGCCATTTTTACAGATTGGCATGGCAATCTGGGCGCGAGAAGCATGTACGATATTCCTTCTAAAGAATCTGTGATTTCCGCCTTTGAAGAAGGAGCCTATACAGTTGATAACAACGACCTTATCGGCTATGACCGTGGTCAGCTGCGCGAAATCTGGGGCGAACCTGACAGTATGCTCTCCGGCTTTTGGGGAGATCGCTGGGAGGTTGATGACAGCACAAATGTGATCGTATATTATGCTGCCGATGAGAAAATCGAATATGTCAAGATAGATACAGACTCTGCGTATGACAACAACCGGGCTGCAGTCACCATTGATGGTGAAGTTTACTATGTTGTTGGCGATCCGATTTATTTTGAGTCCGAAGAGATTGAATCAATGACATTCCTTGAACACGCCGTTCCTTACATCGAAAGCAAACCCGAAGCTGGGTATTACGACCCTGATTTGGAAATGAAGTATGCAAAGGTGGACGAGGGTATTGTGGTTCTCTATATGACCGAATGGTATTTGTGTGTTCCAGCAGATACTGCGATATCCGATTGAACAAACCACCGGACGATTTGGAAGTAGATTCGGAAGCCGGTTGTAAGGAGGCGAAATAAATGGGAGATGTTATAGGTCCTGTTATCCTTGGCATTATCATCAGTATTCTTGGCATATCCAACATGAAGGGCAATATTTCCTCTCTCCACTGGTATCATCGACAGCGGGTTTCACCGGATGACGTAAAGCCTTTTGGCAAAAAAGTGGGATTAGGCACATTGATTATTGGCATTGCAATTATCGTCTTTGGCCTATTCTCACTGATAACCTACCTAACAGAGATTGAAGTCTATACGATTATCGGCGCAACGGTTTTGATTCCTGCGGTGATTGTTGGGCTTGGCCTGAGCCTGTACGCAATTATCAAGTATAACAAGGGATTGTTTTGAAACGCTGCTAAGGCGAGAAATGTGAGGTGCTATATGAAAAAGAGAATATGGAAGCGCCTTTTCATTGCACTATTATGCCTTGCGCTAATCGGCGGTGTCACCGTCCTGGGCATCAATGGACATGTGAAGAAAAGCACCGCAGACCAAATCCTTTCCTCTGAAGAGGCTGCCACACTGACGGATGTTGACTGCATCCTTGTGTTGGGCTGCTATGTCCATGATAGCGGACGCCCCAGCGATATGCTGGCGGATCGGCTTCGCAGAGGCATTGAACTGTACCAGTCCGGTGCGGCTCCGAAGCTGCTCATGAGCGGCGACCACGGACAGAAGGACTACAACGAGGTCAAGGCCATGAAGTTGGAGGCCATGGACGAAGGCATCCCCTCCGAGGATATCTTCATGGATCACGCTGGCTTCTCTACATACGAAAGCATTTTCCGGGCAAGAGATGTATTTGCCGCTGACAAGATCATCATTGTCACGCAGGAATACCACCTCTACCGTGCGCTTCATGTTGCCAACGCCCTGGGCGTGGAGGCGTATGGTGTTGCCGCAGACTATCATACCTATGTGGGACAAGCATACCGTGAGTTGCGTGAGATCCTTGCTCGTAACAAGGATTTTGCGACGAGTATCCTGAAACCGGAGCCGACCTATCTGGGCGATGTGATTCCGGTCAGCGGTGACGGTGATCTGACAAACGACGGGGATATGGAACCAGTGCTCTCATAGGGCAAAATGCCGTGATTCTCGTATTCCGAGAGTGATTCTGAGTCTATTGGGTGGCTTTCTCACTACCACAATCTTAGAATAAAGACACAGAAAGCAAACCACCCATCCAAAGGAGGACTCAATATGGAAAAGAAAACTATCGGCGGCTTTATCGCCGCATTACGAAAAGCAAACGGCATGACGCAAAAGGATTTGGCGGAGCGTCTGAATGTATCTGATAAGACTGTCAGCCGTTGGGAGCGGGACGATGGTGCGCCGGATCTGGCTGCAATCCCTGCTATCGCGGAAATCTTTGGCGTTACCTGTGATGAGCTGCTTCGGGGTGAGCGGAAGTCACCTGAAGAACGTACCGTGATTTCAGAGGAGAATGAGACCACCCCCAAAGGTGAGAAACAGCGCCAGCGTCTATTAAAATCCACGCTATCTCAATATAAGAACCACACCTACATTGCAATGGGTATTACTGTGGTCGGCATGATCGTTGCGCTGGTCTGTAATCTGGCTTTCCTGAAAGCCATTCTTGGCTTCTTTTTGGGTGCGATCTTCTTTGCGGCCAGTATCGTTTGCCAAGCTGTGTTCGTGAACCAAGCGTTTTTCAGCGTGGAAGATGCGGGTCTGGATGCAGACATCCTTTCTGACTTCAAGCGAAAAGTCATCGGCCTTGCAGAGAAATCCATTGGATTGACGGTAGCGTTTATCGGCTTCACATTCCCCTTGATTTTAGTCGATGCCTATATGGGACTCGGCTCTGACAGCCTGCTGATCTGGGGCGCGATGGGCGCTGCGGCATTTCTACTGATCTATGCTATTGTGCTTTATTTCCTCAATGCGTCCCTTCTGAAAAAAGGAACATATAGTTTGTCCGAGAGGGAGTCAACCATTTATCAGCATAACCATAAGCTGAAACGCACCTGCGCCATTGTACTTGCCGTAGTACTGACAGTTACTTTCATTGGTCATCAATTTGCTACGTCCATTTGGGGCCCGTATAGCATTATGGAAGGCACCACATTCGAGGACTACGACAGCTTCATTGAATATATGGAGCAGGATGTCCCTGCCAATCCCTCATACAATGCCAGCCTTAAAGAATCAGCAGCCGTTCCTGCACCCGAAGAACAGATAGGAACGCCGACTTATTATGATGAGTATGGCAATGAGATTAGTGAGGAAGAAGCCCTGAAGAGCCGACTGAAAGATAAGAACGGCAATGTGGTCTGCGAATATATCAGTCGCAGAAGTGTAGTTTCCCTTCGATACACTCCCAAGGATGGAACGATTTTGCCGATTACTGTATGTACGGAAGAGGATCTTCAAGAGGCTCGGCAAGTCGCTGCTGTCCGTCATGTGATTTTCGGAGCAGCTTATTGCATTGAGTGCCTCGCAGTTGTGTTGGTCTATTTCAAAAAAAGAGCAAAGTAAAATCAAGCCCACAGGAACTACGATGATCCTGTGGGCTTGACTATTGTTTATGGAGTGTACGGAACAGGGGGTGCAGGAGGTGAACTGTCAAACAAGAAGACAAGGCTTACCATGAACAGAAGGTATAGGACGCACAGTACGACCACTGAAATGAGAATCGCCTTCAATCCGGCTGAAAGTTGCTTCTGTCTATGAGCGATTACTAAAGCCACAACAGCAGCGAAAAGTGCAATCAAAACAAACACGACAAAAGCAGGATGAAGAATGAAATCAAATAACATATTTCCCATAAACATACCTCCTTATGTTGTTTTGTCGAATAGATTTGCCAACTCACTGTAGGCATCTTCGCTTATTTCATAGACGAGTACATCATCCCTGCTTGTAATCTGGCCCTCCTCCAGAATCTTCTCAATCACGCTATTAGGTCCAATTTCAATCAAATACCATGCGCTTTCCGTTTCGACGATTAAATAGTTGCTGGTATCTTCGTAGTGAGCCTCACCAGTGGTATCCGCATAGTGGACGGAGAGGGTAAAATAGTCGGAAAGTTGGAAATTCTCCAAAGAAAAGGGGTACTCTTCAAGATAATGCAACTCATGGATGCCAGTAACGGTATTAAGCAGAAAGTCAGGTGCATCAAATTCGCCGGTTGCCACTCCTTGCCCATCTTCTACAACAGTAATAGCAACGAGGTCTGGCTCCATTTCCTTTTCCAACTGCTCCAGATACAGGTCGCCTGCGGCATTGGTCAGCATACTGTAATCGGATTCGGATGCTGAGTATTCCGCACGAGATTGCGCACCTCAACCGCTCAAATTGAGCATCCATTCCGGCGGGATTGAGCACCCTTGCCGCTGTCGTTGAGCACTGCGGTAAAATGTAGATATGCGTCAGATTTCTGGCGTAAATATCTACAAGGAGGTCACCTGTATGACCAATTACCGTGAGATCCTCAGGCTCCATAGCCTGGGACTCAACAAGACCGAGATCGCGTCAAGCTGCCGCTGCGCTCGGAACACTGTGGCAGCAACCCTGCAACGGGCGGCGAACTGCGGCCTGCAATGGCCGCTGCCGGAGGAAATGTCGGATAAGCAGCTCTCAGAGCGGCTGTTTCCGTCCAGCACCTCAAAGCCTGTCTACAAGATGCCGGACTACGCCTCTGTCCACAAGGAACTCCAGCGCAGCGGTGTTACTCTGAACCTGCTGTGGCTGGAATACTGCGACCAGTGCCGGGCGGCGGGCGAGATTCCATACCAATCAACCCAGTTCAACAAGTACTATGCCGACTATCTGACAAAGGTCAACGCCACCATGCACCTGAACCACAAACCCGGTGAGATTATGCAGGTGGACTGGGCCGGCGATACTGCCGCTGTTATTGACACAGACACCGGTGAAATTATCCCAGCCTATGTGTTCGTGGCAACCTTGCCGTACAGCGGCTACAGTTATGTAGAAGCCTTTTTCTCCATGAACCAGGAGTCGTGGACCACTGCCCATGTGAATGCCTACAAATACTTCGGCGGTGTCACCCGGATCATCCAGTGCGACAACCTGAAAACCGGCGTGCAAAAGCATGGGAAGGATGAGGCCGTTCTCAACAAATCGTACCAGGAGCTGGCAGAGCATTACGGCACGGCAATTCTGCCTGCCAGAGTCCGCACTCCCAAGGATAAAGCTGCTGTTGAGGGTACCGTCGGTATCATCTCTACCTTCATACTGGCCGCTCTGCGGAACCGCCAGTTTTTGTCTCTATTGGAACTGAACAAGGCGATTTGGGACCGTCTGGAGACGTTCAACCACAAACCTTTCCAGAAAAGGGAGGGTAGCCGGGCCAGCAGCTTTGCGGAAGAAAGGCCCTTTCTGCGCCCTTTGCCGCCCAGACCTTTTGAATTGGCCACCTGGAAAGTGGCAACGGTGGGACCAAATTACCACATTTCTGTGGAGCGTATGAATTATTCTGTTCCCTTTGAATACATCAAGCAGAAGGTAGATGTCCGGCTCACCAAAGCCACGGTAGAGGTTTTCTACGGTGGAAACCGAATCTGTTCCCATCCCAGGCTGTACGGACGGTTTAACCAGTACAGTACGATCCAGGAGCATATGCCGCCAGAGCACCAGAAGTATGTCCAGTGGAATGGTGAACGGTTCATTCACTGGGCCGGTAAAGTCGGCAGCAACACGCAGGTCGCTGTCCAAGCCATTCTCAGCGGCTACAAAGTAGAGCAGCAGGGCTACAAGTCTTGCATGGGTCTGCTGAAGCTGGCAGACAAATACACCCCCGAACGGCTGGAGAATGCCTGCAAACGGGCATTGGAATACACCCCCCGCCCTTCTCTCAAGAATATCCAGGCTATTCTGGCATCTGGCCAGGATAAAGCCATCCCTGAGCAGAGTGCGGCTACTGCGTCCTCATCCCGGTACGGATTCACCCGTGGAGCTGCGTATTACGAAAGGGGGAACAAGTGATGCTGACTGAAACAACGGTATCCAAGCTGCGTGAAATGCGGCTGAGCGTTATGGCCAACGCGCTGAAGGACCAATTTGCCGATCCGCAGTTCCAAAGCATGGCCTTTGAGGACCGGCTCGGTCTTTTGGTGGATGCGGAATGGAATGCCCGAAAGAATAACCATCTGAACAAGCTGATCCGGCAGGCAACCTTCTCGGATCCGGGAGCTTGTCTGGAGAATGTGGAGTATCTGCCCGACAGAGGTCTGAAACAGGAGGAACTGCTGCGGTTCGGCACCTGCAACTACATCCAGGAGCACCACAACATCATCCTGCTGGGTGCCACCGGCAGCGGCAAAACCTATCTCGCCTGCGCTCTGGGCATGGCTGCCGCAAGGCGGTTTTATGCGGTGAAGTACATCCGGCTCCCGGATCTGCTGGTAGAGTTCCAAATTGCCAGGGGTAACGGCACCATCCGCAAGTTCATGGCCCAGTACAGGAAGTATGCCCTGCTCATTATTGACGAATGGCTTCTGTACCCTTTGAAAGAAACGGAAGCCAGGGACTTATTGGAAATCGTGGAGTCTCGGTACAAGCGAAACTCCACGATCTTCTGTTCCCAGTTTGACATTCCGGGCTGGCCGGAAAAGCTGTCTGACCCACTGCTGGCTGATGCCATCTGCGACCGAATCGTCCACGACGCCTACACCATAGTCATTGGCGGCAAGGAATCCATGCGCAAGCGGAAGGGGCTGCAAGACATCTGACTCCGACCGTATTTATGATACCTTGACACCTTTGTGCTGTCCATATTCAACCTGAGCGGTGGGACTGCTCAATCCGGGCGGTCCCATTGCTCAATTCAAGCGGAACCGCTGCTCAATTTCGCCGGTCGAGCTGATTTTGCAGAGCGGCGTACGCAGATGCAATGGTGTAGAGTGTGGGATTGAAGTCCACGACGGTGATTTCATCTTCCAAACGCTTGCCGTTCAAAGTAACGCGAAGCTGCGGGGCAGCTTTCTTGGAAGTGGTCATAACACAGTACAGACCATCCTGATCATTAGTGCCCTCCAGTTCCAGCTTGAAAGCCGTACTGAACAACCCTGTGGAATAACCAAAGCCACGGCGATCTACATCGCCACCACCCGGAACATAAATCAAATAGTAATAGTCTGTGGTTTCACTATTCGGATTGAATCGGTAGGTATATCGGAGCGCGTATACATGGTCGGTTCTGGGGTTAATTTCTCCCAACCAATTCCGCACATACTCCTTGGTGCTTTCGGGAAGTTCCTGATCAGCATAATATTCATCGAAGGAGACTTCCCGTAGGCTGGAGGAACCTCCACCAGAGGCTGCAGAGAAGCTGAGTCCCAACACCAGAAGTAAAACAACAGGAACTATAATAATGGCCGCCAGGATCTTCCACAGGGTTTTATCCTTGGGCTGCACGGGTGTAACGATATCTTCCTGCACAGTCGGAAGTGGCTGCGCACATTTCGGGCATACAGTCCAATCCGGCTCTACGGGAGCAGAGCAGTTCGGGCAGCTCGGCTTGAGCTTTGCGCCGCATTTGGGGCATACCACATATTGCTCTGTGACCGTGGCAGCGCAGCGTGGACATTTCAGATTGGAATAGTTGCCCCGCACAAGCAGATAAATGATAAAGCCGATCAGTGAGGGGGCTAAAATTGCGATCAGTGTCCACAGAGCCGCATTCATCCCACGCCTTTTAGCATCCCGATAGACATAGACACCAATCAGGAGAGGGAGCAACGCAACTATAATCATGAGCATAAACAGCGGGATTGCAATAACAACATTACTCATGGATAACACCTCCTTTTTTAGTAACAACAACGGCCAGAACACTGCCTCCGGTAGCGGAGAACAGGACATAGGCCAGACACAATGCAGTGATCCACGGATAGTCCTCCAGCACAAGGAAACCGAGCATCGCCGCTGCGATCAGCAGAAGGGTTCCTGCAACAGCAACCAATGCCGTCTGCCAACGGAGCCTGCGCCGTTCCAGTTCAGCACGGAGCATATTTTCATTCAGTACGGGCGGCTTGTGCTGCTCAAAATTGTAAATCTGATTCACGGCCAAGCACCTCCTTCAATAGTTTTCTTGCTTTGCTTAATCGGGATTTCACGGTTCCCTCCGGGATGCCCAGTACCTGTGCGGTGGCTGCAATGTCCATTTCCTCAAAGTAAAACAGGATTACAGCCAGTCGGAGCTTTTCTGGTAATCCGTCAACGGCCTCATAGAGTGGTCCGTAGTCCGGATTTTCCGGTGCCGGGACTGATTGCAGAAGTGCATCCTTTTCCTCGTTCGTCTGGAAATTCAGCAAGGGACTTCGTGCAATACGCCGCAGGGTGTTGCGGTATGTATTGACACAGATCTTCGTCAGCCATGGCTCAAACTCTCGGCTTGGGTCGTACTGCGATATGCTCTTGACTACCCGGAGCCATGTGTCTTGGTATAGATCGTCTGCCTCAAAGGTGCTGGCGCAGAGAGACAGGCAAAGCCCATACAGCCGTTTTCCGTATTGCCTAATGTATTGATCGATCAAGCTCTCCGCACCCCCTTTCACTTACATATACAACGACGAAGGTCGATTGGTTCACTATTTCTGAAATAATTATAGCATATATTATTGAAAATGGTGAATTGCTCACCATTGGGAACTTTTGGCCGTTTTTTTGCGTCTATATATACAAAGGCTTTATGCCTGATACAAGAAAAAGGAGGCTGCTGGCATGAAGCAGAAAAAGAAATGGATGATTCCTCTTTGTGTGATTGGAGGACTGCTTTTGGTTTGTGCAGGCCTCCTTTGGTATATGGTCAGTCATTCTCTGGATTTCTCGGTGGGTCGCTGTTTGGTGGCGGAGAATGGATCGTATATGTTCATCGACGGCAACTCGCCCATTGTCATGAGTAACCGCAAGGACAAAGAAGGTATGTTCGCTGGCTTGGAGACGGGCGATAAGATCCTGCTTCTTCACGACGGCATTCAGGAGTCCTATCCGGGCGGCACCGGCGCGTATTGGTATATGAAGCTGGAAGACGGCACGCAGGCCGACATCCCTGAGCAAGTTATGGAAGAACTTGCGGAGCTGGGTTGGACCATAGTTGCCAATGAAGCAGATCCCAATGTTGTAGCCCCCGCGCCGGAAGCATACGCTTTTGATGCACAATACATCCGCACAGACGGTTACTCTGATGACCGAAGCTATCCTTACCATGCCGTGATCAGTTCCAAAGCAGAGCTGGAGGCCTACTATGAGGCATACAAGGATATCTATGACTTGGAGAGAAGAGAAGTAGTTTACTCCGATACCTCCATCGGTTTTCTGGATGCCTGTGACAAGTATGATGATGCCTATTTTGAACGGCAGAATCTGGTGCTGATCGTGCTGCAGGAAGGCAGCGGCTCTATCCGCCATGAGATCACGGATGTGCGTCGCCACCGCTTGGAGGATGGCGCATCGGATGGCTGGGCCATTACGATTGACAGCAAGGCACCGGAAGTTGTGACTGATGACATGGCTCAGTGGCATCTGTTCCTTGAAGTGCAGATGGGCGATGTAATCAAACCCACCGATAAGGTGTGGGTCAACGGGGTATTGAGCGAGCGTGCACCTGCAGTGTCCGGTCTGGTGGGCATCAGCCGCACCCCGGCAACATACGCCTATCAGGACCCCTGGGGTGTGAAGCTGACCGCAAAGAATATCACCCCGTCCGGCTTGACCATTGTTTGTACGCAGCAGGACGGCGAGCCTACAGGTGAATTGAATACCGGCAGCTATTATGGCCTCGAGGTTCTCCGGGATGGCGAATGGGTCGCAGTTGAGCTGCTTCCCATGGAGGGTGAGCTTGCCTGGACGTCAGAAGCATGGATGATCCCTGCAAACGAGGATACCGAATGGGATGTGAACTGGAGCCGCCTGTACGGAGAACTTCCTGCCGGCAGCTACCGGATCAGCAAGTCGATCATGGATTTCCGCGGCACCGGTGATTTTGATAAGGAAACCTATTATGCAGGCTTTGACATCGTAGATAGCACCACAGCAAACAGTATCGCCTATGAATACGACGGATTTGGCGTCAGTATCCCCCTCCTGTCCGGGTGGGAATATATGATTGAGGAATACAGCGCCGATGGCATGAGCTACGGTGTTAGCTTCCGTCCCTCTGGTGAAGATGGATGGATCGACTTCCACTACTGGCCTACATTCGGTGTCTGCGGTACCGGATTGGAAACCAAAGAATTCGGAAATGGCACCATGGGCACTTACGACGGCGGTAAGATCTGGAACTATATCAGCTATCCGGCCAGCAAGGGTAATTTTGTGGCAACGACTCATGGCGTGGCCGACTGGTGGGACAGCTACGGCGACGAGGTCTTGGGAATCATAACAGCAGCTATCTGCACAGATACCATCGTGGACTAAGGAGGAAATGCAGCATGAAAAGATTGATAGCACTGTGCCTTACGGCGGCTTGCCTGATTTCTCTGGTAGGCTGTGCGGGAGATACCAATATGGATGAAAAGAAACCCAACAACACTGCATCGGCCTATGCGCTGGCTCTGGCCAGTTACCCGGAGATGGCTCCCTATCCCAATGAGATGGAGTATTTCGATGAAAAGACCGGCGAGTTCGACAGCGATAGCTTTGATGTGGTCTATGACGCATGGAAGGAAGACAGGAACGCTCAACGCAATCAACCGGAGGGTTATGCAGATGGTCTGGAACCGTTCTTCGCCAGTTCGATCCGGGAGTTCCTCAGCAATTCCAACGGCGCAAACAAGGTCTACTCTCCCATAAATGTCTACATGGCCCTTGCCATGCTGGCAGAGGTGACGGACGGAGAGAGCCGACAGCAGATCCTCACGCTGTTGGGCAGTGAGAATATTGAGGCTCTGCGCTCCCAGGCGGCCAGCGTTTGGAACGCCAATTACAGCAATGACGGCGCTGTGACAAGCATTCTGGCAAACTCCCTGTGGCTGAATGAGTCCGTGAATTTCAACCAGGCCACCATGGACAGTCTGGCAAAGAATTACTATGCGTCCTCCTTCCGTGGCGAGATGGGCAGCGAGGAATTTAATCAGGCTCTGCGGGACTGGATCAACGAGCAAACCGGAGGACTGCTGGAAGCACAGGCTGATGGCCTGTCCATGGACCCCGAGACCGTTATGGCTCTGGCCTCTACCATCTACTACCGTGCCAAGTGGCACAGTGAGTTCAACGAGGCCAGAACGGAAAAGGGCCTGTTCCACCTGCTCAGCGCTGACGGAGAAACCGTGGAGTGCGACTTCATGCACAAGGGCGGCAGCAACACCTATTACTGGGCAGATCAGTTTGGTGCTGTTTCTATGAGCCTGGAGGGCAGCGGCAAAATGTGGTTCCTCCTGCCTGATGAGGGCGTGGCTATGGATGATCTGCTTGCCGATGAGCAAACGATGGAATTCCTGAACAGCAATGGAAACTGGGAGAACAGCAAGCACCTGATCGTGAATATGTCCGTTCCCAAATTTGACGTCGTCTCTGATTTTGACCTGGGAGACGGCCTTCGTGCCCTCGGTGTCACGGATGTATTTGATGTCACAGTGGCCGATTTCAGCCCCATGACTTCGGAAGTTGCAGAGATCTTCCTTTCCAAAGCCGACCATGCGGCTCGTGTGGCCATCGACGAAGAGGGTGTGACCGCGGCGGCATATACCGTGATGATGATGGCCGGAGCTGCAGCGCCTCCGGAAGAGGAAATGGATTTTGTACTGGACCGTCCGTTCCTGTTTGCCATCACTGGCTATGATGGATTGCCACTGTTCGTTGGCTTAGTCAATCAGCCGGTACAATAAATTGCTTGTTTACAGAAGCGGGGTAGAGAAAGGCACCCCCGCAGAGGGGCATCAACCAAATACCGTTCATGAGCAGAGCATGAGGCCACCGGATAATTTCCGGTGGCCTCGCTTTGCATTATATAGGCTGATGCCCCTTATTTGCCCTGATAGGCGCGATACAGGAAGGTAACAATCTGGGCACGGGTGCAGCCGTTATTGGGGCTGAACGTCGTAGCGGATGTGCCGTTGGTCACACCGTTTTCCACAGCCCACGCAACAGCGTCAGCGCAGAAGGAATCAGCCGCCACATCGGTAAATCCGTTCACCGTAGTGGGAGCGGTGCCCATCGCACGGTACAGGAAGGTCACGCTCTGGCCGCGGGTGCAGGTGTTGTTAACCCCGAAGGTGCCGTCAGCCAGGCCGTTGATGATACCGTTTTCCAGCGCCCATGCCACTGCGTCATAGCAGTAGCTGCTAGGGAGTACGTCAGCAGGAACCTTAGCCGTACCCTTGGGAGCAGGAGAACCGGCGGCGCGCCACAGGAAGGTGACGATCTGAGCGCGGGTGCAGGAATCGTTGGAGCCGAACAGGCCGTTAGCCTTGCCGTTGGTAATGCCCTTCTTCACAGCCCATTCTACAGCCTTGGCATAATACGCATCGGCGGGAACATCCGCAAAGATGGAGCCGCCTGTTCCTCGACAAACTCAGCGGAAACAGTGGCCTTGCTGCCGGGCATAGTGAAGGTATACTTGCCGTTGCCTTTATCGGTGAGCTTGAGCTTATTGCCGCTGGCGTCCTTGACGATGAGCTTGTCCAACTCGTAGCCCTTATCTGAGGTCACGGTGATGGTCACGCGGTCGCCCTTGGAAGCGTTCTTGGGGCTGACGGTCACATCGCCGTTCTTGGTGCTGGGTGCGGTCACTGCATAGCTGGGATCACGATCCCCATGGCTACTGGAGCCGCCGGAGGACGGACGGGTCAGCTTTGCAATCGTCTCCGCTTCAACAGTGGTTTCCTGTGTACCAGCCGCATCCTTAAAGACCTTCTGGCAAACAGAGCAGGTGTAGTATTCATTATTGCCGGTTTCTGTATAAGTCGCAGCCTTGGCTTCGGTCTTGGTCAGACTATGGGCAGCAAAACCGCCATAGGCCTGACCGCATACTGTGCAAATGGCCTTATGCATGTAATGTTTTGGCTTATCCAATCAATACATGAATGAAGGCAATGCAGTAGATGCATCCTTTAACTCGCCATTGTAGAAAGTAAGGAGGAGGAAATTCGATGCAGTAAAATAGCGAAACTCCAACATAGTAGTGCTAATGGAGTCGAGTTTTTAATCTTTTACAAAAGAAATGTCAGCAACTCTATCCTTGAGACTAGATATCTCAGCAAAAGAACTGGAAAACAGATCCGCCAGCTTGCCATCGTCTGTCACATAGGTCATATACGGTGTCCCGGTGGAAATCGATGTACCTGCGTCTTGACTTGTATAAGTTTCCGCCGAATCACCCAGTCGAACCCCTTGGTATGTACAAAAATGATCCGATCGTGCGTGAACAACCCGAATATATTCGATCTCGGCATCAGAATAGAGGTCCTCTTTCAGCGGGTCAAAGTATGCCGTTATGATCTGCAAATCGTCGTTCTCATAGACTGAGCAGAGCACATCTTGAAATTCCTGAACATCCGCATCCAGGTACTGACCATAAGGAAGGTCGCTATCTATACATTTCAGGGTATCCCGGAAGTTCTGAGGCAAACTGGAAAATTTCATATCCGGCGCAACGATCACTACACCGTCCGTTAGAAGCGCTCTCGTGTAGGGATCCCAAGGAGACAATACTTCCCTGTATTGCTCAGGGAGTACTTCCGGCAGATACTCGAGTGTTCTGTCCAACCACGGGATAGGATGTTCTGTGGTTGGCACGGCTGTTTCCCCGGGATCGGACGCGCTGGACGGGACAGGAGCTTTTGCTGTACAGGAAGTCAAGACAATTGACAAAAAGGCAACTGCCAAAAGCAATTTAGATTTCATTTATGCTGCCCCTTTCATACGATTATCAAGATAAGTTTGATTGTTTATCATTATTTTACCGTTTGTAAAAGACGTTGTAAAGAATGAGCCCAGATATAAAAATAATAGGAGGTTAAATCATGGCAAATTATACTCTTCAATCCCATGGTGGCGAAGGTCTTTATATGACTGCTGATGGCACACCAACTGCGCGACGCAATGTATATATTAAAGCACGAGTCTCAGACAGTCTTGATCAGACTTGGCGAATTGATTCGCCAAGCAATGGTGCACGGACAAGAATTTTTTCCTGTAAAAGTAATAACACTGGGGGTTATGCGCTAAATAATGCCACGGGAACAAACAACTGTGACATAATTTCACATATATCGGAGCGCGGGGGAAGTCCCCTGTGCGGAGATAAGCCCTCGGCAGAGCGCACACGCCCGCAAGGGTGTATAAGTGCGCCCTTAGTTCCTAAGGGATTTTCAGCTTGTCGCTCCCTCTGCTCGTTTTTTCAGATATTCCCGCGCTGGTTCACTCGTCAAGGCAAGCCGGAGAAGTGCTGCGGCTTCCTCGTCGGTCATGTTCTTTGCTTCCGGCACAATACTTTCAAAGACTGCGCCCCGGACGATAAGGCGGTGGCTGCGTGTTCTGCGTTCCTCTTTGGATAGCTTTTGACGCAACATCTTTTCCCGGTTCTCAAACTGCCGGATTTTCTTCTTTCCGTCCTCAAGCTCGGCGGTCAGCTCGTCATAGGTTTTCTCTCTCGGTTTTGTCATAGTTGGTCGCTTCTTTCTGCCCGTCGGCATAAAAATAGAGCAGCCGTTTTCAAATTGAAATGGCTGCTCGTGGCGGTGTTATTCAGTTCTTGTCAGCTCCCAGATAAACGAGAAGTTGCCGTTGTGAAGGTTATGCTCATTTTGCGTTATTACTGTTTCGAACTCTGTCATTCATTCTTTTCACTTTGCGTTTCCATACAAAATATTGAATGAGCCAAGTGATGACGGAAATTGCAACGAATATTCCTACATATGAAAGAATACCAATGGCATTATGCTTCATCCAATTCGTAATATAGGCAATCGGAAACAACGTAACACAGACAATGGCAAAGTAAATTCCGCTTTGCTTTGCAAGGCTCCACGAATCAATTTCCCAAATAACGGAAGCCATTGCGAAGCCTGTACCCAAAATTCCGCAGAGAATTGTTTGAAGAATAACTGCGTTTAATTCATTTTTCATTGTATCAATCAGCTCAGGGGTGACAGGATAGAACGAACCATCTCCTATGCACATTGATATAATCACAGTTATTACAAAACCGATAGCAATGCCGAGAGGGAATCCGAGAAGCCCACGCTGAATCATCTTTTTTTTCATTTTTACCACCTCATATTCCTAATAATTGTTTGATCTTGGCGACAAAACGCCTTGAAACATAAGTAACCGTCCCATTTGAAAGCGTAACACAAATTGTTCCTGCAAAGCTTAAATCAAAACCCTTGACTTTTCTCAGATTGATAATATCCGAGTTTGATATTCGGACAAAAAAGTTGCTGTCCAGCCGCTGCTCCATTTCGTAAAGCCGCAGACGGAGCGTGTACTCACCGTGATTTGTTTCGGCAAACACTTTGCCCGCTGCAGCAAAAATGCGGTAAATATCAAACGGCTCCAACACTTCGACAATATCATCTTTGAATCCGGCAATCATTTTCGGCTGCTCGTCTGAAAGCCTTTTCATGATTTCATTGATTTCGTCGGTCATTTTGTTTGTCACAACGATGATTTTGGGTTCCTTGCAGTTCTCATCTAACTTGATTTCAATTTGCATTTGCTCACCTCCTCTTTGTTACGGTTTAGGGATGAACAAAACTCTGATTTGTTCGCAGCGGCATACAATATATAGATGCTGCAACAATTTGTAATTCAATATATTGTTTCACAATTTTGTACAACTTGCGTTTTGCTCATCTCTATTACGGTTACAGTATAAGAAAATCGAGAATCGATTTCCACTGATTCTCGACAGGTGGTCGTTTTCAGACCATAGACGGTAGATTATATAAATAATCTTCCTCATCAAATTCGCATTTGTTGCTCTGACAACAGATAAAGTATACCACAAGACTGTGAATATTTCTACCTGCTATTTCAGCCTGTCGGCGGCGTTACTATCTCTGGCATATTGCCGCGCCGCTTTCCGGCGTTCCTCGCTGTATGGGGCGGTCAGACGGAAAGAGAAACGCCCCTTTGCAATATCAAACTCCATGCAGCCCGTGTCCGGGTCTGTGTCGGTCTGGCGGCACTGGTCGGGGTGCTGTCCGGCATAGGCGGCAAGCCGTTTCTTTAAGTCGGTGTTGTGGGTGCGGATATGGGTAAGGCTATACGCTACGTACAAATCAAGAGGAACCTAAAAATTCTTCATAAAATCTCATAGCACAGAAGCAAAGCCTGCAGGTTTTGATACCTGTAGGCTTTGTATCACCGAGCTTATACCACTTTTGCCCGAGAGGGCTTGTTTCTGTCATATAAAACCGTTACAGAACTCCCCACGGAAGGGGTCGGATAACCTGCTCCAATCCACTTTCTTTGCGTATAGGTTTGCCCATCAACAGTGTATTCTACTTTAACAATGTGGGGAAACATTGCGCCGTCCATGGCGTGTAATCTCACGCGCTTGGCGTTTACCTTTAGCCACCACTGTTTTTTTACAGAGATAACGGTTCCTGCTGCTTCTTTGTACATAAGTTGACCTCCTATTTGCCCCACTTTTCGGCAACGACTTCCAATGCCTCTCTCATTCCTTCCGGTGAATCAAAGGGGTGAGTAAAGATACTGATGGTAGTGCCTTTAACAGCGATGCACTCCAACCGTTCTGTGACCCACGCCTGATCCAAGCCGGGGATTTCTATGCGTGTGTAATCCTCGGTGGACTGGGCAAAGACAGAATCTATCATCAGAACTTCCACGAAACGGTCAACCATGTCTTCGTTTTTGAGAATGTACACATCCTGGTACAGCCATTCTTCGCTACTATAACTGCCGTTGATTACATCAACATATTCCTGCGTGTCCCAGTGATCTGCCAACATAGACTGATTTGCCTTGACCATACTTCCTTCACCATTGACAGAGTTCGTTGTGCGTTTACCCTCAATGTCAAGGTCAGAGAGTAAAATATAAGGACCGTCTGATACATCTGGCATAGTATATCGTTCGTCGTTTAGATAGTCGTACCCAACATACAGATGAGCAACAGCAGGCTGATGATTCGTGGGATGATAATGAGCTTTCGACTGCGCGGCGCATGATCCAGAGGAATGCCTTTCTTCATACGCCGATACAGGCGGCTGATGTAAATAAAACCCCATAGATCGCTGAACACGGCCCAGAGCAGGAACAGGCAGAAACCAATCACCCATGCGGTTTCTTCTACCAATCCTCGGTACAACTGCGCTGCCCAACGGCCATTGAATAAACCGCCAACAAGCGCAGCCATAAAAGCATGGAATGCCAAAATGATGAACGGAGCCATCAGAGAAGAACGGTATTGTTTTCGCAACCCCTTTAAGGTTGCTGCCTGCTGTTCGGGTTCCAAATAGAACTCTGGGGCACCATTTCCTTCCGGTGCACGGAAAATGTGCAGGTATCCGCGGCTGATGACATACTCCCAACCGCAATCCTCGTAGACTGCAATCTGTTCTTCTGGCAGATGCCCGTCCTCTAAAGATTTCAGATTTACAACCTCGACCCGGTATCGCATTTTCTTGGGTTCTGTTTTCTGGAAACGGCTCAAGGTTATGCCGCGATTGACAAGCTCCCAACCTTTCTCGGACATATCGGAATAATACTTTTCGGTTTCACCTATGGCGTAATTATTGGGATGAATACCATGTCTCCAGTTCATTCCTCTACCTCCTCCAGAATTGCTCCATCGGTCACGAGCTGCTTTAAGCGTCTATACTCTAAATGAAGCGCGTTTTTTCCTTCTTCTGTGATAGCGTAATTCTTCCGGCGGCCTTCCTCGCTGGTTAGGGTGATAAGTCCTTCTTTATTCATGCGAGTGAGAACACCGTACAGTGTACCGGGACCCATTTCGATGCGGCCTCCGGAGAGTTCCTTGATGCGCTGCATCATGCCGTACCCGTGTCCCGGTTTCATCAATGCCAGCAGAATGTAATAAGTGGCTTCAGTCATGGGCGCTTGTGCCGCCATTGTCCATTCCATCTTTCTCAACTATTATGCCTCGCGATATATCGAGCAACATAATAGTAGCATATTTGAAGCACTTCGTCAATGTGCCATCTGCTCCCCAATAGCATTTATTTGTAAAGATAATATGAACTCCATTGACTTTTTGCGTCTACTGCTGTAGACTATAATCAAGAAGTCTACATCGGTAGACAAGGAGGTTGACTTATGGATATTCCGAAGATTCACGAGGGCGAATATCGTTTTTGTCTGATTATGTGGGAACATGAGCCGGTCACGGCTGCGGAGTTGGTAAAGCTGTGTCAGGAGCAGTTGGGTTGGAAACGCACCACTACCTATACCGTTATCAAGCGTCTGGGAGAGAAAGGTGTTCTGCAGAACGATAACGGCACCATTACTTCTCTGGTTTCCAAGGACGCTGTGCAGGCATATGAAATTGGAGAACTGGTTGAAAAGACATTTGAAGGCTCACTGCCTGCTTTTGTCGCTGCTTTCACCAAGCATCAGAATATTTCTGAGGAGGAGCTTGATGAGGTACAGCGCATGATCGACCGCATCCGGAGAGGAGGCAAATAATGAACGACCTGTTTTTGAAAATTATAAACATGAGCATATCAGCAAGCTGGCTTGTCCTGGCTGTGCTGCTGCTCCGGTTTGTCTTGAAGAAAGCACCCAAGTGGGTCAATGTCCTGCTCTGGGGCATTGTGGCAGTGCGTCTGGCTTTTCCGTTCTCTATCGAGAGCGCTCTGAGTCTGATCCCCAGCGCAGAGACAGTTCCGATGGATATCGAAATGGCAGTACAGCCCACGATCAACAGCGGTGTTCCAGTGATCAATAGCATGGTCAACCCTATGCTGTCCTCGTTCGCTCCACCGCAGGATGTATTGACGAGCGCAAATCCGCTTCAGATCTGGATTCCGATTTTTAGCATTCTCTGGATTGCCGGTATCGCTGCGCTCCTCCTATATACCGTGGTCAGCTATTGGCGTCTGCGCCGCAAAGTCAGCGAGGCAGTCATCCTCCGAGACAACATCTTCCAGAGCGAGAATGTGGCTTCTCCCTTTGTGCTGGGCGTGTTCAGACCGAAGATCTATCTTCCCTACAATATGGGCGGACAGGATCTGAACCATGTGGTCGCACATGAGCAGGCACACATTCGTCGAAGAGACCACTGGTGGAAACCCCTCGGCTTCCTACTGCTGACGATCCATTGGTTCAATCCTCTGATGTGGCTGGCCTATGTGCTGCTGTGCCGGGACATTGAGCTGGCCTGTGATGAGAAGGTCATTAAGGTACTGGGCAACGAGCAGAGAGCCGACTATACCCAGGCGCTTGTGGCCTGTAGTGTCAACCGCCGTGTGATCGCAGCCTGCCCTCTTGCCTTTGGTGAGGTCGGTGTAAAGGAGCGTGTGAAGTCTGTGATGAACTACAAGAAGCCTGCTTTCTGGATCGTCGTTCTGGCAGTTATCGCCTGCGTGGTCGTTGCGGTGTGCTTCCTGACTGATCCGGATCAGGACAGCTATACGCTGCGAATTGTCGTTCCAGCAGGAAGCCAGGATGATTTTGTGTATTCAGATGAAGAAGTCAGTACAACGGGAAACTCCATTGTCATATGGTCCGGTGAAGGACTGGATGATACGGAAGTTCTTTTATTTCCAGTCGACGAAACAACAGAAACCGGATATACGGCTACCTATCTTACACATGGAATGCCCGTTGAATTTGACGCCGTAAAAGATGAATGGTTCAAGGTTGGCATCAATATGCAAAACCCAACGGACGAAGACATCGTTGTTTATGTGGAAGTCGAAAATGTGGAAATTCGTATTTCTGACGAAAGTGCGCCCAATCATATTACTTTCAAAGCGGAAGTCCTTGAAATCCACGAGGGATATTTTCTGGTTGCACCAGAGGCAAGCTGGGCACTCAATAGCGCTGACCAAATTGAAGTTCCTCTGATGAATATGGACCCCGCTCTGGAGCCGCAAATCGGAGACATTATTGAAGTCTCATATAGCGGTGAGATACTGGAAACTTATCCAGCTCGGTTGAAAGAAGTTTACAGCATCAGAGTTGTTGCCGAAGCGACGAAACTCACCTTAGATGATGTAATTATTCTTTCACAATACGGATACGATTTATCGTGGTCGGATTTTGAAAATTACGATTATATTGAAACCGGCTCTGGCCTATATATCCGTGTCTATGTGATCAATGAAATGTATGAGCTATGGATTGGCGGTGGAAGTCCGGATAGTGACCCTATGTATATCTATCTAGCTTTGGCGGATGACCTCGATACACGCATCGACATTCGGGACGGCGGCGTGACGGAGTTCATTGGTGCGGATCATTCAGAAGTGTTGTTGGCGAAGGCGATCAATGAAGCAATCCTGGCAGAAAACAAGCCTTCCAAGCCGGATGGTCTGTATCATTGCGCCAGCTTTGTCTTGTTGGATCAACAGGAACTCAGTGGCACCCCCGCAGTTGGTTCCTCCGACCACATCAAGCTGGTCACTGTCTACGGACTGGCGCTTCATCAGGGATTTGGTTATTCCGGTGGAAGCTTTCACGATGCTGCCGGCAGTCATATCGCTGTTGCCATCACCTTTGAAGTTGTAGATGGGAAATATGTTCTGAAGGAGTATTGGACACCGCGGGACGGCTCCTACTATGTTCAGGATATTCGGGATAAGTTCCCTGACGAAATTGAGGACGAAGCCCTGGATACTCAGAAGTATATCCTCGCCCAGAAGCAGGAGTGCTACGATCAGGCCGTCCGTTACGGCGGAGTTGATACCTATTCTGCGGTGGAACATCTTTTTGAGGTAATTGAGTCCTCTCCGGCCACATCTTCCAGACCTGCCGACTACATTGACGCACACCCGATTGAGTATCGGGAGCTTACCTACTACGGAAGCTATACATTGCAGTATGTATTCTCACAGTTTTTAGAGGGTGGTCAGACAGGACTGCGTGGACATCTGATGCGAAGCGTTCTCGATGATCTTGCGCCGGAAGCACAGCTCCGACTCTACGCTGAAACTGGCCAGGAATACTTCGATGAATGGAAAGCGGGTGCCATTCGGATCAGCGAACAGCACGATATGGAATGGATTAAAGAAAACCAGCCTGCAATCTGGCTTCTGCTCCAAATGATTGACGAGTAAGCAACCACATCAACAGCGCAGCTTCCGGTCGGGAGCTGCGCTGTTCTTTTGGAATGGCAATCTTCACAAATTCTTCATCTTTCTACCACTACCATCTTAATGTAAAGATTGTTATTATAAAGCCATCAAAGGAGGGGTTCCATGTACCACATTCTGATTTGCGATGACGAGCAGGATATCGTCAACGCATTGAAAATATATCTGATGAATCCGGACTTCAAACTGTTCGAGGCCAACACCGGAGTGCAGGCCCTTGAGGTTATGGAGCAGGAGGACATTCACCTGATTCTGCTTGATATCATGATGCCTGAAATGGACGGCATCTCCGCAATGGTAAAGATTCGGGAGAAGAGCAATGTCCCCATTATACTGCTGACGGCCAAAAGTGAGGATACCGACAAGATCCTCGGCCTGAACACCGGAGCGGACGATTACATCACAAAACCGTTTAATCCCGTAGAGGTGACGGCCCGTGTCCGTTCTCAACTGCGCCGCTATATGCAGTTGGGCAGCAGAGCTGCGGCTCCGGCACGATATGTCATCGGCGGCGTGGAACTGGATGACAGCTCCAAGGAAGTCGCCTTGGACGGAGAACCCATTTCCTTGACGCCCATCGAATACGACATCCTCAAACTGCTCATGGAGAGTCCCGGCAAGGTGTATTCCCCCAAGGAGATCTATCGGCAGGTATGGAAAGAGGCTCCCCTGGGAAGCGACAATACCGTTGCCGTACATATCCGGCATCTCCGTGAAAAAATAGAGATCAACCCCGCAGACCCCCGATATCTGAAGGTGGTCTGGGGACAAGGGTATAAAATGGAGAAAGGAGCAAAACGATGAAGCCGTTCTTTAGGAAGAAAAACGCAGATCCCATCGTGGAGGAAATCGCGCAGACCGTACAGGATGCGCAGTATGAAGCGGTGACACCAGAACCGGAGAATGTTGCTCCAGTTAATAGAAAACTCCCGCTGACCCACCGTACATCAGCCAAGTTCGTAGCGTTCCTGCTGGTCATCATCATGGTGATTGTTGTTATCGGCTCTGCAGCTGGTGCGTTCATCATGGTGGAAGAAGAACTCTATACGACATCTGAATGGGCTTACAAAAACGAAGCCATGAGAAATATTGCCGAAGGCGATATCCGGACGCTCATTCATTATTTGACCAACGAGAATTTAGATGCTGGTGCTGATGATGCCATGCGCTATTTGTCAGATCGCAACATTGCATCTATTGAAATGGTTTTCTCAGAAGGTCCGCGAAATAACTGGGGGTATGATGGGGGCGTGAAGGAAAGCTCCACGGAGTACAGTGCGGTCTGGTATCATATGAAGGAGAAAGACGGCGTAGAAAACTGGTACAGTCTGTATAGCAACTACGGATATGATGTGGAGCAGATCGGTACGGTGGAGGCAACGATTCGTCTTGCGGATGAATTGACCCAGCCTGATACTTATTATTATGCCGACCTTTTGATCTCCTTGGCCTTTGCCATGCGTTTCTGGGTATATGCGATTGGCATCGGCGCTGCCATTCTTGCTATCGCTGCTTTCGTTTTCCTTATGTGCGCATCTGGTAAGAAAAATGGTCTGGCAACAGCGCAGCCGGGATGGGGTACGAAGATCCCCTTTGACCTGCTGACCGGGATGACTGCGCTTGCCGGGTTCCTGATAATACAGGTCATGGTGGAAGCAATCTACTATGCCTCAGACATCGAAGCAGCGTTAGCCGGCATCGCATTAGGTATCTCTCTAATGGCCATTTGTCTTGGCTGGTGCATGAGCTTTGCAACGCGGATCAAGCTGGGGTGCTGGTGGAAGAACACCATCATCTTCTATGCCCTTAAAATTGCACTGGTCGTGCTGCGTAAGATTTGGAGCGGCGTATGTGTGTGTTTCCGCGGTATGGTATCCCTTTGCAGAGGCATTCCTCTGGTTTGGAAGACCGCTCTTGGCCTGGCTGCAATCGCCTTGATCGAAGTCCTTGTCATTGCTGGGGCATACTGTGAGGAGGATGTTCTGCTGACCTTCTGGTTCGTGAAGCACCTTGTGCTTGTCCCGCTGGTTCTCTATGTGGCGTTGATGCTCCGAAAGCTCCAGGCAGGTGGCAAGGCTCTTGCCACCGGTGATCTTGGATATCAGGTGGACACCAAGAGAATGTTCTGGGATTTCAAGCGCCACGGCGAGAATCTGAACAGCATTGGCGTTGGCATGACAGCGGCGGTGGAACAACGTCTGAAAAGTGAACGCATGAAGACTGAGCTGATCACCAATGTTTCTCACGACATCAAGACTCCGCTGACTTCTATCATCAACTACGCGGATCTGATTGAAAAAGAGCAGTGCGACAACCCCACCATTACAGAATATGCCGGTGTACTCCATCGTCAGTCCGACCGCCTGAAGCGGCTCATTGACGATCTCGTGGAGGCTTCTAAGGCGTCCACGGGTAATCTGGAGGTGCTGCTGGCTCCCTGTGAAGTTGGTGTGATGCTGACACAGACTGCCGGTGAGTATGAGCAGAAGCTTCAAGAGAAGGATTTGGTTCTGTTCACCAGCCAGCCGGAGCAGCCTATTAAAATTATGGCAGACGGTCGCCGCCTGTGGCGCGTGTTCGATAACCTGATGAACAATGTCTGCAAGTATGCCCAGCGCTCCACCCGCGTTTATCTGACGCTGGAGGAGAAAAACGGAGAGGCAATCATCTCCTTTAAGAATATCTCCCGCGAACCCCTCAACCTGTCTACTGACGAGCTGCTGGAGCGCTTCGTTCAGGGCGACAACTCCAGAAAGAGCGAAGGCAACGGTCTGGGCCTGTCTATTGCAAAGAGCCTGACCGAACTGCAAAACGGCACCATGGAGCTGACTACTGACGGCGATCTGTTTAAGGTGGTTCTGCGGTTCCCGACCATCAGCTAAAAAGAAGCAATCCACACCCGTGCGTTTCCAAAGAAAGAAGATGTCCCAAAGCAAATGTTAGCAACCTTTTTTGAATCTATTTCCTGGCCCATGGAGCCGCCACCGGCCTACGGTGCATTACATATTCTGTTTACCCTGATTGGCTTTGCTGTCTGCGGTTTCTCGGCATGGAAGCTGCGGAATGTCAGCGACAAAACAGCATGTCATATCCTGTTTGCCTGCGGTTTGGTATTGACGCTGTCGGAAGTATTTAAGCAATTCTTCTGCTACTATGTGATCGCGGACGGCACCTATCACTGGGGCGAGTTCCCATTCCAGTTGTGCAGCATCCCAATGTATCTGTGCCTGATTGTTCCTTGGTTGAAGCTGGGAAAACTGCGTCGGGCATTGCATAGCTTCATGGTGCTGTATAATCTCTTGGGAGGAGCCATTGCCTTTACCGAGCCGTCCGGCCTGCTTCATGGCCACCTGTTCCTTACCGCCCACTCTTGCGTGTGGCACATGCTGTTGGTGTTTGTGGGACTGTTCCTCTGCGTGTCCAAGCGAGGCGGCAACCAGAAGAGCGACTATGCTTCTGCGACTTGGATCTTCACCCTTCTCTGCGGCGTGGCCCTTGCCCTGAACTGCATCGTGCAGTTTGGAATCGGCAGAGATATGAATATGTTCTTCGTTGGCCCTGGTAATTCTCCCATCATTGTGTTCAAACAGTTCTCCGAATGGTTCGGTTGGTATGTCAACACACCCATTTACATATTCGCAGTATGTCTGGGAGCCTATCTGCTGTTCGTCTTGATCTACTGGCTGCATAACAAGGAACTGCCGAGCCGCAGGAAGCGACTGCAATCAAAGGTATGAGAAACAAGAAAGTGCGTCGGACAACCGGCGCACTTTCACTTTTGAAGCTTTTATGAACATTGGCTCTGCCATATTGACTTTTCGTGTTACAAGCTGTAGTATATAAGTGGCGCTACAAGCTGTAACACGGAGGTGCGCTTTAATGTCTGATTTGAAAATGGGAACTGCCGAGGCCCGGTTTGCCGATATTATCTGGGAACGGGAGCCGATCACATCCGGTCAAATGGCCAAGATCGGCGCAGAAGAATTTAACTGGAAGAAAAGCACTTCTCACACTGTTTTGCGACGCCTGTGTGAGCGTGGCTTGTTTAAGAATGAAGATGGCACTGTTACTTCGCTGATCTCACGGGAGGAATACTACGCCCGACATAGTGAGCAGTATGTGGAGGAAACCTTTGGTGGTTCTCTGCCTGCGTTCCTCGCTGCATTCGGGACACGGAAAAAACTCACTGACCAGGAGATCGACGAGCTGCAGAAGGTCATTGATGGAATGAGGAGGTGACCCTATGTTCTTTTATACATTCATGCCCAAGCTATTCAACATGAGCCTGACGGCAAGCGTGGCTATTGTATTTGTAATCCTGCTGCGCCTTCTTCTGAAAAAAGCACCCAAGGTCATTTCCTATGCGCTGTGGGGCGTGGTCCTGTTTCGTCTCCTGTGTCCGGTGTCGATTGGTTCAAGCTTTTCCGTTTACAATCTTTTCGATGCCCCAGCCCAAGAGTCTGGAACAATTACCAGCGTCATCGAATATGTGCCGAGCAACATTGTTCACACAGAGTATCCCTCTGTTGCGCGGCCTGTTCCGGGCATCAGTGATGCGATCAACGAGGCATTACCGCAAGGACGGGAACAGTTGGTTGCCGACCCGCTCGAAGCTCCAATGTCCATTGCTACCTATGTTTGGATGATTGGCGTGTTGGTCATGGTAATCTACAGTATTGTCTCCTACATCCGGCTGCGGCGTAAACTGTCGGTGGTTGTTCCTCTTCGAGACAATATATTCATCGCAGACGATATCAAGTCTCCCTTTGTGGTCGGCCTGTTCCGTCCGAAAATCTATCTACCCTGCAATTTGAGCGACAAGGAGCAGGAGTATATCATCCTCCATGAGCAGCACCACATCAAACGACTCGACCATGTTATGAAAGCACTGGCGTTTTTTGCTTTGGCCATTCATTGGTTCAACCCTCTTGTCTGGGCAGCGTTTATACTGGCAAGCAAGGATATGGAAATGAGCTGCGACGAAGCCGTAATCCACAAAGTCGGCGGCGATGTTCGTGCGGACTATTCTGCTTCGCTTCTGACTCTGGCCACCGGGCGGCGTATCATCGCCGGTACTCCTCTGGCCTTTGGCGAGGGTGACACCAAGGGACGCATCAACAACTCCTTCTTAACTTACTCGCAAACACTGTGACAGCAAGAGGTCGCATATTGCCCTGATAACATTTTGCCGCCCCTATATCTTGCCTATGGTTCATCCCCCACCCGCTTTTGAAAGAGAGACAAGCCCAAAAAGCAGAGTGCAGAGAAGGCGATGCCGCAAAGAATGTATATCCAGTTAAAGAACAGCAGATTGACTGCATACCGCATGGGCATCCGTGTAAAGAGCACCGCATACGGCTCAATCGTTCCAATTGCCTCCATGACTGCCGTGACACGGAACGGACTGACCCCGCATAGATACGCTCCGAGGAAATACAGCGTCAGCTTCTCGACAATAGCCGGGAGCAGAATACCAAGCGCGTAAAACAGCGGTTCCCGATTCTTGCAGCACCTCCATAGATACAGCGCCCCAAAGCAGTACGGCAGCAGCGCAAGGCAGATGCCCTGAGCGGTCAGGTGCAGCTGCAGCCCGAATACAAGAAAGACCATACGGATCAAAAGGTATCCGCCGAGAATGATCAGCCAGCAGATCGGCAGGGATTTCAAGTTGAGTTTCCCATGTGCGGTTGCTTCATTGTTGTGCATATTCTTTTCCTCCTTACAGATTCTCGTTTTTCAAGGCGTCGATGGGATTGTCCTTTTTCGCTTTCCTCATTGCGTATATCATGGTGGCGAATACGACCAGAAATACGCTCAGTACGGCGATGCCGATGGCCGCCCACGGCAGATGGAAGGAGGTTTCATAGGCCGTTGTGACTGCGCGGTAGATGAGATATGTAATGCCGCAGGACACCGGCAAACCAAGAAGCAGTGCCTTGGAGCCGTACAGCGGGCACTCGCAGTTCATCATCCTGCGAAAGCCCTTCTGCGTCATGCCCACCGATTTCAGCATGGCAAACTCACGGCGGCGCAGGCTGATATTCGTGGAAATCGTATTGAACACATTGGCCGCGGCAATCAGGGAGATCAGCACGATAAAGCCGTAGGCAAATACCCGGATAATGGTTATGACATTCCGGTTTGTCTCGGCGTTTGCGGCGTAGTCGAAGAGCTGCCGGCTGCTGAGACCGTTTTCCGTCAGCATGGTCGCCAGATTTTCAAAGCTCGCGGCGTGATTGCTCGATGTGAGGAAATACTCTGTATTACGGAATTGATTCAGCGCCGCCTCGGGAATCACGCTCTCCAGCATGCTGTGCGGATAGATCATATTGATGGCCACCGGCGTGCTGCGGCTGACAAAGAACGGAGCCTCCTCAATGGTTTTTTCGGACCGCAGCGTGTACTTTGCAAAGGATTCCTCATAGGGCAGCTCGATGATGTCGTTCTCGTTGTCTCTGTTTTGATAGAGGACGACCTTATTGCCGTTCTCATCGATCCGGCTGTCTTTTCTGTAATATCCGTCGATCTCTACATAGTAAAGGCCCTCAATCACGCACCCATCGCCCTGGAGCGAGTCCAGCGTGACATACTTCTCAAGCCGGCGGTCAAACTCAATATTACGGTCAAGCGCGATGCCCAGGGGGTTGTCCCGGTCATAGTAATCCGCTTCCTTCAGGTTGTACTTTTCCAGTAACCTGTTGAACTCGGTGTCCGCAACAAAGTACAGATAACCGGAGATGCCAAGATCCTTCGGCGCTGCGTCCTCACGCTCCATGCCGAGGTCGGCAAAACGGCCGGCAAACATTGCCGTGACATATTCGCGGGAGATATCGCCCTGCAAAAACTGTTTCTTGGTATAGGTACCTCCGGTGACATTCGGCTCGGAGAAAAGCAGCTCCAGAAGCGCATCTGGCGTCATGGCGGCGGAAGCGTCCGACTCCGCCGCGTAGATCAGGTCGAATTGATCGGAGGCCAGCCCTCCCTCGGCGGATTCCATCATGTAGTCGGTGAAGGCCGCCGCCGAAACAAAGAGGACGATGCTCATAAAGAGACTGACGACGGTGGTTCTGTATTTTTTCCGGTTGCGCTTATAGTGCTTGCCGGCAAGGACGCCGGGGAGTCCGAACAGCTTGTAGGCGAGCTTTGAGGTTCGGACGGGTCTGCCGCTTACCTTGATGTCCATGCTCTGGCGGATCGCCTCCACGGCGGAAACTCTGGTTGCCCTTTTTGAGGGAATCCATGCCGAGATCAGAACCGTGACAAGTGCAATGACCGCAGCAATGACGACAGCCTGCCACGAAACACAGAGCCGCATGGGAATGTCCACACGGACAATGGAGATAAATTTATCTCCGATCAGAAGCAGCGTTATGCCGATACCGCCGATGCCCACCAGAATGCCCAGCGGGATGCCGACAATGCTGACCGCCAGCGCCTCAAACAGCACCATTCTTCGAAGCTGCTTTCTGGTGGCGCCCACCGAGGACAGCAGGCCGAATTGCCTTGTCCGCTCCGAGACGGAGATGGAGAATGCGTTATAGATAAGCGATACAGAGCCGAACACGATCAGCGCGATGATGATGGCGGCAAGACTGTAAAACGCGGTAAGGAAGGAATCGAACGGAGCCGTGCCGGAATACAGCAGGACCTTTGTATTGTAGGCATAGCGATACTCTTGCGTATAGCCCATTTCCTTCATGAAGTCATACACCCCGGCGGGCTTGTGCAGCTTGAAATAACAATGAATCGGAGCCTGATCGGCGGATTTGGTGTCCGCTGCCGTAAGCGCTGTGTACCCGGGCGCGGAATAGTCCTCAAAGGTAGGCCTTTCATAGATGCCGACCACCGTATAGGTTCTTGGTTCGGTGTTTTCGAGCCTTTCGCCGCTCATAATCTCCACCTGCGTTTCGCTGTCATAGGCGTATACGGGCGTGTCCTGTCCCAGCCTCCGGCCGTCAAGTGTCCTGTCACCCACATCAAGCGTGACGGTGTCGCCGAGCTTATAATTCACCTTGCCGTTTGATGTCAGGTGCTCCGGCAGAATAATTTCCGTGGAGTCCTTCGGCAGCGTACCTAAAATGAGATGCACCGGCATTGTCTTAAAATAGCCGGAGGCCACATCGCCGCCAAGCACATACAGATAGGGCTTGCGCTCGTTGGCGCTGTCGATCTTCGCGTAACCCAGAACCTGCGCGTAGGCTGCGGAGGAAACCCTGTCGGAATCGCGGATGTCCTCATAGTCCTTATATGCGGCGTCATAAACCGCTCCGTACCAGTCCCCGTCGATGTGGATCGCACAACGCAGCACGAAATTCTGCATACTGGAGACAAGGGTCGTGGACGCACAGATCATCGCCGCCGAGAGCATAATGCCGATGATCGTGACGATGGTTCTCGTCCTGTTTTTCTTCAGGCTCTCTAAGGTTACCTTGTTGAAAACATTCATCTGCGGATCACCTCGTCTCTGGTGATTTTCCCGTCCTCAATGGAAAGGATTCGATCCGCCTGCAGTGCGATGCTCTCATCGTGGGTGATGACAATAAGGGTCTGCCCGTATTTTTCGTTGGAAACCTTCAGCAGCTCCACGATCTCCCGGCTGCTTTTGGAGTCAAGATTTCCGGTGGGCTCGTCGGCAAGCACCACCGCAGGCGCATTCATCAGAGCCCGACCGATGGACACCCGCTGCTGCTGGCCGCCGGAGAGTTGGTTCGGCAGGTGGTTCTCCCGGCCGGTAAGCTTCAGAGTGGTCATCAGCTCAGCCAGTCGATTTTGATTGACCTTCTGCCCGTCCATCAGGACAGGGAGAGTGATGTTTTCCGTTACATTGAGCACCGGAATGAGATTGTAAAACTGATAGATCAGTCCCACCTGACGGCGGCGGAAGATGGCAAGCTGTTCCTCGTTCTGCGCATACACATCCTTGCCGTCCATAAATACCTTGCCGCCTGTAGGCCGGTCTACGCCGCCGAGGATGTGAAGCAATGTGGATTTGCCCGAGCCGGAGGGGCCGATCACGGCGACAAACTCTCCCTTCTCCACCGAAAAGGAAACACCGTCCAGTGCCCGCACCTCGTTCTCGCCCTTGCCATATACCTTTGTCAGGTTTTCCACTCTCAAAATCTCCATATCGGGATACTCCTTTCGCTTTTTACACCCCCATTCTATTTTGTCAAGGTGACACGGCGGTGACTTTCAGGTGACGGATCCGTCACTTAGTAAAAAAGGGAGCCGCCGGTCAGACGGTTCCCTTATAAAAGCGGATGGTGAACATGGCTCCTACGGGCTTGCGGTTCTCTGCCTTTACTGTTCCTCCCTGACCGGTTATGATCATGCGTGATAAGGCAAGCCCGATCCCAAAGCTTTTGCCGTCGGAATCCTTGCCCTTATAGAAGCGCTCAAAGATGTGGGGCAGATCCTCCGGAGAAATGCCCGTGCCGTTGTCTTTAATTATAATTTCGGAAAACAGGGCGTTTTCGGTTGCCTCGATCTCAATCCTGCCGCCCTCGGGGGTGTGTTCCATGCAGTTCTTCACAATATTGCCGATGGCCTCGCAGGTCCATGAGAAATCTCCATGGAAAGCTCCGTCCGCATGGATGAGCAGCTCCTGCCCGCGCAGCTCCATGGGAATGAGCAGGGTCACACAGGACTTTTTGAGCAGTTCCTCCAGACTGACCTGCTCCTGCTTGAACTGCACCGTGCCGGCGTCCAGCCGTGAGATCTTCAGCAGCGTGGTGATCAGCCAGTCGATGCGGGAGAGCAGTTCGTAGAGCTCATGGATCAGCTGCTGCCTGCGCGCGTCGGTCAGCTTCGGCTCCGACAGCAGTCCAATCAGCAGATTGATAGAGGTCAGGGGCGTGCGGATCTGGTGAGAGATATCTGCGATGGAGTCGGCAAGATACGCCTTTTCCCTTGTCAGCGTTTGCTGCTGTTCACGCAGGCGTATGGTCATCTTATAGATCTCACTGTGGAGGATGCTCAGCTCGCCCTCCGAATAGCTGTCAAAATCGATTGCATGATCGCCGTGCAGGATCTGATTGATATCGCCTGCCAAAGCGGCAATGCTTTGATACCTCCTGTATGTACTGACGCAGTAGATCAGCATGAGGAGCAGAGAAAGCCCTGCGGCTGTCAGTCCGGCGTGAATGTCGAAGAAAAAGCAGACGGCGCAGGCGGCTGCGGAGAGCAGCAGCTGCCACAGCAGTGCCTTTCGCACCTCTTTGTTTTTCAGCAGCTTGATCATGCGTCCACCTTATATCCTGTCCCGCGAACCGTCAGAATGATCTTCGGGTCGGCAGGGTCATCCTCAATCTTCTCCCGCAGCCGCTTGATGTACACCGTCAGCGTATTGTCATTGACATACTCGCCGGCAACATCCCAGATGGCGTCAAGAAGCCGCTCACGGGTAAGCACGATTCCCCGATTGTTGATGAAAAACAGCAGAAGGCGGTATTCCAGTGCTGAGAGGAACAGATCCCTGCTGTTCTTCATCGCCGTGCCCTTTTCGGTGTCCACCACCACATCACCGAGCTTCACCGTTTTGCCCATGCTGCCGGTGAGTCGGAGCACATTTCGGATGCGGGAGATAAGCTCTCGCGGGCGAAACGGCTTTGGAATGTAATCGTCGGCGCCCAGATCGAAGCCCGTAACGGTGCTGAACTCGTCGCCTGACGCGGTAAGGAAAATAACGGGCAAGTCAAATTCCGATTTGATCGCTCTGCACGCCGCGAAGCCATTGCCCTCCGCCAGAGACACATCCAACAGCACAAGATCCACCTTTTCCTCCGCAAGCAGCTTCATGGCCGCCGTCTGCCCGGATACACTTCGCACAAGATACCCTTCACTGTTCAGATATTCGCTCAGGCTCGCAACGATAATTTTATCGTCTTCTACCAATAGTATCTTTATCATAGTCAGTCCTTTATTCTGATTGCCGCAGGATCACAACCACTTCCCGATGAAGCCATATTCCACACGGTTGCCATCGCCCCATTCTGCAATCACACGGTAAACAAAGCTGCCGCTTTTCAGATCGAACGCACATCCTCCGTCATACGGAAGAATGTCTGTGATTGTCTCAACCTCACCGCCGTTTTGGGGGACGCATTGTATCCGCACTGTATCCGGCTGCACCTCGAAATATAACCAGATTTCGTTTGACTTTCTGTGGGAAATCAGTCCCTCGGCGGCTGCCGTGATCTCCGGCAGAGAAGTCTCTTCGCCGATCGCAGGCCCGCATCCAATGATGGAGCTCATGGTTCCATCCTCATTCGGTTCCGGGGCCTGCCAGTAGTAGGCGCAGGGGGAAGCCGTGATTTCATCTGTTTCACCCATTGCCCCAGACATGGCATTCACCTGAAGCTCCGGTATGGTGATTGGGTCGGAGGGCTGTGCCTCCTTATACGGCAGATTCATTTTTACTTCAAACTCTACCCAGTTTGCCATCGGCTCGGAATACTCCGTGTCTTCCTCGTACCGGAACTCCGTCTGCAAGCGTTAGCATGAATTGTGCTTTAGAAAGTCTTACTTTTTGTTTTTCTCTTGAATAGAGATAATTAAATTCAAGAGCGCATTTTCCAGTAGCCGTCCGCGATCGGGGGCAGCTCCGCATAGGCGGAAGCCCTAATGTAACTACATAAGGATTCAGACATCTTTTTAATGTCAGTGCCGGATGTGTTTGCCAGCAGGTCAAAGTTTTCCTTCGCTCCCCACTTCTGCTCAGTGAAGAAGGAATAATACTGTGCGCGGCTCCGGTCGATTTCCATAATCCGTTTTTTCATCTGAGCCTCGCTCAGGTTCTCGTCTACTGGCCGGCGGTCTATGCAGCGCTTGATTTTACTCGGCATATCTGCATAAGAGAAAATACGAATGGGCTTCTGATCTCGGAGGATAAAGTCCGCACAGCGGCCAACGATAACGCAATCACTCTTTCGCGCAAGTTCGTGAAGCAAATCATGCTGCTTCGTGTAGATGGACAAATCCGGATGGAACGTAGGATCTGGGCTCAGATAAAAACTGTGTCCAACGTGAATTGGGAAACTCACAACAGGACGTTTCTCCTCTATCTGCCGGATATATGCTTCGGACAGCGCTGTTCTTTTTGCGATTTCCGTAATAATTTCCTGATCGTAGTAAGCAATTTGCAGTTCTTCTGCGATTCTTCGTCCTATCTCCCGTCCTCCGCTGCCGAATTCACGACCCACAGTGATAATCCGCCTCATTCTGCACTCCTCTCTAGTTTTGGGCTGATTCTTCCCTAAAACATATACAATGGATGAGCTGCAAGTCCGCAGGTTATTTCATATTGTCATTACATTTCAGAACGGAAAAGCCATAGCTGTTGGCCAGCGCGTCGATTTTCTGTCCAGCTCTGCACAGCGGGCAATCAGGCACAAGGCTTGTCATATAGCCGGGGATGTCCTCGGGGGAGAAGATGCTCATCACCGGCACCTCGTCCACCTTTGCAATCGCGCTGAATACTGCGGCGATCCCCTGCAGGCTTCCGCCGTAATACTCAATGCACTCCATCGCACGGCGCGCCGTTTTACCGGAGTTTACAGTGGAGATCAGAAGCAGCACGTTTTTACCGGAAACCATGCCCGCCAGATTGTCGCGGAAGATGAGCTGGCCGTTGGAGTCATATTCGGGCGTGACGATGCAGACGTTCCTGCCGGAGTTCACGGCAAAGCGGTCGTTCTTGGCAAGCCTCCCTGCGAGGAACGTGCCGATGACCTCGCTGCCGTCCATACAGACGATCGTGTCGATCTGCTTCTCATAGATGTAGTGCTGCACAAGGATACCGGCCGCATCAGCCGCCATGCCGTACTCATGCTTCATGCGGGTTATGTCAAGGTAGTGGCTGTTGTGGGAGTGGCGGGTCGCAAAATGTCCGCGAAACGCAGAGATCTCCAGATTTGGATTTTCTCTGGATTTGATACGCATGGAACTCATCATCATTCCTCCTCGCTTAACATTCATAGTGCCTGTAGGGATGATCTGGATGTGCGTGTTGGGATGTTCTCCTGCTATTTATGCCTGATGTCATTGCGCTGCGGCCAGCCTTTCTTTTACCCTCATTACAGTTACATCCAATAGCGTGCCAATGCACGGCCGCTCTCTGGAATACCCTCGACTCCCTCCGGATCCAGTTCCCAGCGTCCCTTACCAAGCAGCTGAGCGGCGACCGCCGCGAAGTGCAGCAGGGCAATGCCGGCGTCGAGACCGGCATCCGTGCCGTCGGTATAGGGGTCGGATATCTGCACGAAGATAATCTCATGATCTCTTACCAGAAAGCCGTAGGGCTGACGGTTGAGATAGCTCGGTGCAAGGGATACGGCGTAAAACGCCTGCCAGAGCATATCATCGTAGAAGCCCAGCATCTCGTCAAGCCCCTCCTTATTGCCCCAGGTATCTACATTGACCAGTTCCCTGATACCCTTTTTCGGTGCAAAGTACTGCTGCTCGACGGTCACATCGACCGTTGACATATTCAGAATATTCAGCCGCAGTTTTTTCTGCGTCTTTTCCCCATAGCCAAAGGCGACGATGGCGGCGACCTCCAGCGGTGTGGTCAGTCCAAGGGCGGTTTTGATACGTGCGCTGTCAGTGAAAGTCAGCCAGCAGCTGTCGATGTCAAGCTCGGTGAGTTTGAGCACCAGCTCCTCCATCATGTAGCCCGCGTTTTCCTCCGCATGGATATGCGGGGCGCTGAGGAGCATCAGATAGTGCGGCGCGCCGATGAGGAACTGCTGGTACCCGGCCGCGCCCTCGAGTGCGCTCTGCGCGTCCGCATCAAGAATTACAAGCTCTGTTGCAAGCTCCGGAATCAGACGGCTGCAGTTTCTTTCATAGTGCGTGCGCAGCTCGGCAAGCGTTGCGTCCGACACCTCTTTACTGCGGAAGGCCCGCACGGATCTGCGGTTTTGAATCATGGCGATGTAATTCATAAAACACTCCTTTCTCTTTCACAATGCGGTTCCAAATACTTATTTCTGTCGGACGAACTTGTCCGCCGTGGCGCGGCAGATAGGACAGATGAAGTCATCGCGTAATGTTTCGCTCTCGTGGATGTACCCGCAGACACTGCATTTGAAGCCGCCGCCGACCATTTCGCGGTACACCGTAGCGGTGGGTGGTACAGCCTTGCCCCGCGCGGCGTAGGCGTTGAGCGTCAGCACCTCGCCGCTGCCGAACACCTCTGCCTCCGTCGCCTGCCCGACATAGAGCGTGTAGCTTCCGATCTCCAGCCGGTCAATTACACGGCAGGATACCCGGGAGAGCATACTGTCGGTAAGGTAGGGGTTTCCGACCTCATCGCGTCTGACCTCGTATGGGGAAAACTTATCCGCGACACGGCCGGAGCGGTAGCCGAAATCGTTGATGAGCGCCGTGGGCGCATCGTGGGCGAGCAGCGTTACGCAGAAGCTGCCCGCCTGCTCGACCGCTGCGGCGGTCACATTCTCGCGATTGACGGCAATGGTAAACTTTGCAGGGAAGCTGCTGGTCACCTGATGGAATGAATTGATGATGCAGCCGCTGTCTTTTCCGTCAGCGTGGGCACTGAGCAGGCACAGCGCGTAGTCCATCTTTTGGTAAGCTTTCTTGTCGATCATGGCGTTGTCCTCCTGTCGTATTTGGCCTTGCCGTTATTTAATAGTAGTATATCAGAACTCTGTAAAAACAACTGTTGCATTTGCAATATCGTTGTCCCCGGCGGAAGCAATATTGGCAAGGGTGCTCCCCGCGCTTTTTCCCTGCCCTTGCGTTGATACAAAAAGCCGCACAGCCCCTACGAACTCTGCCTGTTCTCAGGCAGAGCGAACGGCGCTGCACGGCTCAATGATTATTTGCGGTGAAATGGATTACTCATTGCAGGCCGGTCACCATTCGCTGTTTTTGATCGGTCCGTTCTGAAAACAAGGGCATCTTTCTGCTCTTATATGTAAGGGCTTTCTTTCAATATGGCTGTTATTTTTTCCAGAGACTGTGGAGGTTGCAGTAGGCATAGGCCGCCTCCACCTCGTCTCCCTTGCACAGGGCGAAGCAGGCTTCCGGCTTCTCGCCGGGATGCAGCTCCTTGCGCTGGTTGCCCTGCTTCGTCTGGATGGATATCCATTCGATGTAGTGCTCCGGCAGCATGGGATGCTCCGCCTCGCCCACCTTGACATGAACGGTGCTCCCCTCGACGGTATAGACGGGGACATGCTTTTCCACCGAAGCGTCGGTGGTGCCAGGGATTAGCTCGTGCATCTTCTCGCCGCAGCAGACCACGGGCACACCCGTGTCCTTCACCATGGCGATGAGGTTTCCGCAATGCTTACAAATAAAAAATCTCTGTTTCATGGTGATCTCCTTTCTTCGTCCGTTGATTTTAGTCCAGCACCAGCGTGGGCGCGGCATAGGTTCTCGCTTTCAGCTCGCTGTTGAGCATATAGAGCCCCTTACTGTCCCCGCCGAAAAGCTCCATTTTGGTGATGAGGTCAGAGGCGTTCTTCTCCTCCTCGCCCTGCTCCTTGATGAACCAGTCCAGTGTCTGCATAGTGCGGAAGTCCCGAACCTCGTAGGCGGCGGCGTAGATCGCGTCGATGCTGGCCGTGACATACTTCTCATGCTCCAGCGCCTTTTTCAGCGGAGTCATGTGATCCCCGCGCTCCCACTCCGGCTTGGCCACCGCCTCGAAGGTGACCGCCTCGTTGTTGTTTTGCATATACTGATAGAACAGCAGCGCGTGGTCGCGCTCCTCCTGCGCCTGCACCTTATACCAGTTTTCAAATCCGTCCAGACCCACCTGCGCATAGTAGTTGGCGAAGTCCAGATAAAGGTACGCCGAATAGAATTCCTTGTTGATCTGCTCGTTAATGAGCTTTGCCACCGTCTGATTCATATCCTGATCCTCACTTTTATAAAAATGTTATTTTCAAAAGCTGGGAAACATTTCACAAGAACTGCATTTCGTATGCGCTATTTATAGTCGGATGCCGAAGCCTGATCTCACTTTTATTGTAGTGTAGTTGTCATTTGTTGTCAATTCCGTTTTTTCAAGGCTTTTGTGTCACTTTTCACTTGTGATCCCATGAAATCTGATATAGGAAACCTTCAGCCATTCAGCGTTCTCATAAAAAGCGTGATTCAGCAGGTGGGATGTTGCTGAACACAGCATCCGCGTCGGCTCAACGCTTCCCATCGGAAGCATCATCCTCCAGCACCTGCACCGCGCATTTCATTGCGCTGGCATAGCCAAAGTACCGGATCTGCACCTGATTGGTTCGAACCACATTGATGATCTTATAAAAGCTGCGATGAGAGAGCGCATTGGGTTGGATCCAGACCACATCCGCCGCCTTGATCATATCCGCGTTGGGTCTCTGCTCACGGTTGATAAAGGTGACATTGGGAAGAAGCGGGCGAATCGCCTTGCGCCAGGAGTCATGGCCGCCGAAGACAACGACTCTCTTTCGCGTGGAATAAGGAAATTTCAGTTCTGCCGCTTTATCCTGTTCCGGTCCCCCCATTTCAACGGCATTGGCCTGCATGAAAATCAGCTCCCGGAGTTCAGCGAGTTCCGTCCTCTCGGCAGCCGCCCGCTTCTCCACGTTTGCGGTGTGCTCCTTAACCGTTTCCATTTCGCGCCGGATCTGGTAGAGATCTTCCCTGTATTTCTCATTGGATTCCCTTAGCCGTCTGATTTTGGCTTTCAGCCCATCAATGTCATCCTCCTTATCAATGTTGACTGCGTTTTCGGCATCAGAGTCGCTGAGTCCTTTCGGAAGTGCGGCAGAGGGATGTCGGAAGTCATGCCGCCAGTCCCTGCTTTGCATCTGTACGTCCAGAGCAATTTGAAGATATAGCTCCAACCCCTTCGCAGTGCCTTTCTCCACGCCTGCTGCCTCGAAAACCTCTGCCATTCCGTCGCTGTCGGAAACCGTTCGCGGCATTACGATTCCCGTAAGGCCACACAGGATCTGCGGGATATTCAATTTCCAGTCAGGCACAGGCGATTCCAAGGGCGTGTAGAGGGGCGTATTCAAATAGCTGAGTCGATATAGGTCCGCCTTTCGATCGTTCCAGTCGATGGGCGCGATGTCTTTATCCCTTGCAAAATCCCCATCCGCGTTCTCATGCAGGTATTCCGAATCGCTTTCTTCATCAAACCCATCCGTGAGGTCGTCCAGTTCATCGAGTGCGCGTGCGTTCCATGGCAGCTTGCGTGCCGCAGCCATCAGAACGGCAACAGCGGCATTATAGGTCCATGGGATATCGCTTCCGGCTTCTATGAGGCACAGATAGCCAAAGCAGGTTTCATACGGGTCGTTGACTTCAAAACGCAAAAGGCATTCCGCAATGTCGGCGTCCAGGTTTTCTATAAGGTCTTCTTGCTTAACCATCTGTGCGGAATGTGCGAACAGGGCGAGTGAGAACCGTCTGTGCCCTGCATCGTCGGCCGCATCCTCCATAGCGAGGCCCTGCGCAGCCATCGCCTGCAGCCGGTCCATTTCGTCTATGGCGAAGGTTTCCGCTCTGCTCATTCCGCAGTTTCCGCTTATATCCTGCAGCTTTTGGAAAGGAAGCGCGGCTTTCGGAGCCAATACATAGCGCGGTATGTTTGGCGATTTCTTTTCCTCCCGTTTTTCCACGAGTCTCTTATGCAGTTTGCGGCACTCGCGCATGATGGAATCCGATTGTCGCAGTAATTCGGTCTGCTTCTTACACAGCGGAGCGTCACAGGCGAAGAAGATGCCCAGAAACTCCCAATACTTCTCTATGAACCGCTTCATAGCCCGTTCCTTTACAACGGAAGGGACCAAGGCCATGACAGCGTTAAAACGCTCCCGCGGGGACAGACTTTCGGAATCCTGCTCCGGCTTCTGGTGGATCACCGGTTCCGTGCGCTGGGCAGACACGTCATTGATGTAGGTTTGAAATGGATTGTCCCGCGGGTCACGTTCCCGGATCAGCTCCATCATGCCCCGCAGCACGATCTCTTCGTGACACGGGTCATAAATATCCGGCAGTCGAACAGACATCAGCGCTTCCTGAGAAGAATTAAAATAACGGTACGCAGCGGGGAGCCTTCCGTCATGTTTCAACTCATCCAGCATAAAGATCGCAGCGGCCAGCGTGATGTAATACAGGTGATCCACCCCGTCAACAGAATGGTTCAGAGCACTGCATTCATTGATCCATGCTGTTAAAATGCCGGTATCCGAATTTCCATAGAGCTGCCCGAATCGTTTTCTGATTTCTGGCAGCAGGTTGTAAACAGCGGCCTTGCGGCGCTTCAGGATAGGGCCGACAAGATCATAGATCTTAGGCGCATTGGGATGGGAACTGTTTTTCCGCGCAAAGCGAATGGCGTCATCAAAAGCATTGCCAATCAGCTTCCTGTCTGTACTTTCCATCGTATTGCGTGGATTGCGGCCGTTCTTTTTCTTTGCCATATGACATCCTTTCGTATAGGAGCCGGTATCTGCGTTTGATACGGCGGTAGCCGGAGCACTGATCATGCTCTTTCTGCCTGCATGGATTTCCCTTACAATGCAATCGCTTTTCACCGGTGGTTGCCCGGTATGCCCAGAAATGTATTGGAAAACGTCAGTCCTTATCGAAAGAATACCATGCTGTGCGGTTTCCGTCCATCAGGAAACACGAGGTCTGCGCTTACCAACGGCTTTTCCCAAAGAACCCCCCCGCGCCCTCTCATATGGTTGGAAGGACACGGGGGAACTTGCTGTTATGTGGCTTTACCGAATGGCATCCTTGAGTGCCTTGCCGGGCTTGAAAACCGGCACCTTGCAGGCGGGGTAGGTCATGGGTTCGCCGGTGCGGGGGTTGCGGCCCACACGGGCAGGGCGCTTCTTTACCTCGAAGCTGCCAAAGCCCACCATCTGCACCTTGTCTCCGCTCTTCATGGCGGTTTCCACTGCGCCGGTAAAGGCGGCGAGGGCCGCTTCGCAGTCCTTTTTGCTCAGACCGCTGGTTTCCGCCATGGCGGCGGTCAGTTCGGTTTTATTCATGGAAATAAATCTCCTTTTCGTTTATAGTATGACTGCATTATAGCGGGAAAAGGGAGAATCTGTCAACTGCGGGACTCTGCCATTTCTGTGACGCCCCGTGGCGAACCGTATGTATCAGGCTCCCCAGTTGTTTGTTGCCAGTTTCTTCATGTAGGCGTAAGTCTGCGGTGCTGCATCCCGGAAATCATCCATGCGCTTTTTGTCAGCGCTGTATGTGATCCAGTGGACGAAGCAATCGGCAAAAAATTCCCGGCTATTGGTCTTGGCATAGTCCCGCAGACTGGAGTTCTGCGATTCTGCCAGATACAGCCGTTCATGCTCTGCGGGAAAACCCAGGGCATAATCCAGAAAATGCCCGAACTCGTGGAGCGTCGCATCGGCCTCTGAGATGTAGATGGTTTTCCGGCTGTAATTGGTGGCTCCAATGCAGCTCATGTTCAGTTTCTTGCTGAGGCCGCCCATGTAGTCGAAGTCGATGCAATATGTCCAGCCGGCGGCGTTGAAGGCATCGAGGACCTGTTCGGGTACTTTCCGCAGTTCCAGCAGGAAATCGTTGACATTGACACCTGCCGCATTCACCAGCGTCACCGGTGCAGGCGGTTCCTCGACGTGGAAGCTCTGTGTCAGGACAGCATGAAGAATGATTGCCGCTTCTCCGCGCGTCACGAGCGCATTGGTATCCGCATCATCAGAGCACAGCCTGAGCTCCCGCCCCACGCGCAGGATGTTGTCAGCCGTGCTGAGCGATGTCTCTCCCTCGTAGAGCGTGCTGTCATAAACCGGAACATCCGCGGCGGCAAAAGTACTCTCAACCAGCACGCTGCGACATATCGGTGAGCGCGGTGCGGAGAGTGCGGTTTCGTTCAGCCAGCCCTGCCGGTAGGCTTCCGCGACGCTGCTTCGGCCCACATCCTGCCAGCTATCACCGATAGTTTCCACACCATAGGCGCGGCAGAGCATGACAGCCCATTGCTCCACAGTGATGAGCTGTTCCGGTGAGAAGCAGTCATTTCCTGTTCCGGCAGCGATTTCACATTCTGCCAGATATATCACGCTTTCATAGCAGTCCGCAGACTCCGGCACGTCATCAAAGCCTGCACAGGCGGCGGAAGCGGCTGTGGGCAGGATCAATGCCAGGACAAGGATGCAGACAGCCAGCGCTGTTCTTCTAACGATAGTCTTCATAAGTTCCTCCATATTCTTGTTCTTTCTCTGTCCTGTATCCTCCGGTAGAGTAGGCTCTTCTGGATGCGCCATGGTGACGCTACCCTATGGACAGAATTTTGAAAGGGAAAACGTCACAGTCCCCCCTTGGCGGGAGGCTGTGACGTTTTGTGCTTAGTCAGCCGGTATAAATTGCTGGTGAGGCTGCCGTTGGAGCGGTGGCGGTTCTGCTTCTCGATGAGCTGCCTGCGCTCCAGATCTGCCAGAGCCCGCTGAACTGTCCGCGGCGAAAGTCCCAATTCTCGGGCGATGGTCTTGATCCCAGGCCAGCAGACACCGGAGGCGTCCGCCCGGTCCCGCAGGTAGATATAGACCGCCTTCTCCCGGTGGCTCAGATGCTCCTCGGCGTAAATAAAGTTGAATTGACTCATCTTCCACCCTCCATATTATAGGGACTCTTTGTGCAGCTCCGATGGATGCTGCGAACGAGTTCGCCCTGGTCTATGTAGGCGATCTTCCGGGCCGCCCGCTCCGGCATTCGATAGCCGTCCGGGTCAAAGGTGATGCCCCAATCCAGGAAGAGACGCAGCTTCGTGCGCATGGGATGCGTTCCCGTTTTCATCACTACAAACTCACCCTTGGGGATGGATTTCAGTTCATCCGGCGTCATGAGCGCACGCTCCATCATCTGCAAGGACTGACTGCTCTCTTTTCCCTGACTGACAGAGCCGGACAGCACGGTCCTGCTGCCGAGGGCAGCGGAGAGGGCATCTGCCGTTTTACTCTGGGGCGAAAAGCCGCCGAAGATGGTGTCCTGGCAGTTGTCACATATAATTTCCGCGCCTTCTTTACCATAGTTCTTCTCCAGTTGGGCGAGGCTCTGGATAATGGGTACCAGCGTCAGCCTGCGGGAGCGTCCCGCGCTGAATAGGGGCAGAATGTCAAAGGGTGGCATTGTACCAAGTTCATCGCAAAACAGCACCACGCGGTTTTTGAGCCTGCCGCCGGTTTCATCCGCCACGGAGAACAATTCGCGGGACAGATTTTGGATCATGAGCGCCGCGATGAAATTCTTTGCCGGATCTTCTTCCGGTAAAATCAGAAAGATGGCGCACTTCTCCGAGGCGAACATTTCCGCATTGATGGGGCTGTCGTAGCAGATGACCTGCTCCAGTTCTGTATCCAGAAAGGCGTTGAGTCGGGACATGACGGTGGACATGACCGAAGCCATAGATTGATCCGCACTGGTGAGTGCGGCGCCCGCCAGCCACCGAGCCTTATGCTCCGGTGGCAGCTCATCCATGAGCAGCTGAAAGCCGTTCTTGCCTCTTGACTTCGGCACCGCCAGCAGATCCTGCACCAGTTTGAAGGCGGATACGATGTGCCGCTTCTCCGGCTCCCCATCCTTTGGCGGGGCGAACTCCGCCAGCAGGAGCACAATGGCAGTCAGGAGCCCCTCGGCGCTGTCATAGAAGAAGGCATTCTCGCCGTATTGGGCAGCGTCGCCGTCCGGGTTGATGATAGTCTTGGCGAGGATCTTGGCGTATTTCTCCGCCTTGGCCCGCGCCGCCAAATTGGACGGATCTGCTCTCGCAATATCCATGTAGTGATTCATCAGCGTCAGAAAGTTGAAGCCGTCCGAGCGGGTGGGATTCCGCAGGTCGATGACGGAAACCCGGTAGCCGTAGTACCGGGAGGCGATGGCGCCGTAGTTCCGCGCCAGATCCCCCTTGGTGTCCAGCGCCAGATAGCTCATGCCGCTGGCGCTGGCGTACTCCAAATTTGCATATAAAAAATACGCGGTTTTGCCCACGCCGGAAGCGCCGATCATAAGGCAATGGATGTCATCGCTGTCCACCAGTGCGCGGACATCCTGCTGATTTTCAATCGCATTTTTGATTTTGGAAATCGCCGATTGCTTTTTCTTTGGCTTTCGCTTTTCCTTTTTCCCTGCTGTAGGACGGCGGAGCCTCTCCAGCAGCTTGTGAGTGGCCTGTAAAATCACGCCTTTTTTATCTCTGCGCTTTCTGCCGCCCATGCTGCCGAGAATGATGCCCTGTACCGTGGGAAGCTCCTCTCCCTTGCGCCAGCGGCGGGGACGGAACGGGACCACATGATAGGTCGTGTGGATCTCCTTGGGCGTTGCCCACCGGGCTGTGCCGTACTGACCGTCGCCAACGGTTTTGCTCTTGAAATTGTTGAGCGAGTAATTCTTGGAGAGAAAGGACACGACAAGCAAAAATGCCAGCAGTCCGCCGCCAAGCAAAATCAGGGGCCATATGTTTTCGTTCATGCGTCTTTCTCCTTCCTCTCGAATTTGGCGCAGAGATCGTCATTCCAGTCCTTGCGCACCGGGCAGAGACGCTCCACATCCAAGTCCATGTCCTCCAGCGTATCCGTCATACGGTCGCAGGCGTCGTTGCCCGCGTCATCGTTGTCGAGGCACAGGTACACCATGTCCAGCTTCGGATTCTGCCGCAGCCGCTCCAGCACCGGCTGGATGGAGAGCCCGCAGCAGGCAACGTAGCTGTGCTCCTGCCAGCCGTAGGGATAGAGGGTAATGTGGGACAGAAGGTCGATGGGCGCCTCGAACACATAGAGGGACTTGTCTGTGCCGTTCTTATGAAAACAGTGCTCGCTGGCGCTGCTCTCGATGTTCATGCGGAACACCCGTCCCTCGCTGTTGGTACTGCGGATGTGCGCGTGCTTGGCCTCACCGCTGTCATCCAGCCCCACGAAAACACAGTTGTGATGCTTGTCCTCGTAGAGCAGCTTTTCATGTACGAAGGCGGAAATAACCTCGCGGTCAATGTGGCGCTGACGCATGAGGTAGGCATACATACGTCGCATGGTTCCGTAAGGTTCCGGCAGAGCGAAGGGCTTCGGAGCCTCCTTTGCGGGCTTTGCCTGCTCATACGATTTGTTATTTTTCCTGCCCAGCAAAAGCAAAACCGCCTCCTGATAAGGGAGGCGGTAATAGCGCTGGACGAAGCTGACGGCGTAGCCGCCGACGCGCGCGGAGTGATCAAACCATTTGTTGCCCCGCACGGTGATGCTGGGATCATTGGGCGTACGGAACTCCCGGCCGGAGCGCACAGGTCGCTCGCCCTGGGCGCGCAGCAGCGACACGAGATCCGTGTTCTGCGCACGTGCTTTTTCCTCCGGCGTGAAATAGATAAATTTGCTCATGATGTTTCCTTTCAAAATTCTGCTTTGTGCTATCTGAATGTCTGCTCTTCATGATCGTCCGGCTTGTGTCCCATCGCCAGCCGCTTGCGCTGCAATTCCTGTCGGCGCTTGCGGTCGATCTGCAAGCCGCGGTGGATCTGGTCGATCTTGCTGTTGTCCTCGAAGATCCTGCTCATGTGGTGCAGCATCCGCACAACAGTTTCGCCCACCGTGGGGGCATGGTACTCCGCTCCTGCCGGTGCGGTTTGCCCTGCTTGACCGGATGGCTGTGAGTGCGTCGGAGTTACTTCGCCCACGGGCGGCGCAGTATCTTTGGAGGTAGCAGCGTCAGCGGAGCTGGTATCTTCCGATGTGGCGCTCGCCGCACGGTCAGATTTGGGCTGCGCCGACGCGAGAGATGCCGTGACCTCAGAGTTCTTCGGTGCGGCTTCTGCGGCATCCTTTTTGATGATAGGTCCTTCCTGCGTGGAAAGTGTTCTCCGCACATCCGCGTACCGCTGCCGCTCTGCTATCCATTGCAGTGTTTCCTGAATGACCATATTGCGGACGCTCCGGAACTCCTTTTGCTGGGAGAGCGGCAGACGCTTGCGCGGCCGCTGATCGTAGTCCAAGCACACCTGCTCGTAGAGCGTCTGCCACGTTTCATAGGCGGCGGACACCCGCTCGTCCTTCGCCAGCTCCTCCACGATGGCGTCCACGATGGCCTTGATCCTTGGCGGCAGGTAGCCGTAGACCTTTCGGCCCTTGATCGTCAGCAGACGCTCTGCTAACTCCTCGGTGAGCTGCTCCAGCCGCGGGTTCTCGACCGCTCCGCTGCCCAACTGTGCGATGCATTCCACCATGGCCTTGCGGGTCTGCGCCTGCAACTCCTGCCGCGCGGTATCCTTTTGCTGGTAGATGTGCATCCGATCCGCGTGGTAGATCCGTCTGGCGAAGACGGATTTCATTTCCCGGATACCCTCTTTGGTGAGGTAGCCCTCCTTGGGATCTTCGGAGAAGATGATCATGTGGATATGCACCTGATTTGGCTTCTGGTGGAACGCAGCATACCAACGCAGGTTTTCCGGTCGGATCTTATACGCCTTTGCGATATCGCAGATGGAGGCGTTCACCAGAGCCTGCCAGTTTTCCGCGCTGTCGTAGCCAAGCCGCTCCGCGTCCTCACGGCGCAGCGCAATCACCGGCGTCCACACATTTCCGGTGTGCTCCGCCACCTCCCGTACCGCCTGCGCGAGATTTTTTACCTTACCGTTGGCATCCCACAGCCCGTGCTCGCCGTCCTTCTGGACGCCGGGGCGGTGGGAGATGTAGTCGATGAAATTTTCCTTTTGATCCAGCGCCTCTATATAGTCTTCCTGCACCTGCTGGATAAACGCGGAGGCGCTGCCCTGAGTGGGGTGATCCAGATATTCCTCGTACTCAATGAGCTCCCAGCAGGAGGGGAAGGACTTCAGCAGCCGTGTGATAAAATTCTGCTGCTTTTTTGTAGCGGGGAGTGTACTGCGCTCATCCGCCAGCAGTTCCACGCCGGGACGGGTGGCAACGTAGCGGGTGCGCTGCGCCAGCTTCGCGGCATTCTGTCCGCCCTTGAGGTAGGGCGAGATCAGTACGATCCGGGCCATTCTTCCTCCGGCTCAATTCGCCGCTGCTGATGCACCGCGCTCTCAAAACTCACCTGACCGTTGGTGCGCTTCACCTCATCCACGGCGTAGGCCCGCAGCTCCCGCGTGTGAATGGGATCGGTACGGAAGTGCGCGGCGATGGTGTGGCTCATCATATTCTGCTCTACTGCACACTTGAAAAGAATGCGGCAGAGCCGATTGTTATTGTCGTCCAGCGTACCCTGAATGGCAGTGAGGATGGCTTGCGAGATGTAGGCGGTGTTATCCTCTGTGCTAAGATAACCCATGTAGAAGCGCAAGGCTTTTTCTACGAACTCATTGCGGCTGCGGCAGTTATCTGCTTTCAGCCAGCCATCCATACGGTCGATCATGTCGGGCGGGAGCCAGAATGTCGTTTTCTTTTTCACTTTTTCTTCCATCGGTGTTCTCCTTTCCTTGCCGTCGGTCAAAAGGGGCGCGAATGCCGGAAACACCGTGCCTTTTTGGAAACCAGACTGCGGTTTTTCTGAAATGATCTGAAATAGACTGCGCTTTGGAAAGCGCAAAAAAGCCCCGCACTGCGGGGCTTTGTGGGCGGGCCGCAGGCGCTTGCGACTGCGGCCCTTTATCTTGTTCCACAATCGAACGGGTAAATAAGGGGCGAAAGCCTCTGGAACAGGGCATGGTCAGGAGGAAAAACACCCTCCCCAAAGGCTCATTTCTCCATCGTCGAAGCCGTATCCACACGGTTTTTTCGCACATCGCCCACAAACGCCGCAACGCTCGCTTCAATGGGCTTTGGCGGGTACACACTCCACCCCAGCCCTTAAACGCGCACACAGCGGCACACAGGGCGAACGGTGCGGGGAAACGGGGAGCCCCCTGCGCGGCGCATTTGAAAGCACAAAAATCTGCGCAAAACGCTTTCAAATTCGGGACGGAGAAAAACCGCGGGAGCAGAATAACAGCCGCCAAACTGTGGCTGCCCGCCAAGGGCGGGTTGACGCAGTTCGGCGGCGCCGCGGGCCCGCAGGCACGCGCAGCCTGGACGCTGTTGTTTCCGCAGCCGTGAGTGCTTCAGCCTTGCTGTGCCTGCGTTTGCACCTACAGCTTCATCACCGGCCCCTGCTGCTGTTCCGGTTCCTCGCGGAATTGCTGCGCGTAGTCGTGGAGACTCATGCCGGTCTGCTGTTGACAGTATTCCTCCATCTTGCGCAGCAGGACATCCTGCTCTGCGGCGTTGAGCTGGTAGCTCCAGCTCTCCTCGGAGCCGTCACCCTTGCAGAGCGTCAGCTCCAGCGTGTCGCAGGGTCTATCCTCCGCGATGTCGTAGTTGGCATAGATGTTGAGCCAGTCATCGTTTTTGCCCGTGAGGACGAAGGTTCCGAAGGCAGCGTCCACATCGAACTCCGTCTGCACATAAAAATTGAGCTTGCCGTCCGATTCGATGATCTCATCACCGAAAGAGAAATTTCGCGCGGAGAGATGTCCCGCCGAGGTGATCTCTTTACCGCTCAAATGATCCAGCAGCTTGCGCCACTTATCATCGCTCGACGCGAATTGCGACCGGGTGGCATGGTACACCGCCGCTGACACATCCCGCATCGCCCAGGTCCGCCAGCCGTCCATGATGTGTACGGCGGAGAACTCCCGCTTGTCGAAGTTCACATCGAACACACCGCGCACCTTGCCGGTGTTCTCCATGCGAAGGGTGGTGAGCGCGTTGTACTCCTCCGCTGTGATGGGACGTCCGTTCGGAAACATTCTGATGAACATCTCCGGCGCAGTGCCTCTCTCGCCGGTGACATAGCCGCGCAGCTTTTCCGCGGTATCCAGCAGCTCCTCACCGGGGGAGGTCTTGAAGTACCACTCCTGCCCGTTCTCTACCACATGGTAGGCAGCATAGGTGCGGGAGGCTTCTTCCTCTGCACGCTGTGCGGCATCCTCCGCGTAGATCTCGGCACTGATGCGCTCATACTCACGTTCTGGGAGCTGGTTGCACAGCTCATCCAGCACATCCTCCAGATGCTCCTGCAAGGTTTCATCCTTGAGATGCTTTTCAATGGCATCCTTCCATCGCCGGTCGATCCACAGCGTGATGTCTACATGATCTGCCATCTCACTCACCATTCCTTTCGTCAGTGGGCTGCGCCAACGCGGAAGGAGGCTCCTCCCGCGGCTGCGGCTTCGCCGGTCTTGCCGGACGGCGGGGACGGGCAGCGGGCGCCGCACGGCTGTCCAGATACTCCCGCACCGGCTCCGGCACCTCGGATTCATAGAGGCATTTGAGCAGCTCCTCCAACTGCGCCTGTATGCTGGTGTTCTTCTTTTTAAGTGAAAATTCGAGAGCGGCAAGCTGCTCGCTCTCGAATGAGATCGTGACATTTTCTTTTTTCATAGTTGGTATCCTCCACTTTTATTTCATCCGCATCGTCTGTTCTTGCGCCGTCTGCTCACAGATTTCAAACAGCGTATGAGAGAATTCTTCCTCTTGACCCACCTCCTGCGCCGAGGCCCATGCGCCGCGCACCGCCTCCAGCGGGTTATCCATAGCCGCCAGCACTTTCAACTGTTCGCGGTCTAAACGCATGGTCAGCAAGGCGTTATAGCAAAAACGATTCGCCTCGATCTCTCCGGCGTTAACGATAAGCTGTCCCTGCGTCATGCGGTAGAGAGAATCTGTGTATTCCCTCTGCTCGCGCTCGACGTGTTCAAACAGGAGCTCCCGCAGTTCCGATGTGGTCTGCACCGGCTCTCCCTGCACGATCCCATCCGTAAGAAACAGCGGCACATCGATGACCTCCGCGTTGCGGAACGCCATGTCGCCGCGGTAGCCGATCTTCAGCAGAGAGAATTCTCTTGCCGCCCGCGCCAGTTCTTTGGGGCTGCCGGGAGGGATCTCCTGATCCCAGCGGTACCAGTTATCTTTTGCGTGGCTGGGCGTGAGCTTGAGGAGAACATAGTCCTCCGGCACGAATTTGGGATAGCGGCAGAGCTGACCGCCTACGGCGTAGTACGGTTTGCCTTCGCACATCACGGTCTGCTCCATGTACGCTTTCATTTTGTCGAGGCTCTCGCAGAACCAACATTCCGTATCGTTGAAGCGGCGAATCACGCCGTCATCCAGAATGCTGTCGAGATTGCCTTTTTGCGTCAAATGATAGACTGTGGACGGTCTGGATACTTTTTGGTATGCCATATTACTCAACCTCCTCGTAGTAGTCGCGGAGCTGGAAGCCCAGCGCCTCCATGTCGCTGTGATCCATGCCGAGCCCATGGCGCAGGATGTCATAGAGATTCCCTGCGTCATAGCGGCTGCTGAGAAGATCCACGAGCTTCTCTACCAGCTCCCGCTCACGCTCCGGTGTGATCGGTTTTATTGCAGTTTTCATAATCATTTTTCTCCTTTCAGCCTTTCGGCAGATATGCCCTTGGATTCGTCCGTTCCCCGTTGACGCGCGTCTCGAAGTGGAGGTGTGGCCCGGTGGAGCGCCCGGTGCTGCCGGAGAGGGCGATGATGTCTCCCGCCTCCACCGTCTGTCCCACTTTTGCCAGCAGCTTGGAGCAGTGGCCGTATAGCGTGGCAAGGCCATTGCCGTGGTCGATCATGACATAGTAGCCATAGCCGCCAGTGTTGTACTTGGAGACTGTTACCGTCCCGCCCAGCGCGGCGCGGATGGGCGTGCCGGTGGGAACAGCCAAGTCCATGCCGCCGTGTCCCTTGTGCTTTCCGGTGATGGGATCGACGCGGTTTCCGAATTCAGAGGTGACTCGGCGCTCCCAGCCGGAGCCAATGGGGGAGCAGAAACCGTCCACGCCAATGTACGGCACATCCGCGCCAGGTATCCAGTCCTCCGAACCTCCGGCAACGCCATAGCGCGCCAGATTGTACACACTGTCGGCGTTGGACTTCTGTTCCGCGGATATTTCCAAGTGAAGCACGTTTTCAAGATTGCCATACACGGCGGCTATGTCCGCAACAGGAATCGCCACGGTGTAGCTCTCCTCGGTTTCCGTCCCATCCTCATTGGTGACGGTGCGGGTGCGTTCCTCGTAGGTCACAAAGCAGTCCACAAACTGTCGGTGCGCTCGGCGGCTGGGGGTGTCCTCCCCAAAGAAAATGGCATAGAAAACAGCCTTGACGCGGATACCGTCAAGGCTGTCGCTGTTCTCCATCATGTCGTTGATGGTGGCAATGGCGCTGTCCAGCAGCGCGAAGCTGCGGCGCATATCTTCAATGTAGGCAACATATTCCGCAGGCGTTTTGTCTGGGATCGTTCCGCCGTTGAAGCACAGCAGAACGGCGGAATTGTTATGCTCCGCACTGCCGGAGAGCAGAGAGCAGATCAGCGCCAGCGTCAGGATCAACGGTGAACAGATCGCCGCCACGATCCAGCCCAGCTTTCGCCGGGTGTCCTCATCCGAGAGAGCTGCAGCGGCGATTTTCGCCAGTGCCGCGACGGGTACCGCCATTACCGTCCACCTGCCGTTCCGAAGAGAGCCTGCTTGTACTCCGGGGCCTGCACCTGCAATAGATAGCGTTCATTGCCGCACTTGTAGAGGCAGGAGCCGCGCTGCGGGTCCCGGATCAGGGCATATTCGGACTCCTCCAGTTGGAGGTTATCCATGAAGAACTTCTTATCCACATTGCCGCCGTTAAAGATAAATTGATGGACGGGGATGGAAAAGAGGGGGCGTGTCAGCTCCCGTATTCCTGGCTGAGTGAAGTCCTCCAAATTCTGGCTGGCAAGGAACAGGGCGGATTCCTTTTTCCGCACCCGCTTGAGGGCATTGCGGATGTAGGTGATGACGGTGGGATCGGACAGCCACAGGTACAGCTCGTCGATAGCGGCTACGGAATTGCCCAGCGTCAGAAGCTGATCCGACATATAGGACAACAGACTGAACAGCAAGGTGTTCCGCAGGTTTTCCGCCATGTTATCCAGTCCCTTGACGCAGAAAACAAGAAATTTGGAGCGGTCAATATTGGTATGCCCATTGAAGAACCGGGCATCCGCGCCGCGGCACATGGAATGGAGCCCCAGCAGCAGATCCCGCAGCATCTCCCGTGGATAAAGACCGGCGGCGTCATAGTTGTCATAGGCATCCTGGATCGTATCGTACAGGTCGGAGAGGATGGGGTAATCGGTCGGCTGTATTCCGGCAAAGTCCGTGCGGTCGGTAATGTTCCACTTTTGATAGAGCCGCTCTACCATCAGCTCCAACGTGTCGATGTGGGGCGTGTCAAAGCCCTTGTAGACGCGGAACACATCCCGCAGGAAGGAGATGTGCTGGGAGAGCAGCGTCCCCCGGAAAGCGTCCGGCGCGTCCGGGTCTTCCGGCCCGCTGCCATCGTCCCAGCAGCGGGGCTCCAGCAGGTTGATGCGGTACCGCCCACTGAGGTAGTCCAAAAAGCAGCCGCCCAGGGCGCGGCACTCGTCCTCCATCTCGTGTTCAGAGTCCAATGAAATGACGCTTTTGCCCGCCTCCCGCACATTGCAGAGCAGGAGCTTCAGAAGGTAACTTTTGCCCTGTCCGGTATTGCCGAGGATGAGGGCGCTGGCGTTGGTCTTGTCAGAAGCACGGCGGTCGAAGTCCACGATGACGTTGGAGCCGAAGCGGTCCCGACCAATGAAGAAGCCCTTGGGATCGGTTTTGCCGGAATAGTTCATGGGGTACAGATTGGCAACGCTCCTGGCAGGCAGGACACGTTCTGCAAAATTGGCAAGCTGGCTGCCGCCCGCGGGGTTGGCGGAGAGAAAGCCCTCCCGCTGGCGCAGGAGCAGCGAATCGGCGCCCATGCGGGAGCGGACCAACTGTGCGGATACCGTGTCCCGCGCCGCGCGCAGCTTTTCCGTATCCGTGGCGGCAATATCCAAGTAAACGCCGCAGTGGATGAGCGGCTCCTTTTCCTGTCGCTGCTTTGCCAGCAGCTCCGCCATATCCCGCAGGTTTGCCTCCGCCGTGACGCTTTGCTTATAGTCGTTGGTGTTGCTCCGCTCCATGCGGCTTTTGTTGGTGGCGGCATGGAGGATGGCGTCCTCCTCGGCGGGCGTGACCTGCCGCGCCGTCAGGCGCAGGTTGACGCCGCCCATATCGCCAAGGCCCCGCAGCAGCGCCAGCTCATCCGTCATGGGCGGGTAGCTTTTCAGCGCCATTGCCGTGTGATAGCGGCTGCCGAGGATGAAGTGATCTGTGTTGAACTTCACCGCCGCGGGCGCGATCATATCCAGAAAGTCCTTCGGGCGCTGAACCTGTTCCGGCATCTTCTTTTTCTTCTTCTGTTTCTTTTTAGCCATGTGCCATATACTCCTCTCCATCGAAATCACGGAATACCTCCGTGGTGAGATCCTGCCGGTAGTAGATCGCCAGCAGGCGCTTCACATCCTGCTCCTCCGCCAGACGCACGCGGAGCCCGTGGTCACAGATGGCTTTCTCCAACTGCCGCAGCGCACCTTCATCCGCACCGGCCTTTTCATCCAGTGGGAGCACCAGTACAAATTCGCGGGAGGAGGCGGAGGAGAACTGAATGGCGTCCAGATGGGCCATGTCCCGTTCCAGCAGCTCCCGCACGGCAGGCTCCGTTTCCTCCTCCAAGCGCAGCAGGTAATACTCCTTGTTCCGCTGGAAGGACTCGCGGGAATCCAGAGCCAGAATTTCCAAGGTTGGTTGGGTGCTCAGAAGCATAGTGAGGGAGCGGACGCGGCCCCGGATGACCTCCGGGGACAGGACGGAGAGGTTGTCCGGCTGGATCAGGAAGAAGACCCGCTCTCCAGAGTCTGTCACGATGCCGTGGGGCGTCACGCGGACGATCCCCATGAGCTGCCGGGTGGATTGGCGCTGGCGCAGTTCCTTTTTCTGTTTCCGATTCATGGGTCCAGCCTCCATTCGTAATATTGCTGCCGCAGGAAGAGAAAACAGGCGGCACGGCGCAGGAAGTCCAGAATACTGCTGCCATCCACCTGAATGGTGAGGAAGGCGTAGAGCACCGTGACCACCAGCAGTCCCATGCCAAGGCCCTGGGTCAGCGCCAGCACAGAGAGCAAAGCGCCGATGCCAATCACGGCGATGTCCCGCAGCAGCCAGAGCCACAGCATGGGCTTGGCTTTCAGGTTTTCGGGGTAAATAAACATTTTGTTCCTCCAAAGCAAAACCGCTGCCGAAATTTTCAGCAGCGGTTCGCACGATGTATTTCTTATTCTTCGGCAGTGCCGGTGTCCTCCGCCAGCGCCTGCCGGATACAGTCCAGGAAGAAGGCGTTCTGCTTGATGCCGTTCCGCTTGAGGTATGCCTTGAGCTGCTCAAACAGCTCGGTGGGCACCTGAAACGCCACCGTCCTCACATTGTCCTTGTCCATCTTCACATTTTCCTCCAGTTACTATATATTTGGTTAGAGGCGTGGCAGCCAGCCACGTCTTTTCCATCTTATTGCCTAAGCTGGTAAAATGAGAGCGCAATGGCCTGACGGTGTCCTCCAAGGACTTAGCGTCCGTTGAAATGTCAGTCAGCCGCCTCTCATTCCCAGCGTTCGATTTGTGTAGGTAGAACCGAAGCGTTCGTGTTATCAGACTGATAGAATCGGCAATGAGGAAAGGTGGCCCCGCCACATTGCTAACCCATAACAAGGAGTGATTGCATGAACAACTTAGCCGGCATTGATGTTTCCAAGGGAAAAAGCATGGTTTCTGTTCTTCGCCCTTTTGGCGAAGTAGTGGCTCTGCCTTTCACTGTACAGCACACCCCCAGTGAACTCAGAGAGCTGGCAAACTATCTGAAAAGCCTGGAGGGTGAAACAAGAGTAGTTATGGAGCACACTGGGCGATACTATGAACCGATTGCGCAAGCACTCCACGATGCAGGGATTTATGTCTGTGCCGTCAATCCCAAATTGATTAAAGACTACGGAAACAACTCCCTTCGTAAGGTCAAAACGGACAAAGCGGATTCCAGAAAGATTGCTCGCTACGGGCTTGACAACTGGGCCGACTTACGCCCGTATTCTTCTATGGACACCATTCGTTATCAGTTAAAGACTATGAATCGGCAATATGGTTTGTTTTCAAAAAATAGGACTACATTAAAAAACAATCTCATATCACTGCTTGACCAAACCTATCCCGGCGCAAACACTCTTTTTGACAGTCCAGTCCGTGACGATGGAAGCCAGAAATGGGTGGACTTTGTTGCATCCTTTTGGCATGTAGACTGCGTATGCAGCATCAGCTTAATCGCTTTTACAGAAAGGTATCAGAAGTGGTGCAAGCGCCACGGTTATAACTTCAGCAACAAAACGGCAACAGCGATTTATGAAGGGGCTAAGAAAATCTTGGTTACAGTGCCCAAAAATCCCACGTCGAAATTCCTCATCCAACAAGCAGTGGAGCAACTGAATGCCTGTTCGAAGAGCGTCGAAATGCTCCGCATCGAGATGAATCATCTGGCATCCCAACTACCGGAATATCCTGTCGTCATGTCGATGTATGGTGTCGGAGAACGGCTTGGGCCTCAACTCATAGCAGAGATCGGTGATGTAACTCGCTTTGCTCACAAGGGATCGCTGTCAGCATTTGCGGGCGTTGATCCTGGCGCAAACCAATCCGGAAACATGGAATTGAAGAGCGTACGTTCTTCAAAATGTGGTTCTCCTGCTTTGCGCAAAGCACTATTCAACGTTATGGATTGCTTAATTAAGAAACAACCGATGGACGATCCCGTATATCTTTTCATGGACAAGAAACGTGCTGAAGGCAAACCATACTTTGTCTACATGACTGCTGGAGCCAACAAGTTTCTGCGGGTTTACTACGGTCGCGTTACAGAATACTTGAAATCTTTAGACACCACACAATAACTCTTCCGAGCCACACCATAGGCCAGCGTTGATGACGGTGGCCTTTTTGTCATGCTCTTTTACTCAACTAAGCAGCTATCGGGATTATTCAATTAGCACTTGACATTTTATTTGTAGGCATTTCATAAAATTTGGTGATGAGCGCGGTCATGTACCGGCTCAGTGTCTCGCCGGATTCCGCCTGTCGCTGCCGTACTTTGGTATGCAGCTCCAAGGGGATCTCAGCGCAGAGGTTGCGTGTTTTTTCTGCCATAGCAGTTCCTCCGATCTTTTTAATGGTAAAGCCAAGATACCCGAAAGCAAGCGCGAAAGCTATTACCAAAGCCAACTAAAAATCCCATTCCAAATCAAGCGTAATGACCATAGCCACCCGCTGCATGAGGTATTCCACGCAGGGGATGGCCACACTGTTATGTTGAGCTTCACATAACAGTGTTTATTTAATCATGGTCGTTATGAGAAGAACAGATGTGAAAACTGCGCCAGGAGAGGATTCCTGGCGCAGTTGCTTCACATAATGTGCTATGCTTTTTGAGACCCAAAACTTTTCAACCACTCCATTGTACTCCGACTTTTCTGCCAGGAAGGCATTGAGGGAACTGGAGAATCCGAAACTCGTTCCAGAGCTTTCTGCTTCATTGTAAGACTTGAACGGGCATATATGTCTGTAGTTTTAATGTCGGAATGTCCGAGGAAATCGCGCACATGAACGAGATCATTATCCGCGTCGTAAATGTGCATTGCTTTAGTATGGCGCATCAAATGCGGAGGAATTTTCTCCGGTATGGAAGGATCAATCACTGAAGCGGCCTTGGCATATTTGTTCAGGATGTACGTAACCCCTGCACGAGTTAGCTTTTGCCCGTTGCGGTTCATAAATAGCGGCAGATGACTTTTTTCCGGTGCAAGCATGTGCATTTCAGTAAGATATTTTTTCAAGTTCTGCGCCGTTGCCGGCAAAATGGGAACTACCCTGGTTTTTCTGCCTTTACCAAGGATCTTGACACTTGCAGGATAATCAAGACGGACATCTTCAATACATAAGTCACAGATTTCCTGCACACGGGCTGCTGTATCATAAAGAAAACACAGGATAGTGGCATCTCTTCTGCCGCTGAGAGTGGATGTATCCGGCTGGCGCAGGATCAGCGCAATCGCCTCTTTTGTCAACGGATTAATCGCTTTGCGCTCAGCTCTTTTCACTGGGATTGCCAGTATTTGCTGGAAATTCAGCAAAAGGCGCGGCTCTTTTATCTGCAGGTATTTAACAAATGAGCGGATGGCTGCAAGACGTTGGCTACGCGTCGCGGTTCCATTGTTTCGCTCTATCCTCAGCCATTGCAAAAAATGGTCAACGAGTTCCGGCGTCAGATCATCTATGGAAAGCTTTTCAATCCTCATCCCCTCTACATCCTGGCAATAGCCAAGGAATAGCCGAAATGCATCGCAATATGATGAAATCGTGTTCGTACTGATATTTTTAAGTTCGGGCAGGTAATGGGAAAGAAACTCCGTCAAATGTGCGGCAAAATCAGCAGTTTTCATTCGGCGCCTCCCACGTTGGAATCGTATCGCCAAGATAATCGCACTGCTTTTGAATAAATTCAGGGTAACA